>CAZNAE010000044.1:0-25333 GCA_964570695.1 uncultured Devosia sp.
TGGGGATTTCTACGAACCCGGCGACGACAAGGTAATCTTCCGCCTGAAACTCTAAGCCCTCAGTCGGGCCGCCTCCCCCTTGCGGGGGAGGAAGCGAGATAGGACTTAGCCCTTCGCTAAGTCCGTTATCGAGCCCGAGGGGGGAAGCAGTCAGCACTGAACTTGCGTCGCCCCCCCACCCTAGCTCTACTACGTCGCTGACGCTCGCGGCTGCGCTACCTCCCCGCGAGGGGGAGGAGACCAACTGTTACACGCTCAAGCACAAATACTTCACATCGAGATAGTCCTCGATCCCATACTTGCTTCCCTCGCGCCCATGTCCGGATTGCTTCACGCCGCCAAACGGCGCGACCTCAGTCGAGATCAGTCCGGTGTTGATCCCGACCATGCCGTAGTCGAGCGCCTCCGCCACCTTGAACACCCGGCTCAGATCCTTGGCGTAGAAATACGACGCGAGCCCGAACTCCGTATCGTTGGCGAGCCGGATCACTTCCTCCACCGTCTCGAAGCGGAACAGCGGCGCTACCGGCCCGAACGTCTCCTCGCGCGCCAGCGTCATCGCCGCCGTCGCGCCTCCCAGCACCGTCGGCTCGAAGAACAGCCCTGTCTGCGCGTGCCCGCCCAGCAGCACTTTCGCGCCCTTCGCCTTGGCGTCCTCGATATGCCGCTCGACCTTGGCGATCGCCTTCTTGTCGATCAGCGGACCCGTCGTCGTGTTGGCCGCAAAGCCGTCGCCGACCCTGAGCTTCTTGGTCGCCGCCACCAGCTTTTCCGCGAACGCATCGTACACCCCGGCCTGCACGTACAGCCGGTTGGCACAGACGCAGGTCTGCCCGTTGTTGCGATACTTGCCGACCATCGCGCCTTCGACCGCCGCGTCGAGATCGGCGTCGTCGAACACGATGAACGGCGCATTGCCGCCAAGTTCGAGACTCAGCCGCTTGATCTGGTCCGCCGCCTGCCGCATCAGAATCTTGCCGACGCCGGTCGAACCGGTGAAGCTCAGCTTCTTCACCGTATCATTGGAACAGAATTCCTGTCCGATCGCCGGCGCATCCGTCGACAGTACCAGATTGAACAGCCCGGCCGGCAGTCCCGCCATCTCCGCGAGCTTGGCCAGTGCAATGGCCGATAGCGGCGTCTCCGCCGCCGGCTTGCTCACCACAGCGCACCCCGCGGCCAGCGCCGGCGCCATCTTCCGCGCCAGCATCGAGTTGGGGAAATTCCACGGCGTGATCGTCGCCACCACCCCCACCGGCTGCTTGATCACAATGATCCGCTTGTCCTCCTGGTGGCCGGGGATGGTGTCGCCATAGACCCGCTTCGCCTCCTCGCCGAACCACTCGACATAGCTCGCCCCATAGGCGATCTCGCCCTTGGCCTCGGCGAGCGGCTTCCCCTGCTCAGCCGTCATGATCGCCGCGAGATCGTCCTGGTGCGTCGTCATCAGGTCGAACATCTTCCGCAGCACCGCGGCCCGCGCCTTGCCGGTCTTCGCCGCCCACGCCGCCTGCGCCGCGTCGGCCGCGGCGATGGCGCGCTTGGTCTCCGCCACGCCCATGTCAGGCAGGGTCGCCAGCAGCTCGCCGGTCGATGGATTGGCGACCTCGAAAATCTTGCCGCTCTCGGCAGTCTCGATCCACTGCCCGCCGATCAATCCGGCAGCTGGGATCAGATCCTTGACCTTGAGGTGTTTGGTGAGCGCGGTCGTGAGGGGCATGGAATTTCTCCTTGCCCGGACACTTAGGCCGCGATGCTCAGCCCATCAAGCCGCGCGGCGCGGCAGCCGGCGAACCTTGGGCGTATCGAGCTGCTCGCGGAACGCCGTCCGCAGCGTCGGTCCGCTCCGCAGATCGGCGGTCCAGTCGTCCTCGACGAACATCATCGAATTGGTCTCGGGGTCGTAGCGGATATCGAGCCGCCCGCCGCTCGTGGCGCGGGCGCTCAGATGGGTCGAAAACTCAGAAGCGCGCATTCGGGTCTCCCGATCGGCAGGTCACACTTCATTAACTCTGACGCTTGGCGCTCGCGTGACCTTGGGGTGACGCGATTGTGACAAGCCAACCCTCTGCCGCTGTGGAGAGTTCCGGCGCCCGTTGGCGATTGCTGTGGAGAAACCATCCGACTCAGGCCGTCGGCAGCTGCCGGAAGCCGAGCTGCATCGGCTCGGTGGCGGGCGCCGCTTCCACCCGCTCGACCCGCGACGACAGCGGCCCTTGCCAGCAATAGGCGAGCATCTCGTCGACCTTCTGCGCCTCGCCGGCGATCAGCGCCTCGACGCTGCCGTCGCGCCGGTTGCGCACCCAGCCGCTGAGCCCACGCTCGCGCGCCGCCCGCTCCGTCCACGCCCGATAGCCGACGCCCTGCACCAGTCCGGTGATGCGGATCAGCAGCGCCTTGTTCATCCGCCGATGTTTTTGAGGTTTGTGTAGTCGCCCTTGGCCTTGGCGAAGAACGCGGGATTGATCGCGGTGAGCGCGGCCAGGTCGGCGACTTTCGGGTTCGTGAAATTGAGGACCAGTGGGCTGCCGCGGACAGCGAACCGGACCGTCGACAATTCCGGCCGGGCACCGGGCGCCGCGCTGCCGGCCTTGGCGGTCCATTGCTTGGCTTCCGTCGCCGCGAAGCTGATGCGGCGTCCGCTGCCGATCCAGATCGAGGTCACCGCCTCGTAGCGCATGCCGTCGCTGGCAAGCGAAGCGACCTGCCCGGTCCAGTAGTAGCGTCCCTGGAAGAACAGCGCGACGACCAGCACCCCGAGCAATCCGACGACGAGGTCGATCGTAAAGTTCGGGTCGACATGGTTGAGATTGGCGCCGAACCACACCCCGGCAAGGATCAGGACAGCAGCCACGAACGGCACCCAGCGCGGCGTCGGGTCGGAAAAGATCACCTTCATCCGCGGCCACCTGCGATCGGCCGGAAGCGCTGCCGCGTCCCGCCATTGCCATAGGGATAATCCGTAATCCCCGGCGTCCCGGCGGCATCGAGCTTCGCCACTTCCTCGGCACTGAGCTTCAGCCCGTCCGCCTTGAGGTTCTCGGCGAGCTGCGCTGTCGTCCGCGCTCCGAGGATCACCGAGGTCACCGCCGGTCGGTCGACGCACCAGCTCAGCGCGACTTCCGCCATCGATACGCCCCGTCCCCTGGCCACCGCGCCGATCGCATCGATCACCCTCCAGGTGCGCTCCTGCGCATTGCGCGGCTCGAACGCCTCGCCGCCGCGCTTTGGGTCTTCGCCGAGCCGCGTCGCCCCAGTCGGGAACTTATCGCGCGCGTACTTGCCCGTCAGCCAGCCACCCGCCAGCGGCGACCAGGGCAGCATGCCCATCCCCGCATCGAGACAGGCCGGCACGATCTCGAGCTCGATATCGCGCATCAGCAGATTGTATTGCGGCTGCAGCGTCACCGGCGCCGCCCAACCCTGCGCCTTGGCGATCTGCACCGCCTTGGTGAGCTGCCAGCCGAGATAGTTCGAGAACCCGTAATAGGCGATCTTGCCCGCCCGCACGGCGTCGTCGAGAAACCGCAGCGTCTCCTCGAGTGGCGTCAGCGCATCCCACGCATGCATCTGGTAGAGGTCGATCCGCTCGACCCCGAGCCGCTGCAGCGACGCATCGAGCGCCACGCCCAGGTGCCGGCGCGACAGCCCGACATCGTTCGGACCGTCGCCCATCGGGAAGCGCCCCTTGGTGGCGACCACCATCTGCGCCGCCTCCGTCGGCCGCGCCTTGAGCCAACGCCCGACGATCTGCTCGGATACGCCGCTCGAATAGACATCCGCCGTATCGATAAAATTGCCGCCCGCCTTGGCGTAGGCGTCCATGATTGCAAACGACCCCGTCTCGTCGGCCTCGTTGCCGAAGGTCATCGTCCCGAGGCACCAGGCGGTGACGATCGTCCCGCTGTTACCGAGCTTCCGGAATTCCATTCTACATCACCGCCCCAACCTGCCAGGGCACGAACTCATTGTCGCCATAGCCCAGCAATTCCGATTTCGTCCGCTCGCCCGAGGCCACTTTCAGCAGCACCTCGAAGATCTCGCGGCCCTTTTCCTCGACCGTCGATAACCCTTCGACGATGTCGCCGCAATTGATGTCCATGTCGTCGCCCATCCGCCGCCACAGGTCGGAGTTGGTCGCAAGCTTCACCGAGGGCACCGGCTTGCAGCCATAGGCGGAGCCGCGACCGGTGGTGAAGGCCAGAATGTTCGCGCCGCCCGCCACCTGGCCGGTCGCCGACACCGGATCGAAGCCCGGCGTGTCCATGAACACGAAACCCTTCTCGGTCACCAGCTCGGCATATTCGTACACCGCGTTGAGGGGCGAGGTTCCGCCCTTCGCCGCCGCGCCGAGCGATTTCTCGAGGATCGTCGTCAGCCCGCCGAGCTTGTTGCCCGGCGACGGATTGTTGTTCATCTCGCCATGGTTGCGCGCGGTGTAATCTTCCCACCATTTGATCCGCGCGATCAGCTTCTCGCCCACCTCGCGGCTCACCGCGCGCCGCGTCAGCAAGTGCTCGGCTCCATAGATCTCCGGCGTCTCCGAGAGGATCGCCGTTCCACCCTGCTGCACCAACAAGTCCGCCGCCACCCCCAGCGCCGGATTGGCGGTGATCCCCGAATAGCCGTCCGACCCGCCGCATTGCAGCGCCAGCATCAGTTCGCTCGCCGCGATTGTCTCGCGCTCAGCCGCCGCGACGATCGGCAGCATCTCCTTGATCCGCGCGACGCCCCACTCGACCATCTTTTTCGTCCCGCCGATCTCCTGGATCGTCATGGTCTGGAACGTCTCGCTGTCGGTGACGCCGTAGACCTCCTTCATCTTGCCGATCTGGAACGCCTCGCAGCCGAGCCCGACCAGGAGAGCCCCACCGAGATTGGGGTTCGACGTGTACCCCCACTGCGTCCGCCGCAAAATATTGAAGCCCTCGCCGTCGAGGTCCATGGCGCAGCCCGTGCCGTGCACGAACGGGATCACCCCGTCGATCGTCGGATAATCATCGAGGATGCCCGAACGCGTGATCTCCTGCGCCACGAACTTCGCCACCGTCGCCGAGCAGTTCACCGAAGTGAGGATGCCGAGGTAATTCCGCGTCCCCGCTTTGCCGTTCGAACGCTTGAACCCCTCGAACGTCCGCCGCTCGGCATGGGGCACGAACGCCGTCGGCACCACGCCTTCGCCGAACGCATAATCGCGGCTGAACGCGCCATGGTCGCTGCCGATCGAGCAATTGTGTTCGTGCACCCACTCGCCCGCCGGTAGCTCCTGCTTGGCAAAACCGATGATCTGCCCGAACTTGACGATCGCCTCGCCCGCCCGCACTGGCCGCACCGTGAATTTATGGCCCTTCGGCACCCGCTTGGTGGTCCGGACGCCCTGCGGCGTCTCCGTCCCCACATCGAGGTTGCTGAGCGCCACCGCGACATTGTCGGCGGGGTTCAGCAGCAGCGTCTTGGCGGCCGGGCGGGACATGACTTCAGACATTTTGGCGATCTCGTGCTAACAGCTTTGCCCGTTGATCCGGGCAGGCGATCCAACTAACATGTTAGCATGACGGCGGCGGAAATCCCCTACAAATTTCTGGTATCGGAGGCAGCGCCGCAACGCGGCAGCGTCACCGCCTCGGTCACCGAGCAACTGCGCACCGCCATCGTCACCCTGGCCCTTAGTCCCGGCGAAATCCTCGACAAGGGTGCCATCTGCGAGCGCCTCGGCGTCTCCCGCTTCCCGGTCTCCGAAGCCTTCGCGCGGCTCCAAGCCGAGGGCCTGGTCGAGATCATGCCGCAGCGCGGCTCGATGGTGAGTCGCGTCAAGATCGGCGACGTCGTCGAATACATGCTGATCCGCCGCGCGCTGGAAAGCGAAGCCGTACGCGCCCTCGTCGCTCGCCGTCCGCCGGGCCTCATCGAAAAGCTCGAGGCCAACCTTGCCGAGCAGATCAAGGCCGCCAAGCGCGGCGACCGTGAGGCCTTCCACACCTGGGACCTCGAATTCCACGAGATCCTGTTCTCGGCCATGCGCTTCGACCGCATCCGCGCCGTTATCGAGTCCGCTCGCGCCAATCTCGACCGCTCCCGGCGCCTGATCCTCGATCCGCGCCGCCTGTCGCTCACCCAGTCCGAACACAAGGCCATCGTCGATGCCATCGCCACCGGCGATGCGGATGCGGCGGCCGCCGCCATGCGTGCCCATATCGACAAGGTCACCGGCGAATTGCTGGTCTTTGCCCGCCAGTCGCCCGACCTCTTCGCCGATGGCGACCGCTTCGGCGACAACACCCTGCCCTTCGGCTGAGGAGACCATCTTGCTCAAAGGCATTCCGCATATCCTGAGCCCCGAGCTGCTGCATGCGCTGCAGGCGATGGGCCACGGCGACGAGATCACCATCGTTGATGGCAACTACCCCGGCGCCAGCGCCGGCCCGCGCCTGATCCGTGCCGACGGCCACACCGCGACCGAAATGCTCGATGCCGTGCTGTCGCTGCTGCCGCTCGATGATTTCGTGCCCGATCCAGCGATCGTCATGCAGGTCGTCGGCGACGCCGGTCAGCGCCCGCCGGTGGTCGACGAATACGCCAGGATCGTCACCCGCCACGAGCCGATGGTCGCCCTCAGCTCGCTCGAGCGCTTCGCCTTCTACAAGCGCGCCAATGCCGGCTACGCCATCGTCCAGACCGGCGAGCAGCGCCTCTACGGCAACATCATCCTCAAGAAGGGCGTCATCCGTCCGGCGAGCTGACCAAACCCCGGACCGACCGAACCCATTCCCCCAAAGTCGCCCTCGATTTCCGCGGGCGCAGCGACTAGAGCGACCCTACACATTTGACCGGAGTGACCTGATGAAACTGCTGCGCGTGGGCGCCAAGGGCGCCGAAAAGCCCGCAATCCTGCATTCCGACGGGACCTATCGCGACCTGTCCTCCATTGTCCCCGACCTCAAGGGCGACGCGCTGACTCCTGCCGGCCTCGCGAAAATCCGCGCCGCCGATCCGGCAAAGCTCCCGGTGCTCGATACCAAGTTGCGCATCGGCCCCTGCGTCGGCTTCGTCGGCAAATTCATCTGCGTCGGCCTCAACTACGCCGACCATGCCGCCGAGACCGGCGCCGCCATCCCGGCCGAACCGATCCTGTTCCAGAAGGCGACGAGCGCCATCATCGGCCCCAACGACGACGTCATCATCCCGAAGCTCGCGAAAAAGCCCGATTGGGAAGTCGAGCTCGGCGTCATCATCGGCAAGGAAGCGCGTAACGTCGACGAAAAGGACGCCTTCGATCACGTCGCCGGCTACTGCGTCTCCAACGATTTGTCCGAGCGCTATTTCCAGAGCGAGCGCGGCGGCCAGTGGACCAAGGGCAAGTCCTCCGACACCTTCGGGCCTATCGGCCCCTGGCTGGTCACCGCCGACGAAGTCCCCGACCCGCAGAACCTCGACATGTGGCTCGAGGTCGACGGCCACCGCTACCAGAACGGCAACACTAGAACGATGGTCTTCGGCGTTCGCACCCTGGTCGCCTACATCAGCCAGTTCATGTCGCTGCAGCCCGGCGACGTCATCTCCACCGGCACCCCGCCCGGCGTCGGCATGGGCATCAAGCCGAACCCGATCTGGCTGAAGCCCGGCCAGACCATGCATTTGGGCATCGCTGGGTTGGGCGAGCAGACGCAGCGCACCGTCGCTTATCCGGGCTGATACTGCCGCACGTCGCAGCCCCTTCTCCCCTTGAGGGAGAAGGTGCCCGAAGGGCGGATGAGGGGGTGTCTCCACATCCGCGATGCCGCAACCTCCACCGCCGTCATTCCGGCGCACGCCGGAATCCATCCCCGACACCGTCAGTTGCTCGCCAGCAGTCGCTCCCCACCGCGTGGCTGGTGGTGCACGCATCGTGACCATTCGCGCCACCCAACCCATTGCTTGCTCTCGCCAATCCGCCGCAGACCCCAACTTACTCACGCCCTTCGCACTGCGCGCATAATGTCCTCATCCCCTCGCGATGAGCGAGATCATGACGAGTGATTTGCGCGGGGAGGTCGGGTGGTGCGGAAGTCGTTCCGCATCAGGTCCGGCTGCATCGGCCGGGTGATCTTCAGTCGGGATCACATCGGCGGCCGGGAGGGTTTGCCCCCTCCCGAACGGAGGCACCTCCCGCCGGCACAAGGCGGGCGCTTTCGGCCGCTCGATGGGCACCGCAACGACTTAACCTATGGCAGGATGCAGCTGAGCCCAAAACCCCGACCGCGTGGCGAGGCTCCGGCCTCACATAAAACGCGGACTACCCGCTCCGGGGACGGAGCCTCGCCGCGCCGCTCTCTTCCGAGCGGCACCATCCCAGCCACAACCGCGCCAGCGGATGCCTCCGCTCGCCCTATGGCCGCCTCGCCACCAGATCGATCTCGACCAGTGCACCCACCGCCAGGGCCGTCACCCCCACCGTCGTTCGCGCTGGCAATTGCCCCGCGGCGAAAAAGCTCGGCCAGAGCTTGTTGAGCGCCGCATAGTCGCGGGTGAACTCGGTGAGATAAATCCGCGCCATCACCACATGCTCGAGCCCGAGCCCGATGCCCCCGAGGACAATCTTGAGATTTTCGAACACCCGCCGCGTCTGCGCCTCGATCCCCGCCGGCAGCGGCGCGTCCGGCGCCGCCGGATCGGTCGGCATCTGCCCGGTGACGAACACGAAGCCGTCGGCCTCGACCGCATGCGAGAACGGCGCCACCGGCCGCGGGCCTGAGGCAATCATGTGATGGATCGGCAGCGGCATGGCGGTCTCCCTTGCAACCTCGTCGGTGCTACCCCACTGTTAACCGGCAAGTGCGACATTCGACAAGTTTGCCGCGCCGCCGAATTCCGCTATGGAGTGCGGCGATTGCTGGGATGGAGAACGGCAGGCCGCGCGCACCGCGCCAGGTCCGCTACGGCTGAGGAGACCGCATGTGGGCTTGCTGACCTGGATCACCGCCTATCTCGAACAGATCCTCAATTCGATCGCCAGCAATCTCTGGCTGTCGGTGCTGTTCATCTTCCTCGTCTGCATCGGCGAGGCCGTCTTCATCGTCGGCCTGCTCGTCCCCTCCCTGCCGATCCTGCTGCTGACGGGCGGCCTGATCGCCGCCGGCAAGCTGCCGTTCTGGCCGATCTACTTTGCGGCAGTGGCCGGCGCCGTGATCGGCGACGCGGTCTCCTACTGGATCGGCCACTTCTTCAAGGAGCGGATCAAGACCATCTGGCCCTTCAAGAATTACCTGCCGCTGATCGCCCAGGGCGAGGAATATTTCCACAAGCACGGCGCCCTCGCCATTTTCGTCGGCCGCTTCATCACCGGCGTCAAGGCGGTGATCCCCGGCATCGCCGGCATGCTCGGCATGCCCTGGGGCCGCTTCAGCCTGATCAACGTCATCTCGGCCTTCGTCTGGGCGGCGGCGCATATCCTGCCCGGCATGCTGCTTGGCGCCTGGCTCGAATCGATCGGCCTCAGCCTCGAAATGGTGATCGTGGTCGGCGCTCTCGTCTTCGTCGCGCTCGTCCTCTTGATCCACTACTGGAAGCGCATCGTCCTCCTGTTCACGCCGTTCCTCGGCGAGTTCGGCAAGTCCATCGAGGCGCGCTGGCGGAAGCCCAAGCCGGATTCCACCGTCCACTGAGCCATCACGAAGTCCTCACTGGACTTGCGCGCGGCGCAGCGCGAAACTCCAGCGATGCGCCCGATGATCGTCATGATCCGCGCCGTGCTGGTGGTGTTGCTCTTCGCCGCCCCCGCCGCCCCGCTGTTGGCCGCGACCTACACCGACACCGCTGCGCTCGATGAGCTGTTTGCCCAGCTTAAGACCGCGCCGACGGCCGACGACGCCGAAGAGATCACGCAGAAGATCTGGACCTATTGGCTGACCCCGTCCGACGCCGATCTCGCCAAGCGCATGGAGCAGTCGACCGCAACCATGCGGATGGGAGATCTCGCCGCCGCCCTCTCGACGCTCGACGGTATCGTCAAGGATTTCCCCGACTATGCCGAGGGCTGGAACCAGCGCGCCACGCTCTACTACATGCTCGGCAATTTCGACGCGTCGCTGGCAGACATCGACAAGGTGCTGGCGCTCGAGCCGCGCCATTTCGGCGCCCTCTCCGGCCGCGTCATGATCTACCTCAGGCAGGGCAAACACGAGGAAGCCCTCAAGGACATGGTGGCGGCGCTCGCCATCGATCCCTATCTATCCGGCAAGCAGCTCTTCCCTGAGCTGCAGGAAAACGTCACTCACGTCTGAGGATTGGCAGCATGGCCGATGAGTTCGAAATCGAGCGCGAAGATGCGCCCGGCCACGGCCGCTATGTCATCCGCCTGCCCGGCGACCTGGAGGCCGAAATGACCTTCCGCAGGATAGGCACGACGACCATTGCGATCGACCACACCTACACGCCGCCGGAATTCCGCGGCCAGAACATCGCCTTCAAGATGATCGAGCGCGGCATCGCCGATGCCCGCCGCGAGGGCGTCAAGGTCAAGCCCGAATGCTCCTACGCGGTCGCGCAGTTCCGCCGGCACCCCGATTGGGCCGACCTGCTCGCCTGAGATCAAAAGCTCGCGATATCCGTCGCCTGGTCGGCCAGCACGTCGGTCAGCTCCGTCCACGCGATCGTCACGCTGACCTGCCCGCGGGCGTACGACGCAACTGCATACGGATCGAAGTTCACGATCAGCCCCTCGTCGGAAAAGTCCCAGTGCGTCGGATCGGTCGCGCTAGCGCCGACATCGGTGTCCGACTCGCCCTGGTACTCGTCGCCGAGTTCGGCCTTGAGCTTGGCGACCACCAGTTTGCCGAGCACCGTCTTCCACGTCTTGCCCTTGAAGATGTCGGTTGCGACCAGCGGCCGCTTCTCGGCGATGAGGAAATGATCGTAGGTCGACCCGTAATTGCCGTGCGCCGCGCCGTGCCCAAACCAATAGCTGTCGGTCTCGAGCGTGATGCGGTGCGTGTTGACCGATTTGACCGTCGTCGTCACATCGATATCGGTCGCGGTGTCGCCCGCCGCCAGTTCGTCGGTGCCGTCCTTGAACAGATGCGAGTCCTCGCCGACCTGCACGTCGTCCCGCAGGCGCATCTTCTCGGTCATCGCGTTGAAAGCCGTCGCGACGTCGTCGCCGCTGTCGATCTTGACCGTCTCGAAATGCTTGGTCGCCACCTTCTGGTAGGTATCGGCCGTCGCGTCCGGGTCCTTCTCGATGAGATATCGCTCCCACGGATAGAAGCGGTAATCGCCCAGCATCCGGCTGGCTTCGAGGGCCGTGATCCGCTCATGGAACGTGCTGGTGAGGCACTGCGTCTGGTCGGCCGTGTAGTCGCCCGCGATCGGTTGTGCATGGTCGCTGCAGACCCGCGCGGCGTAGTCGAGCCAGTCGTGCTGCGTCGCCTTGACGATGTCCGACGCCGGCTTCGACAGCCCACCGAGCGCCGTCGCATAGGCCTGCGCCAGCGTTTCGTCAGCCTTCGATGCATCCGGGGTGTCGCAGATCGCCTTTTCGAACGACGTGCTCGCCTTGCTGCAATCGAAGCTCGCGGCCTGCGCCACAGGAATGAAGAACAACAGCGCGGCGAGCGCCACCACAAATCGCATCATTGGGCATCTCCTTTGCCGCGAGGCTAACCTGATGGCGCGCAACGGCAACAGAGGGATAAACGGCATTTTAGTCAAATGTTCACCATCCGCATGGCGTTTGCCCGACCGCGCCGCAACCAAACGATGGCCAATCCCCTTGTTGTCTGCACAAAGGGTGGTTTGGTCACATGCGCCTCTTCCAGGTGGTTATCCTCTTCCTGCTGATGACCCTGCCCCTTGCTGCGGCCATGGCGGACGACACTGTCCCCACCGCCGCAATCACGGCAGCCACAATCAACGCTGCCAATTTGAGTACCGTGCCTGCCGAGCCTCCCTCCGCGGCGGGCCAGACGACGGGATCGGACGCGGCTCCTCCCCCGGGCACGCCCGATCCCGCCATCGTCAAGCTCCAGATTCTCCTCGACCGGGCCGGCGCTTCGCCCGGTGTCATCGACGGCTTCGACGGCGACAATGTCCGCAAGGCCATCCGCGCCTTCGAGACAATGGACGGTCTCACAGTCGACGGCGTTATCAGCCCGACCATGCTGGCCGCACTGCAAACCACTGAGCCGGTGATTGGCACCTACACCATCACCGACAAGGACGTTTCCGACATCGTCGCCCCGATCCCGACCGACTATGCCGAAATGGCAAAGCGCGACTTCCTTGGCTACACCCGTGTCACCGAGGAGATCGCCGAACGCTTCCATATGGATGAGGATCTGCTGAAGGCTCTCAACCCGACGGCGCAGTTCGTCGCCGGCGAGGCGGTCGCAGTTGCCGCCTATGGCCCGAACAAGGGGGGCAAAGTCGCAAGGATCGAAGCCGACAAAACCGCGCGGCAGGTGCGCGCTTACGATGCCGATGGCAAGCTGCTGGTTGCCTATCCGGCCACCATCGGCAGCACCGACAATCCGTCGCCGACCGGCACGCACCTTGTCCGCGTTGTCGCGCCGATGCCGAACTACACCTACAATCCGTCGGTCAATTTTCAGCAGGGCGACAACACCTCGAAGCTGATCATCCCACCCGGCCCGAACGGCCCGGTGGGCTCGATGTGGATCGACCTCACCGAGCCGACCTTCGGCATCCACGGCACGCCCGAGCCCTCCAAGATCGACAAGACCCAGTCGCATGGCTGCGTGCGCCTGACCAACTGGGACGCCGAGGAACTGGCCAAGATGGTGAGCCCTGGCGTGCCGGTGGAATTCCTCGGTTGAGTCTTCAGCCGAGCTTGCCGCCGGCGACGCTGCGGGCCCGCGTCGGGTCGTACAGCACTACGCGGTCGCGGCCCTCGCCCTTTGCTGCATAGAGCGCGGCGTCGGCCATGTCGGCCACCTGCTCGACCGTCTCGCCTGGCTCCGCAACGCAGGCGCCGATGCTGACAGTTACCGGAACGGTCCGGCCGTCCTTGAGCGCCACCGGATGCGAGAGGCCGCGTTTCACGGCTTCGGCGATCGTCTTCAGCGGCCGGCCGCCGAGGTCGTTGAACAGCACGATGAACTCGTCGCCGCCCCAGCGGCCGCAGACGTCGGTCGGCCTCAGGATTGCCGAGATGCGTCGCGCCACTTCGACCGCCACCTCATCGCCGGCCTGATGGCCAAAACTGTCGTTGATGTCCTTGAACCGGTCGATGTCGATCAGCAGCAGCGCCAGCCGCGCCTCAGGTTTGGCGGCGAGCTGCGTTGCTGCAAAGCCGTTGGAGAAGCCACGCCGGTTGGCAATGCCGGTAAGCTGGTCGCGATAGGCGAGCGCCCTGAGATCCTCGGTGCGCTCCTCGACCATGAACTCGAGCGCCTTCATGTTGTCCTGGACCGTCGATGCCATCGAGGCGATGGTTCGCGACAACTGACCGATCTCGTCATTGCGCGGGTCGGGCTTCACCGGCTCGCGGTCGCCGTCCTTGACCGCGACGACGCCCTTTTCGACTTTGGCCAGCCGGTCGGTGACGCTGAGCTTGAACAGGAAGGCAATGACCAGGGCAACGGCGATCATCATGGCGGCGAGCAGCAGGCCAATCGGCAGGAACAGGCTGCGATCGATGATCTTGTCGACGTCCATGAATGCGACATTGTACCAGCCAAGCTTGTCGAGGTAGCCGACCCCGACCAGCATCTGCCGGCCGTCGATCTGCATGAACTGCGAGCGCACTTCGACGGAGCCGCTCGTCACCTCGCCCATCATTTCCTTCAGGGCGGCGCGATCAGCGGGCAGATCGAGCAGCGAGAAGATGGTCTTCTTGGTCTCGATGGCGTTGGTCAGGCTGTGGAAGTCGATGTAGCGCGTGTCGGGATGCGCCTGGATCGCGCCGGCTTGGTCGACGAACATCGCCTGCACGCCCGGCTGCGGAAAATCGACCACCTGCTTGATGAAAGAGGTGAGATCGAGCCCGGTACCGAGGACGCCGAGCACGTTGTTGTTGGCGTCGCGAATAACGCAGTTGATGAAGACCTTGGTGAGGTTCAGCTCATCGTCGTGATCGACGTTGAGGTGGCACCCACCCGCCAGCGCAACGGTTGCGTAGTACCAGGCATCGCTGGGATTGTCCCGATGCAGCGTGAAGCTGAATTCCTTGCCGGCATGCGAGTTCTGCGCATCGTTGTAATAGTAGTTGCCGGACCCATCGATGACGAAGAAATACGAGTGATCGGCGAACGACAGCCGGTATTGCTCGAGCTCGGCGATGGCGCGGCTCTGCTTGTCGGGATCGGACTCGTTCTTGGCCCAGTCGAGGATCGCCGGCGAGCGGGTGAGCGTCTCGGCCAGCGCCAGCTCGCGCGAGAGCGCATCGAGCCCACGATAACGATCGAACAGGATCTGCTTTTCGGCGAACAGAGTGCCGAGCCGTACCACGGTGGCGTTGACCAGCGTCGTGAAGCCCCAATAGGCGGGCGCGGCGAGCAGCGCGAAACCACAGAGCGTAAATATGAGGATCCGCGTTCGAAGCGAGCTGAACGGCCGGCGATGGGTTTTGGTGTCAGCCATTGCTGCCCGTCCGGCTTCGACCGCCGGGCGACTCCCCGCTCCATCTCGCGCGCGGAACTATGGAGCGAAGACCGTGAACGAAACCCTAATCTTGACCGATTGGTCAAAAACTAGGCAGCGAGGAAATCGCGGGCCGTACTGAGCTCAGACTGCCGGATCTCATGGCCGCCCTCATGCCAGGCAATACGGGCTTTCGCGCCCTGTGCGGCGAAATAGCTCAATAACGCCTCAGTTCGCGTCGCCGGCGCGATCGGGTCGCGACGACCGGCGGTGATGAGCACGTTCTTGTCCGTCAGTCCCGGCTGCGGCGCTGGGGCAAACGGGATCAGCGGATGCATGAGCACCGCACGGTCGACCAGTTCGGGGGCACTGAAGAGCGTCGCTGCCAGCATATTGGCGCCGTTCGAATAGCCGAGCGCCGAAACGGACGATGGCTCCAGCGCCACGACCCGTGCCCGGATGAACGCTGTCATCTTCGCGCTAGCGCGGGCGAAGTCGGTCATGTCGTAAACGCCCTCGGCGGTGCGGCGGAAGAACCTGAGTGCGCCACCCTCGCTGACGTCGCCACGGGGCGCGACCAGATGCGCACCGGGCAGCAATTGGCGACCGAGATCGATGAGGTCGTTTTCGTCGCCACCGGTGCCGTGGAACAGCAGCAAGAGCGGCGCCCCTTTGGGCGCCGCGACTTCGGCAAAGTGATAGTCGTCCATGATCGGAGATCTATTCCAGCGGCTGCAGGCTGGCTTCGAGCCGGCCGCGCAGATGCTCGTGCTGCTTCGGGAGCTTCAGCGACTCGCCCAGATGCGCAGTATCCTCGTCCCGGTTGAAGCCCGGCTCGTTGGTAGCGATCTCGAACAGCACGCCACCCGGCGTCCGGAAATACACCGAGAAGAAATAGTCGCGATCGATCACCGGCGTGAGTTGATAGCCCGTGTCCTGCAAGGCCTTCCGAACCTCGAGTTGGGTGGCGCGATTCTCGGCTGCGAACGCGATGTGATGAACGGAACCGGCCCCCAGATCACCGCGCGATACGCCCGGCAGCGTCTGGAGATCGACGAAATCTGCGCCGTTGCCCTCCGGTCGAACCAGCCGCTTGATGCCCTCATGGGTATCGGCAACTTCGTAGCCCATGAACTTCAACAGCTCTTCGGTCGCGCCTTCGTCGCGCAACCGCAACGATGCCGAGTGAAAACCCCGGATCGCCTTATCGGCATCGATGCCACCACCGATCCACGGCAAGCGAACATCGTTCTTGTCTTCGACCAACGCCAGCCCGTCGCCATCCGGACCGGAGAACCTCAGCTGCTTCTGCCCGAAGCTCTCGCCGCGCTTCAAATCCGTGACACGAGCCGTGACGAGCCTTTGTTCCCAATAGCCCAGCGAGCCCTCCGGCACCGAGAACACAGTCGCTCCGACCTCGCCCGTACCCGGATGGCCCCGTCCCATATGCGGAAACGGAAAATAGGTCATCACCGAACCAGGTGTGCCCGCCTCGTCGCCGTAATAGAGGTGATAGACGCTGGGCTCGTCGAAATTGACGGTTTGCTTCACCCGCCGCAGGCCGAGCGTCTTGGTCCAGAACGCATTGTTCTCGGCCGCATCCTTCGCCATCGCGGTGACGTGGTGCAGCCCTTTGATCTGATTGAGCATTTCGAACTCCTGTCGCGGCCCGCCATGCAGCGCCGCCCTTCGCGATCAGATATGGCGCGGCCACGATTGGAGCGAAACGGCGAATGGCGACACCAGACTGTCGCCGAAAATCGAACGTCAGTCGCGGAACTTGAGGCTTTCGAGGGTGCCTTTGCTGGGCCGGTATTCGAGCCCGACCAAGCCGGCATAGCCATGCTCCGCCAGCCAATCGAGCCGGGCACGCCAGTCCATCGTGCCGCTTCCGGGCTCCGCCCGACCCTGCGTGTCAGCGAGGTGGACATGCGCGATCCGGTCGAGCCGGCCATCGAGGACGTCCTCGGTGTGCTCGCCCATCATCGCGGAATGGTAGATATCGTAGAGAAGCCGGATCTCCGGCCGGTCCACCTCGTCGACGATATCGAGCCCCTCTTCGGTCGAGGTCAGATAGTAGCCGGGATGATCGACACGGTCGTTGAGCGGTTCGAGCGCGATGATGACGCCCGACCCTTTGAGCAGATCCGCCGCTTCCTTCAGCACTTTCACCAGCGCGGCGTGCTGCGCCTCGCGCGGAATGCCGGGCCGGTCGTCGCCGGCCTGCGCGATCATCACCGGCGCGCTGAGCTTCAGCGCCGCCAACAACGAAGCGCGTACGCCTTCGAGGAACATCGGATGCGTTTCGGGATCGGTGATGCGAGCAATCGGCTCGCAGAGAATGCCCGCAAGCGGCAGCCCGGTTTCATGAAGCGCCGCCGTCACCGCATCGAGGTCCTTGTTTGACCAGTGCCAGAACTCCACAGCGTCGAGTCCGGCCGCCTTTGCCGCCCGAATACGATCGGGAAAGCTGCGCCGGGCAACCGGTGGCGCGACATCCTCCGGCGATCCCGGAAGGTGCGGCAGCGTCTCATCGTCGGCGAACAGCCATTCGACGCAGGCAGAATAGCGCGTCAAACCACCACCTCGTGCGCCACCCGGCCCTTATTGCCGAAGATGTCGAGGTAGCGCGCGATTTCCTTTTCGTCGCCGGTCGCTTTCTCGGGATTGTCCGAGAGCTTCACCGCCGGATGGCCGTTGGCAGAAGTGACCTTCACCACCAGCGACACCGGATCGAGCCGGTGGTTCACGAAGGGCGAGCAATCGACGAAATCATTCGTGAGATTGGTGCCCCAGCCGAAGGCCATGCGAACCCGGCCCTGGAAGTGGTGATAGGCCTCCTCGATCATGTCGACGTCGAGCCCGTCCGAGAAGATCAGCAGCTTCTCGCGGGGATCGCGGCCACGCGATTTCCACCACGAGATGATCTTTTCCCCGCCGGGAATCGCCGGCGCGCTGTCTGGACGGAAGCCGGTCCAGTCCGCCACCCAGTCGGGCGCATCGCGCAGGAATGCATCCGTGCCGAAGGCATCCGGCAAGACGATCAACAGATTGCCGCCATAATAGCTCTTCCAGTCCTGCAGCACTTGGTAAGGCGCCGCCCTCAGCACCGCCTCGTTCGGCGCGATGGCGGCCAGCACCATCGGCAACTCGTGGGCGTTGGTGCCGAGTGCCTCGAGATCGTTGTCCATGGCGAGCAGCACGTTGGACGTACCGGTGAAATTTTCACCGAGCCCCTCCTTCAGCGCCTCGACGCACCAGCGCTGCCAGAGGAACGAATGCCGCCGACGCGTGCCGAAATCCGAGATGCGGAGGTTCGGCAGCTTCTTCAGCCGCTCGACTTTCTCCCACATCTTGGTCTTGGCCCGCGCATAAGTGACGTCGAGCGTAAACGGCCCGTAGTTCCTGAGCGCAGCCCGCGAGCGCAGCTCGTTGATGATCGACAGCGCCGGGATTTCCCACATCGTGGTCTCGATCCAGCGGCCGGGAAAAGTGAGCTCATACTGCCCGTCGCGCCGTTCGAGCTCATAGGCGGGCAGCGAGAAATCTTCGAGCCAGCGCAGGAACTCCGGCGCAAAGATCTGCTTGGAGCCGTAGAAGCTGTTGCCCGCGAGCCAGATCATCTCTTTCTTGGAGAAGGTTAGTGTCCGCGCATGATCAAGTTGCGCACGCAGTTCGCCCTCGTCTATTTCTTCGCTGAGATGCACCGAATGTTTGCGGTTGATCAGCGAGAACGTCGCGTTGACCTTGGGGTAAAGCCCCCAGATCATCTGCAACATCAAAAGCTTGTAGAAATCCGTATCGAGCAGCGAACGCACGATGGGATCGAGCTTCCAGGCATGATTGTGAACGCGCCGCGCGATGTCGGTTCTTGGCATCAGGCATCTACTCCCACTCGCCCGCCTTCAATAAAGCATCGGGTGGGAATGTGGGAACCGGTTTTTCGTTTCGCAAATGCCCGGTAAAGAAGAGGCCAAGGGAGACCGCACAATGGCAAACAAAAAAGTCCGCTGGGGCATCGTTTCGACCGCCGATATCGGCGTGAAGAAGGTGATTCCGGGCATCATGAAGTCTGAGCATTCCCAGGTCGTGGCCCTCGGATCGCGCGATCTGGGCCGCGCACAGGAGGCCCTGAAGACGCTCGGCCTGCCAAACGCCAAGGCGCATGGCTCTTATGAGGCACTGTTTGCCGACCCGAACGTCGATGCGATCTACAACCCGCTGCCGAATCATCTGCACGTACCGATGACACTAGCCGCCGCGCGCGCCGGTAAGCACGTGCTCTGCGAGAAGCCGATTTCAATCACCGCCAGGGAAGCGGAGGAGTTGCGCACGGCGCCCAGGGACATCCTCATCACCGAGGCGTTCATGGTCCGCTACCACCCGCAATGGCAGCGCGCGCGTGAGATCGTCCGGTCCGGCGAACTCGGCGAACTGCACCTCGTGCGCGGAGCATTTTTCTACTACCTTGACGATCCGACGAACGTTCGCAATCTCGCCGATATCGGCGGCGGTGGCTTGCTCGACGTCGGCTGTTACTGCGTCATCGCCGGCCGGTATTTCTTCCAGGCGGAGCCGAAACGCGTCGTGGCACTCGTAGATCGCGACCCCACCTTCAAGACCGACCGTCTGGCGAGCGTCATTGCCGACTTCGGCAACGGCCGGCAACTGAGCTTCGTCTGCGGCACCCAGACGGCCGGGCGACAGACCGTCGAGTTGCTTGGGACCAAAGCGAACCTCGAGATCGTCATCCCCTTCAACGCACCTCTCGGCGAAAAGACCGCCATCACAGTGGGGAGCGGCGTGGACCTGGACCTCTACCGTCGCGAAATCATGCCGGCAGTCGACCAGTACACAGCACAGGCCGAAGCTTTTGCACTCGCCGTCCTCGGCGAGGTGAAGTTGCCCTATGGCATCGAGGACGCCATCACCCAGATGCGCGTGCTCGACGCGATCTTCCGTAGCGAAAAGTCCGGTGCATGGGAGACGGTGAAGTGACCAGTGCCTTCGACCTCACCGGTCGCACCGCGCTGGTCACCGGCGCCGCACGCGGACTAGGCCGGGCGATTGCACTGGCCTTGGCTGGCGCCGGCGCCGACGTCGCGCTCGGACTGCGCGACGCGAGCGCCGACGGTGGTCTGGCGCGCGAGATCGAGGCGAAAGGTCGTCGGGCATTGCCGTTGCAGATGGATGTGCTTGACCTCGAGGAGGGTCGCGCCGCGATCGATGCCACCATCGCCGCGTTCGGCAGGCTCGACATCCTCGTCAACAATGCCGGAGGCGGCGTCACCGAGCGCCCGGTCGAAGATTACGCCGAGGCCGACTATGATCTTGTCCTCGATCTCAACGCTAAATCGACGTTCTTCTTGAGCCAGTATGCCGGCAAGCACATGATCGCCCGCAAGACTGGCGCCATCGTCAACATGGGCTCGCAGGCGGGCGCCGTCGCACTGCCCGGTGAGGCTGTCTATTGCCTCAGCAAGGCGGCGGTCTCGCACATGACCAAATGCTTTGCGGTCGAATGGGGCCGGTACAATGTCCGCGTGAACTGCGTCAGTCCGACCTTCATTCGCACCGACGGCACCGCCAAAATGCTGAGCGATCCGGTATTCGAGGCCGACGTCGTCGAGCGTATCGCCGGCCTGCATCGGATCGGCGAGCCGCGCGAGGTCGCCGACGCCGTTGTGTTCCTCGCCTCGGACGCAGCGTCGCTGATCACCGGCCAGACCCTGCTGATCGATGGCGGCTGGACAGCGCGCTAATAGGTCTTGGTGCCGTTGGTCATCACGTAGACGGCGTAGAGCGACGTCGTCCCGCAAATGTACAGCCGGTTGCGCTTGAGACCGCCGAACACGCAGTTGGCGGTGACCTCTGGCACCTTGATTTTACCGATCAGCGTGCCGTCGGGATCGTAGCAATGCACCCCGTCGCCGGCACTACTCCAGATGCGCCCATCGACGTCGAGGCGGAAGCCGTCGAACAGGCCCGCCGTGCATTCGGCAAAAACCCGCCCGCCGCTGACCCGGTCGCCGCTCACGTCGAACACCCGGATGTGCTTGGGATGCTGTTCGCCGTGCGTGCGGCCGGTGTCGGCGATGTAGAGTTGGCTCTCATCGCGCGAGAAGGCGATCCCGTTCGGCTTGATCATGTCGGTGACGACGGCGGTCACCGTACCCGTCGATGGGTCGACGCGATAGACATTGGAGCGGCCGATCTCGCTGTCGGCCTTGTTGCCCTCGTAGTCCGCGTCGATGCCGTAGGTCGGGTCGGTGAACCAGATCGAGCCGTCGGACTTGACCACGACGTCGTTGGGAGAGTTGAGCCGCTTGCCCTCGAACCGATCGGCGATGGTGATGATTGTGCCGTCGTGCTCGGTCCGGCTGACGCGCCGCGCGCCATGCTCGCAGGTCACGAGCCGGCCCTCGCGGTCGACGGTATTGCCGTTGGAATTGTTTGAGGGCGACCGGAAGACGCTGACGCCGCCGTCTGTCTCGTCGTAGCGCATCATGCGGTTGTTGGGGATGTCCGACCAGACGACGTAGCGGCCGCCACCGAACCACGCCGGCCCCTCGGCCCATTTGCAGCCGGTGTAGAGCTGATCAAGCCGCGCATTGCCGTTGCACAGCGCGCTGAAGCGCGGATCGAGCACCTCATAGATGTCGTTGGGCATGCAAATTCCTCCCTCTTGGGCTCTTTGCGAGCGCTCTGCTCAGGCATCATAACGATCGGAGCGGAGCCGGCTAGTCGTCCATATGCTGGAGGTCGCGCGAGAAAAAACGCCGATAGAGGCGCAGCTGAGCCGCCCCCTGGGCGGCGCCGGACCAGCCCAGGTGGCCCGCTTCGACCGCCGGCTGTCTCCGGCCAAGGCTCGGCGCCAGCTCGATCTGGCGTTCGATCGCTTCAATCAAACGCGTGAGGCCCGGTCGCGGCAAGACGGCCTCGACGATGGCCGTCTCGAATTCGATGACCGTTGCTGTGTTGAGGATTGTCTGGGCGATAGCGAACGAAGCATCCTCGATCCAACCGGCGAAGATGCGCTCGGCTTCCGGCGACAGGGTCTCTGTCATCACGGCAAGCAGGTCGAGTCCGTTGCCCGTCAACCGTTGGCGGAGGGCATAGAGCGAGGCGATCTCGTGCACGAACCGCGCGGTACCTTGCCGATCGGTGACGAGCATCGAGCCAAGATTGGCCGATGCGCCGGTGACGCCTTCCCAGAGCCGCCCTTCGGCGATGATCCCCGCCGCAACGAATGTGTCGATCAGCAGGAACGCAAAGCTTTGCGGGCGCGGCGGAGGATGAGCGATAAGTTCGCCCCAGCAGGCGGCATTGCCATCGTTGAACAGATGCACATCGAGGCCCGTCGCGTCCGCTGCTGATCGTGCGATATCGATCGCGACCCACAGCGCCGATTGATTGCCGGGCGGTGGAATGAGCGCCGAGGTCTCGCCGATCCCGCCGGGCGCCGCGAGGCCTATCCCGATCAATCGCGCTTTCTCATCGGACGTCAGTTTGGCGATTAGTTCCGCGACCGCTGTCGCAAGTTCATCGAATACGCTTTGCGCGTCGGGATAGTCGTACTCGCGCCGATAGCGACCAACGGCCTGCCCCGTCAGCCCAATAAGGACCACCTCGATGTGGGTCCAGCCGATCTCCGCACCAACCGCAAAGGCACCAGTAGGGCTGAGGAACATCGGCGTCGCCGGCTGGCCGCGCTTGCCCCGCCGGACCTCGCCGCGCGTGATCAACTGTGCCCGTTCGAGATCGGCCAGCACGGACGAGACAGTTTGCGGCGCGAGCCCCGTTCGTCGTGCCAGATCCGCATTCGACGAACCGGGTTCTACCGCCATCACCGTGAGGATCGCGCGCTGGTTGGCCAGCCGCACACCATTCGGCTGCATACCCCTCAGATTGCGCGGCAGACGCGCTGTGTCGGCACTCACGATCTGTCCCCCTTCAGATCGGACGCGTCAACCGTCGCGCCTTAAGCGCTTGTAGATCATTCGTTTTTCGGCGTCTACCCGACGTTAGATCGTGCCATCCTGCGAATATAGCAACGCCGTCAGGCCGATCAGGATCGAGACGACTGCTGGTGCTAACGTTGCCAATTGCGGTGCCAGCACGCCTGAATTACCCGCCCGCACGGCCATCTCGTTGAGGACGAACAGCACAAAGCCCGTGACGATCGCGAACAGGACCGTGTCGCCATAGCGGACGCTTCGCCGGTATCCAGCGGATGCGGCGATTGCGATCAGCATCGAGCCGATGACAAGGAGCGGCAGCGTAAACGTCCGATAGAGGCTGGTCAGTGTCACCGCCCGATCGTCGCGCCGCGAGATGTCGACGGACGCAGCTGCGATCAGCTCGGGCAAAGTCAGGTCGGACGTGCCGGAGGCCTGAAGCCGCAAATCCTCGAGCGTCATGCTTGTCGGCAGCGAGAGCTTCCCCAGCGGCTCTGGCGGCACATCCGGCCGATATCGGACGGCGTCGACGAATGCCCATTTGCCCGGCTGTAGATCGGCCTGAGGAGCAACGATGCGCTCGCGATGTGCCCCGGTCATGAAGACCGCGACGTTGTAGACCGCCGGCGGATTCGCCGTCACGCGATCAGCATTGAGAATGTAGGCGTCGTCGCCACTGCCCTGCTCCAACCAGATTGGCCCTGAATGGCTCGCCGGCTGGCCGAGCATGCTGCGGTTGAGCATAATGATGATGGTTGGCCCCGGGATGGATGCCAGCGCCGAAAACACCAGCACCAGAGCAATCGGTGCGCGCATCGCCCGCCAGATCGAGATGCCAGTCGACTGGATCACCGTCAGTTCACGCCGCACCTGTAGGTCGATCACCCCCGCCACCGTACCAATGAGGACAGTGACGGGCAGTGCGCCTACCGAGGAGGCGAATGCGGAGAGGATAATACCGAGAAGCGCGAGCGGGGGACCGCCGAGAGCGTTGAGGGTTTGGAGTTTCGGGGTATTGAGGCTTTCGACCAGACAGAAAAGGCCGAAGAAGACCAGATAGGTCACAGCAAGGCGCGCGGAGAGGCGACGCAAGACCACCCAATCGACGCGGGTCATCTGCGGTGCCTCATCGCGGCTGATACCCCTGCCCGAGATAGAGCTCGAAGTTCCAAACCTGCTGCCCGCTGCGGATCACTGGCACATCCGCCAGCTTCGTCATCGAGCGGAACTGCGTGGCGGCAAAATCGATCTTGTTGGTCTGGTCGGCAAGCACGATGGCATCCCGCCCAATATGTGCGGCCGGCGTCCACCAGAGATCGTATTGTGACCGCAACGCGCTGAACGCCGTCACGTCGCTGGTGTGCAGGGCAAAACCGAGCTGTGCTGCATAGCCATAGTGGCTGGCCGCGAGGAACGCCTGCGAACGCTCCGCGTGAAGTTTTTCGACCGCAGTCGCAACATCCACCCAGCCGAAATTGGCGGCCGTGCCCTGATCGACAAAGCCAGGAATGGAAATCGGCGCGACCGAGTAGTTCCACACTGCGCCCGTCAGCAGATAAAGGGTCAGGATCACATGGGGCCAGAACAGCCATGCCCGCGATAGTGCCCAGAAGCCGATCGCGCCCAGCCCAACATAAGCCACCATGTTCCAGTGCAGCAGCACGTCGGTGAACAGCGCGACGATGAATACCGCGATCGTCGATCCAGCAAACGCCGACAGCGACAGTGCCCGTATTGATCGCTCGAGCGGCGTGCGCATCGCCCAGATCGCGCTGACCGCGCCGATCAGGAGGAACGGACCGGCGGCGATGATGCCGCGAATGAGAAACAGTGCCGCTTGGACGAAATCCGGATGGCCCCAATGGCCTGAGGGCCGCTCGAGCAGATGGAAGCGGAATGATGCGAGGCCGTCGGTCAGATTCCAGTAGATCACCGGAAACTGCATGGCGACCGCCAGCAGTGCTGCCAGATAGGGATGCGGCGTACGGAGCGAAGTCCACAGTTTGGGACGGAACGCAAGATAGATCACGAACCCAAACCCAAGTAGAGCGCCGTTGTATTTCGACAGCGCCGCAAGGCCCAGCGCCAGCGCCGCGAGATAGAGATATCGGGTACCGGCGCGACCGCTTTCGAACTCCTCTGAAAATCGCCAGAAGCAATAGAACGAGGCAACGCAGAAAAAGACCAACAGATGGTCGTGGAACGCCTGCAGCGTGAACAGCGCGATCACCGGCACCGTCAGGAACGCAGCACTCGCTCGCCAGAAAAAGATGCTCGGTGTCTCGGGCATGAGCCGGCGGGCCCAGAGCCAGAAGATCGCCAGCGTCCCCCCCAGCGATAGCCAAGTCAGCAGCCGCAGGCTGAAGGGCGACCAACCGAAGATTGCCGCCACACCAGCCTGCAGCCACGCATCGAGCGGCGGATGATCGAGGTATGACCAGCCGGGATGTTGTCCCCACATCCAGTAGTAAGCCTCGTCGCCCATCGGAGGGACAGTAATGTCGAACCAGAGCCGGAGGCCAAGCACATAGAAGACCACGAGAGCAGGCAGAACGGCGCTTGCCGGCCATTTCTTGCCTGTGATCGTCGCAATCGACATCGGTGGCGCACGCTCCTCGGTCCGAGCGATTAGCGCATGTGGCGACGGCGTACCAGCAGGCAGCAAAAAGCCCGCTGGACAGATGTCCACGGGCTCCGCGCCTATTGGCTATTTTTCGACTTGGGCGACTTTCCCGATCGGGAAAGTTGGTTGCGGGAGTAGGATTTGAACCTACGACCTTCAGGTTATGAGCCTGACGAGC
>CAZNAE010000045.1:0-24890 GCA_964570695.1 uncultured Devosia sp.
CGGCGATCGCCGCCCATGCCCGCGACCTCGGCATCATCTGCCCGGCGCCGTCGGGTCCTGAGGCGGCGTGGGCCGGCGACGATATCGACATCGTCGCGCCGGATTCGCTGCTGGCGCTGGTCAATCATCTGGGCGGTTACCAGCTCTGCACGCGGCCGCTGCCGAAGCGGCACGACCTCAGCGACGGCCTTCCCGATTTGAGCGAGGTGCGCGGCCAGGAGGTAGCACGACGGGCGCTCGAGATTGCGGCGGCGGGTGGCCATAACCTCCTGATGATTGGCCCGCCCGGCGCGGGCAAATCGATGCTGGCGCAGCGGCTCCCCTCCATCCTGCCGCCACTCAACCCGCGCGAGCTGCTCGACGTCTCGATGATCCAGTCGATCGCCGGCGAGTTGGCGGGCGGCGCGCTGAGCGACCACCGGCCGTTCCGCGCCCCGCATCATTCGGCCTCGATGGCGGCGCTGGTCGGTGGCGGCCTGAAGGTCCGTCCGGGAGAAGTCTCGATGGCCCATAACGGCGTTCTGTTTCTCGACGAGCTGCCCGAATTCGCGCCCGCCGTGCTCGACAGCCTGCGCCAGCCGCTCGAGAGCGGCGAGACGGTGATCGCCCGCGCCAATGCGCGCGTCACCTTCCCAGCACGGTTCCAGCTCATTGCCGCGATGAACCCCTGCAAGTGCGGGCTGGCGGGGACGCCCGGCCACACCTGCAAGCGCGGCGATGCCTGCGCCGCCGATTACCAGGGCCGCATCTCGGGGCCCTTCCTCGATCGCATCGATATCCGGGTCGACGTGCCGGCAGTGAGCGCCGCCGACATGATCGGCCCGGCGACGGCCGAGCCCTCGGCCTCGGTCGCCGCCCGCGTCCGCACCGCGCGCGAGGTGCAGCGGCAGCGCTACCTCAAGGCCGGCCGCCCCGAGATCTTCACCAATGCCGCGGCGCCCGCATCGCTGATCGAAACCGTCGTCGATCCCGACAAGGAGAGCCAGACCCTGATGCTGCAGGCCGCCGAACGCTTCTCGCTCAGCGCCCGCGCCTATCACCGCGTGCTGAAGGTGGCGCGCACCCTTGCCGACCTCGCCGGAAGCGAGAAAGTCACACGCCCGCACATCGCCGAGGCGCTGAGCTACCGGATCAATATGGGAGCGGCATAAACGAAAGTCCGGATGCGGCGGGCGCCGCATCCGGACCTGTTTGCTCGAGGAGGGCTGGCCTGGATTGCTGCCCGAATCGATCAGAACGAATACTTATACCCGACCGCGACGTTGAACTTGTCGGGCTTGAGGCCCGAGCCATTGTCTTTCCAGGCGTAGCCGATGTTGGCGTAGACGGCGTTGCTGGAGTCGATGTTGTAGGTAACGCCGGTCTGAATTTTCGGGGTGAACCACTGCACGCCGACGGCCTGGCGCAGCCGGACGTTGACGACGTTCCAGGTCCAGTTGGCGTCGATCTTATCGTCGAGCGCGACCTGCCCATAGTAATAGAAGAATGGGTCGACGCCCGCCGGAACGGCGACGCCGCCCGTGTAGCCGGTGTTGCCCCAGGTGTAGCCGCCGCCGCCGGTCAGGGTGACCGAGAAATTGTTGTTGAGCTTGGCCTTGTAGGCAACGTTGCCGTCGACCAGGAACTGCCAGGTCGCCGGGCTGTTCGAGGTCTTGTCGACGGTCTGCAGCGAACTGCTGATCGACCAGCCGGGCGCCACCGTCTGCGTGACGGTGCCCTTGAAGTAGACGTCGTTGAGCTGGCCGTATTTGGCGTTCGCCGGGTCGGCGAAGAATTCCGGGCTGAGCTCGAGCCCGATTGTCGTGCCGTTGGTGGCGGCCGGCGCTGGCTTGGCCGGATCGGCCGGCGCCGCGATCAAATCGGCGGCGAACGCCGGCGCGGTGGTGAGGAGGAGCGCCGCTGCGAGCAGCGGAGCGGTGAATTTGGTCGTCATGATCTGTCTGGCCCCCAGAGAGCGATCCGCCATCCGCGAGGAACGGCGACCGGTTGGTTTTGAATGCCCGTTAGCGGGCGACGTTGTGTGATTGGCACGGGCGCGGCGCCCCGAGAACAGCGATTCCGATTGTGACAGCGCATGACAGCGTGGCTGTTGCTCGCCGTCTACGTCATTGAATTGACACGGAATTGTCATGCGACGCTGCTCGTTGGGCGCAATGGCGCTCCCAATCATGGTATATAGTCTATTGATTTAGTGGATAACCGCAAGGCTGCCGCCCATGGCGTCGCCGGCTTTGGTGGAAAATAGATGCGTGGATTGCCGGATGCGGCGCGATCCCATGCTCAGGTCGGAGGCGCCTAGCCTTCGGCGAACTTCTGCACTTTCGGCAGCGCCGGGAACAAGCGCGTCCACAGCAGCACCACGGCGATCGTCCCGAGTCCGCCCAGCGCCACGGCCCAGATCGGGCCGACGAGACTGGCGACGAGGCCGGACTCGAATTCGCCGAGCTGGTTGGAGGTGCCGATGAACAGTGAGTTGATGGCGTTGACGCGGCCGCGCATGCCGTCTGGCGTCAAGAGCTGCACCAGCGACGTGCGGACCACCACGCTGATCGTGTCGGAAGCGCCGAGCACCAGGAGCATCAGCACCGAGAGCACGAGGTTGGTCGAGACCGCAAAGACGATCGTGGCGGCGCCGAAGATCCCGACCGCCCAGAGCATGGTCTTCCCCACATTGCGGGTGAGCGGGAAGCGCCCGAGCACCAGCGACATGGCGACCGCGCCGATCGCGGGCGAGGTGCGAAGCAGCCCGAGCCCGACCGGGCCGGCGTGAAGGATATCGCGGGCGAACACCGGCAGCAGCGCTGTGGCGCCGCCGAGCAAAACCGCGAAGAGATCGAGCGAGATGGTGCCGAGCATCACAGGCTTCGACCGGATGAAGGCGGCGCCGGCGAACACGCGCTCCAGCGTCACCGGCTCGCGCTTCGGCACGATCCCTGGATGCGGGATCGAGGTGACCGCGATGCTGGCGAGGAGAAACATGATGGTCGCGACGACGAACGGGACCACCGGCCCGACGCCGTAGAGCACGCCGGCCAGCGCCGGGCCGATCACCAGCGCGGTCTGCATCGCCGAGGTCGAGTTGGCGATGGCGCGCGGCAATTGTTCGCCAGTGACGATCCCCGGCAGCAGTGCCGCCATCGTTGGCCGCTCGAACGCCTGCGTCGAGCCGAGCAACGCCATCGCCGCAAAGATCCCCGGCAACCCGAGCCAGCCCTGCCAGACGCCGAGCGCCACGACGGCCAGCGTCAGCGCTTCGAGCACCTGGCAGACCAGCCCGATGCGCCGCCTATCGAAGGCATCGGCGACGTGCCCGACGACGAAGGTCAGGATCACCATCGGCAGGAACTGAGAGAGACCAATCAGCCCGAGATCGAAGGGGCTCCGCGTCTTGTCATAGACCAGCCAGCCGATGGCGACGCCGGTCCCCTGGAACGCCATCGAGGACAGCACGCGCGACGAAATGAACAGCAGGAACGGGCGATGGGCAAAGAGGCTGCCCGGGCGAAGCTTGGTGTCGGACATGGAACCGTGAGCAGGCGGGCGAATGCCGCCTTGGGGAAAGCGCCCGCACTATAGCGCCGGCTTGCGTTGCGCCGCCAGTCCGGCAATCTTGGCGGATGTTCACCGATCTGCTCACCGTCCTCTATGTCGAGGACATCGACCGCTCGCTCGCGCTCTACCGCGACGTCTTCGGCATGACCGAGACCTATCGCTTCCCGCGGCAGGGCACGCCCGAGCATATCGAGCTGCGGCTTGGCACCACGACGCTCGGCATCAGCTCGCCTGCCGGCCTCATCACCGAAGGACTGCCGCCCGCCACGCGCGGCTCTCCGTTCGAGCTCGCCATCGGCACGACCGACGCCGATGCCGCCTTCCAGGCGCTCCGCGCCGCCGGTTGTCGCGTGGTGCGCGCGCCGTTCGACACCGCCGCCGGCAATCGCGCCGCCTATGTGGAAGACTTCGACGGCAACCGCATCTCGATCTACGCCAAGAAGCAGTAGTGATCGGTCGCCGCCGAACGCTAGAACGCCGATCTGATCAGCCGAGGGCTTTGGCGAGATCGGTGTATTCCTCGCAGCTTGTGCCGCAGATGCCCTTGATCAGCGCGAGATTGGCCTTGGCCTTGTCGGGCTGACCCAGCTTGATGAACAGGATGCCCTGGTACTCGAGCGCGCCGGCATGCTTGGGGTCGAGCTTCAGCGCCTTGGCATAGGCGCGGCCGGCGAGGTCGAAATTGCCGGCATTGCGATAGGAATAGCCCAGCAAATTGTAGGCATCGGCGCTCGAATTGTCGGCCGCGATGAACACCTTGAGGTCGGCGATCGCCTTGCTCCAGTTCTGCGCCTTGATGTCGGCGCGGGCGAGGCTGAGGCTCGGGCCTTTCGGCGCGGCTTTGGCGACTACGGCCGGCGCTGCGGCGGGGGTGCTGTTGTTGGCGCCTTCGTCGAGCGCAAAGGCCGGCGCGGCGAGCGACAGCGTCACGGCAAAGAGGGTTGCGCCGGCAAGCCGGCGGACGGTGAGTTTGGACATGAAAGTCTCCCTGAACCGGACATCCGGTATTCGCAGGGATCAACAGCGCCGCGCGCCGCTTAATCCACGGCCGGACCGCACAAGGCCGGGATCGCTAAAACTTTACCGATCTGCCGAACCCGTTTGTTAAGCGCGGAGGCATATGACTGGCCGGCATATCTGTCTGCTGGATGTGCCGTGACCGACGATCGCCTCGACAGCATGAGCCTCGATGCCGGTGTGGAAACCGGGCGCTTCAGCCTGCGCTTTCCGCCGGCGCTGGAGCGGCGCTTCGAAGCCGAGACCGGGCTCGCCCGCAGCCGCAGCCTTGTGTGGCGCGGCCTCGTCGCCATCGGTTTCTTCGTCGTCTATCTCGCCGCCGACTGGATGCTGACGCCCGATGTATTTGGTCTGGCGCTGGTGCTGCGGCTCGCCATCGTGTTGCCGTTGGCACTCGTCGCTGTTGCCCGGCTCTGGTTCAATCCGCGACCCGCATTGCGCGAATCGCTGGTTGGCGGCGTCTGCGTTGCCGCCGGCGTCTCGACCCTCCTGATCATGCTGCTCAGCGTCTCGCCGCTGCGCGATGCCCAGCAGGACGCCGTGATCCTGGTGGTGCTGTTCGTCGTCATCGTCGAGCGGCTGCGCTTTCCTTATGCGGTTGCGTCTACCGTGCTGATGACAGCGGCGTTCGTCACCGCGGTTCTGGTGCTGCCGGGCGCCGACAAGTCGCGGCAGTTCTCCGAGATCATCGTCTTCGGCGGTGCCGCCGTGCTGTCGCTGGTCGCCGGCTACACGCTCGAGCGGGAAACGCGGCGGAGCTATCTGCTCGGACTGCGCGAACGGCTGCGCTCGAGCAATTTCAAGCTGCAGAGCCTCCACGATCCGCTGACCGGCCTCGAAAACCGCCGCGCTCTCGACGATGCGCTGGCGCAATTGTCCGGTCCCGATGGCCGCCAGATGGCGATCATCGTCGCCGATATCGACCATTTCAAATCCTATAACGACACCCTGGGCCACGTCGCCGGCGACCAGTGCCTGAAGCGCATCGCGGGCGCCATCTCGGCCGAACTGCGCAGCAACGACGATCGCGCCGTGCGCTTTGGCGGCGAAGAATTCCTGGTGCTCCTGCCCGACACGGAACTGCCGGTGGCACTCGCCATCGCCGAACGGATGCGGCGGGCCGTCGAAGAGGTCGGTATCCCCCATCCGGGCCGCATCCTCCAGGGCTCGATCACCGCGAGCTTCGGCGTCGGCGCCGCGCTGGTCGGCGGCTCGGTGACGGTCGAGGAACTGATCGAAAGCGCCGACGCGGCGCTCTATGCCGCCAAGGCCGCAGGCCGCAACCAGGTCTGGCCGCAACCCTCGCGCGTCGCCCGTATGCCCGATCGTGCCATCGACCGCATCCGGCGGGCGGAATCGGCCTAGTCGAGCAGTCGGCGCAACTCGCCCGCGACCGCATCGAGCGGCGCCACGTTGCCTTCCGCCCGGCAGAGGATCAGCGCGCCTTCCATGCCGGCGACCGTTGCCATCGCCACTGCCGCGGCGCGCGCCTTGGGCAGCCCGGTCGCCTGGAATTGCTCGCTGAGCAGCGCGACCCAGTCGCGGAACGTCGCCCGCACGAGATCGATCAGTCCCGGTACGCTCGACACCGTGTCGATGGCGACGCCAGCGACGACGCAGCCGGCCTGGCCGTGCGACGCCTCGACCACCCGCCGCCACATGCCGACGAAGCGGTCCATCACGCCTTCGGGCGTCGTGCCGTCATAGGCGCGCTGGAACGCCAGCACCCGTGCACTGGTCCAGCGCACCGCCTCGCCGGCGAGCTGGTCCTTGCCCTCGGGGAAGTGGTGGTAGATCGAGCCGCGCGGCGCGCCGCTGTCGGCGAGCACGTTGGAAAACGACGCTGCCGTAATGCCTTGCGAGCCGATCAGCTTGGCCGCGCTCTCGATCATTTTCGTCCGGCTGTCTTTTTCCATGCGCTGCCCATTGACTATGACGGTCATCATATGACACAACCCAACCACTATGACGACCGTCATATTACAGGGAGATGCCAGATGCCGATGATCGATGTGACTGCCCGCGCCGGGACCTTCAAGGACAAGGCCGCGCTGACCGTGGCGTTGGCGAAAGCCATGATGAAATGGGAGCAGGTGCCGCCCATCGACATGTTCACCGACAACACGGCGGCCTTCATCCACGAGCTGCCGGCCGATGCCTTCAGCGATGCGGCGGGCAAGTCCAACCACATCCGCGTCAATGTGCTGACTCCGGTCGGTATCCTCGACCGCGACAAAAAGCTGGGCGTCACCACGGAACTGACCGATCTCGTCGTCGCGGCGGCTGGCGATCCCTCGCTCAAGGACCGCACCTGGGTGCTGATTGCCGAAACGCCGGATGGCGGCTGGGGTCTTGGAGGCCACGCCTACACCAATGCGGAGATTGCCGCCGAAGCGCGCCGGCGGCTCGGCAAGGCTTAGCCGGGATCAATCGCGGCAGCGGCACTCACTCGCTATCTTCGTCGCCTTCACGACCGTGCATGCGCTTGGGGTAAGGCACGCCCGGATGATCCTTGTTCCAGCGGTATCGGGCCCACCATCGCAGCGCGATCCCGGCCGGCCAGAGTGCGATCCAGAAATATTTGGCGGTGTCGGCGTGCACCACCGAGAGTGGGATCGAGACGGCGAACACCAGGGAGGTGAGGAGCGTCGCCTGCAGGTGCTCCCGTCGCTCTTCCTTGGTGATTTTTGGATCGATCAGTCCCTGCGCCGACGCGTATTCCCAGATGCCGGCGAGCGACAACCCGCTGATCACCATCGTGGCAGCATAGAGTATCGTCGCCAGCGTGCCGCCGCTTTCGGCGATGATGTTGGTGGTGAAGGGCACGAGCCCGATCGTCAGCAGGAACAGCATGTTGATCCACATCAGCCGTCCGTCGGTCTTGACGATATGGTTGAACTTCGAGCGGTGCGAGAACCAGAAATTGGCGATGACGTAAAAGCTCAGCAGATAGGCAAGCATCCGCGGCCAGAGGGCGACGAGTGCGGCCCAGAGCTGCGGGTCGCTGTACTGGCCGAACCCTTCCGGCAGCCGGATGTCGAGCACCAAGAGCGTGATCGCGACCGCCACCACGCCGTCCGAAAACGCCAGCAGCCGGGCATTGGGATTTTCTTCAGCCATGCCGCTTTGGTTAGCGCCCGAAGCGGACGCCCGCAACCGTCAGCCGACGGCGCGCCGCAGCGCCAGTGCGACTGCACCGATGACGATCCCGACCAGCAACCCGATGCCGATGGTCAGCAGGTTCGGCGGCTCTTCCTTGGGCTGCGGCGCCATGACGGTCTGCTGCAGGGCCGTGCCGAGCCCCGCGGCGCCAAGCGAGCCACGAAGCTGCGGTCCAGTCACCGCCGCCATGTCGGCCGGGTTGACCAGCACCGCAGTCACCATCGGGGCATCGGGCTGGCTTTGTGCAGCGGGAGCGGGCGCCTGCGCGGTCGGGCCGGAAAGATCGGGGATCGGCGCGCTGACGGGCGAGGCCGCCTGGAACACCGATCCGTCGGGCGCGAATACGGCGGGCAGCGGGCCGGTGCCGCCGACCACCATGTCGTTCGCCGAGGCGACGACCACGGTCTGGCCCACGGTCACGCTGGTGTTGCGCTTTGACGCCATCGACTCGACCGCCACTATGCCACGGGTGACCGCGACCGACGCCCCGGTATCGGTGGCGGTGACGATGAAATGCGTGCCCTTGACCACGGCGGCGAGGAACTTCGTGTCGACTTCGAAGTGCTTGACGTTCTCGACCTGCGCCTCGACTTCGACGCTGCCGAAATCCTCCTGCACCGTGGTGTAGCGGACGTCGGCTTTGTCGTGAATCTGCACCTGCGTGCTGGCGCCGAGCGTCAGCACCTCCTGGCCACGCTGCAGATCGACATGGCCGTCGATCTGGGTGCGGATCATGCGATCGTCCGCCACGGTGTCGCCGCGCGCCAGCGCCGTCCACGAGCCGTCGGCCAGCTGCTGCTGCACGTCGCCGCGCAGCTTGACCACCAACCAGTCGTCGGCAAGCGCCGGCGCTGCGGCAAGCAGGCTTGCCAGCACGACAAGAATGAACAAGCGAAACGAGTGCATGGCGTCGCCGACCAGTTGACGCTTTGGGCGATGCGGCATTGAGCGCCGGGTGCGTGAACAAAGTGATAAAACCGGCACGCGAAGGCGATGCGTCCTGCTCAAAAGCCGACGGCGGCCCCGAAAGACCGCCGCGATCAGATTATCGGCTGCGAACGCTTACTTCCAGCTCTTGAGCCCGAGCAACTTCTCGCCCAGCTCTGTGAGCTTGGCGGTCGTCGCGTGCTTTTTCTCCCACTCGCGCGGATCGCCCGGGAAGGCGTCACGGCGTGGGTGCTCGAGGTTGCGCCACATGTTGATGCGCTCGTCTTTCTGCGCCGTGTCGTCCTCTTCGGCCGGGAACATCGAGATGTACTGCGCCATGCGCACGCGGGTGTCCGAATGGTTCGGCCGCACGCCGTGCGCGAGGAGCGTATTGAAGATCATCAGGTCCCCCGGCTCCATCTCGATGTTGGTGATGGTCAGGCCCGTAGTGTCCGGATGCATCGGGTCGCGATCGGCCGGCTGGGTCTTCACCCAATTGTCGAAATCGAAGAACAGCTCGGGAATGCATTGGAAGCCGCCGATGTCGCCGTCCTGCTTGACGAGGCTGAGGACGCCCTGCACGCCGATCGGCAGCGGGTGGAGCGAGGTGTCGCTATCCCAGTGGATGAAGCCGTTCTGGTTGGGTCCCTTGACCTTCTTGGGCGGATTGAGGTTGGCGCGGTCGATGGTGACCCACAGCTCTTCCATGTCCCAGATGTCGACAAAGGCGTCGTAGACGCGCTGCACCTGCCGGTTATCCCAGAGGTACTGGTGGTTGTAGATTTCCACCATGCCGGTGCCGTTGAGCTCCTTCATGATGTGGTCGCGCCGCTGCGGCGTGTACCAGGTCGACGGATCCTTCGGATCCTTCTCCTCAAAGGCCCAGAGCAAATCCTTGAGCCGCTGGACATGATCCGCGGGCACGGCATTTCGAACAATCACATAGCCGCGGGTCTGCCAGTGATGGAAATCCTCCTTCGACAGCACCCTGAGCGGCAAGGTCTTCTGGATGTCCTTGAGCTGCGTCGAAACCTTGGTCGAGGTCTGGTGCGAATCCCGCTTGATCGCCGGCCCCATACCCTGCGCCATTCCCTTGGGCTGCTGCGAAAGTCCCTGCGCCATCGACATCGAAGAATTCCTCCATCTGTGCCTCCCCTCGGGGATGTGTGCGATGGGTTGACCATAGGCCCGCCGGGGAAGCCGTGTTGCCGCCAACTGGCTACTTCTGATACTATTCTGGCGTTGATGGGGACAGAGCAGCCGGATGAAGCCATTTCTGGAGAAGGTTCAGCCCGCCGACGGCGCTTCATGGGCCTGGCTCGATCGCCGGTTGGACGACGGCATTCCGTTCCAGTGGCACCACCACCCGGAATTCGAGCTGACCCTCACGCTCAACTCGCGGGGCCAACGCTTCATCGGCGATCACATCGGGGAGTATGGCGACGGCGATCTGGTCCTTATCGGCCCCAACCTGCCGCACACCTGGGTCAGCCGCGAGCGCATCGAGGAGGGCCCGCATGTCGCGCAAGTGATGTGGTTTCATCCCGCGTGGGCCGCGGCTCTCGGCGGCACGCTGGTTGAACTGAAGCCGGTGACCGAACTGCTTGGCCGGGCCCGAACGGGCCTGGGGTTCTCCCAAGCTGCTGCTACAGCTGCGCGTTCGCGCATCGCTGCTTTGTTCGAACGACCGTCGGAAGACCGCGTGCTGCCGTTGCTCGATCTGCTACGCCTGCTTGCGACCGACCACGACGCGGTGCCGCTCGCCACGACGCCCGCCACCGTCGCCGGGACCGACCGCACCCGCATCGACCGCGTGCTCGACCACATCCATTTGAACTACGCAGCCGGCATCAGCGTGCCCGATCTCGCCGATATCGCGGCTCTATCGCCATCGGGCCTCCATCGGTTGTTCGTCAAGCACACACACCAGACGCTGACCGCCTATGTGACGGCGCTGCGCATCGGCGAAGCCTGCGCGCTGCTCTCCGGCACCGCGCGGCCGATCGCCCACATCGCCAGCGACATCGGCTACGACTCGCTCGCCAATTTCAACCGCCAGTTCAAGGCTGCAAAAGGCATGACGCCGCGCGCCTATAGAGCGAGATTCTAGGCTGCCATCCGGGGCTCAGGCTGTGGATGCATCGACAGCCGGATCGCGTCGGACTCGGTTCTGCCACGTGGCTTCCCATTCCTTCATCAGCAGGGCGCGCCGTTTGCCGAACGGCGCGTCGCCCAGCGTTGCGGAGCGGACGCGATCGACGCGGAAATTCCGGAAGTCGTTCCGCATCGTGCACCAGGCGCCGATGATCTGCTTTTCCTCGTAATAGGCGAGGGTGATCGGCCAGATCGGCCGCTCGCTCGTCTTGCCGCTTTCATCCGCGTAGGAAATCGTCAGCGTCTTCTCGCTGCGCATCGCTTCGCGCACCACGCCGAGCAGCGGCTCGACAGCGCTGCTCCATACCGCCTGCGCCGCCCAGAGCCCGGTGCTGCTGATGCGGTCGCGCAAATCCTCCGGTGAGGCGGTGGCAATCTTGGCGAGCGCATTCTTCGCCGCGCCGGCGAGATCCTTGTCGGGCCGACCCTCGACCCAGCGCGCGCCGAGCACGAGGGCCTCCAGTTCCTCGGCCGAAAACATCAGCGGCGGCAGGAAGAAGCCAGGGCGCAGCATGTAGCCGATTCCCGCTTCGCCATCGATCGGTGCACCCAGCCCGATCAGCGTCTGGACGTCGCGATAGAGCGTCCGCACCGAGACGCCCTGCTCCTCCGCCAGCACCTGCGCCGTCACCGGCCGCCGATGCCGACGTAGCGCATCCATTATGGAAAACAATCGCTCGGTCTTGTCCATGCCTGGTTCTACCGCAGCCTTGACATTTCGGGAAACGACGAAATAGTGTTGCCATACCCGAGGAGCACGACATGGCCCATCCGCAGCGCAAGACCCATACCCCCAGCGGCATCGGCCATTTCGATATCGCCGGTCCCGACATCGCGCCGCTTGGAAAATTCTACGCGGCGTTGTTTGGCTGGGACGTCACGCCGCGCGGTCCCGGCTATGCCATGCTGGCAACGCCCGAGGGCGGCCCGAACGGCGCGCTCGTCGAGACGCCAGAGGCCTCGCTGACGCTCGGCATTGTCGTCCCCGATCTCGCGCAGGTGCTTAAACGCGCAGTGTCCGAGGGCGGCGCGGTGGCAATGCCGGTCACCGACAATGGCTGGGTCAAGAAAGCCCAGATCACTGATCCAGCCGGCAACCTCCTGACCCTGATCCAGGGTTGAGTCCCATCGATCTCGACGAAGTTCTGCGCGCTCTGTCGCATGCCGAGCGCCGGCTGTTCGTCGCCGCCTGCCGCGACGAAGCGCGGGCGGCGGGCGAGCTGGCGGAACTCTCCGCCCTGTCGCTCGCAACCGTCAGCGAACACCTAAAGGTGCTGCGCAAGTGTGGATTGCTGATGCTCGACAAACGCGGCCGCAATTGGTTCTACCGGACGGACGCGAACGTGCTGGACGCGGCGATCGAGGGGCTGCGGACAATCAAGGGCTAGCCCGCATTCTATCATAAACACCTTTGGTCGGCGGGAGCCGGGCAAGCCTCACGCACTCAGCCTCTCGAATATCGCCAGAACGCTGCTCCAGTTGCGCTGCGTCATGGTCGTGCCCACGGTCTTCTCGATGGTCAGTTTGCTCGGTGAAAGCCAGTCGCCGTAGTCGATGATCAAATGGCTTGAAAACATCTTCAGCCGTTCCGGCCCCGCATAGCTGAGATACGTCCTGGGCCAGCTCGGGTCCTTGTGAAAAAAGCAGACACCGAGCTTGCCGGGCCGCTCCGCCGCTGCATCGGGGAAGGGTGCGAGGCTCACCAGCATCAGCAATTGCCGCTGCGTGCGGGTGAACACCTCGTTGCCGAGGCCAAAACTCCTGACCGCCGCCGTCACAATCGCCTCAACCTCGGCCTGCGGCCGTTCTGAGCTTAGCACCAGATTGCCCGTGGTCCCGACCGTCGCGACGTCCTGCAGCCCAGCCTCGCGGCACGCCCCCGCAAGCGCAGGCAGCGGCATCTTGCCATGCGTCGCGGGTCCGATGCCGCGCAACAGGGCAGCGTAACGCGTCATGCGATCTCGAATTCGCACCAGTGCGCGTAGGGCCGGTCAGGTGTGATGATGATGTCGGGGAATTGCGGGTGATGCAGGGCGTCGGGGAACATCTGGTCCTCGAGGCAGAACCCAGAATACTGACCATAGTGCTTGCCGCCGAGTCCCGGCACCGGCACGTTGGTGGTCAGCGCATTGTAGAACTGCAGTCCAGGCCGGTCGCTCCAGAGCTTCAGCGTCAGCTCGGCGGCGGGCGCCGTAACGATGGCGATCGGGTCGGCGGGCTTCCGCGCTGTGTCGAGCACGTAATTGCCGTCATAGCCGATTGGCTTGCCCGCCGCGTCGCGCAGCGTTCGCGGCGTGGTGAAGTCGCGGTCGGTGCCCGGCTTGATCTCGAGGATATTGCCGGTCGGCACCAGATCGGGGCCGCTCTCGGTGAAGGCGTGGGCGGCCATCCAATATTTATGGTCGATGACGTCAGGGCCGGTGCCGAGATTGAAATACTGGTGCTGGACGAGGCTGACCGGCGTCGGCCGGTCGGTCGCGGCGCCGAGTTCGAGCCGCAGGCGGTTGCCGTCGAGCCGGTAGGTCGCCTTGAGCTTCAGCGTTCCGGGATAGCCCATCGCGCCGTCCGGCGAGGTCAGCGAAAACACCACTGAGTTCGTCGCGTCGTCGGGCTGGGCGTCCCACACCAGCCGGCCGATCCCCTGCGGCCCGCCATGAAGGCTCTGCGCCCCGTCATTGGCGGGCAGCTTGTAGGTCTTGCCGTCGAGCTCGAACGAAGCGCCGCGGACGCGGTTGGCGATGCGGCCGGCGAGCGCGCCGAAATGCGGCGAGTGCTTGGGGTAATCGTCGAAATTCTCGAAGCCCAGCACCACCGAACGCTTGCCGGCTTTGACCGGCACCCGCCAGTCGCGCACCACCACGCCCCAGTTGATCAGATCGACTTCTGCCCCGGTGTTCGAGATCAGGGTGAACTGATCGACCCGCCTGCCCTCGAAACTGCCGAAATTCTTGACCGCAACCATCATGCCCCTCGTCTTAAGCAGCGTCTCGTGTAGCCCACCTGCGGTCGGGCCGAAAGCGCCCTGTCCATTGGAAAAAGGTTGACTGCGCGCAACCGCCTCGCCAACGTCCCGCCAAACCGGGAGGCACCCCCAGTGGATGAACCAGTCGAGGGCAAGCGCGCCACCGTGCACGACGTCGCACGGACCGCGGGGGTCTCGCTGGCGACGGTCGATCGCGTGCTCAATGCAAGACCGGGCGTCCGCGCCGAAACCGCCGAGCGAGTCGAGAGCGCCATCAAGGCGCTGGATTTTCGCCGCGACCTCTCCGCCTCGCTGCTCGCCCGGGCCCGCGATCTGCGGGTGGTTTTCCTCATTCCGGACGGCGGCAACGCCTTCATGGACAGCCTCACCGCCGCGATCCATCGGCGGGTTCGCGCCACCCGCAACGAACGGCTGACCCTGAGCGCCGGCCAGTATCATGCGCTCGATCCGATGGCGCTCGTCGCCCGGCTCGACGGCCTCAACGGCCGGCAAACGGATTGCGCGGTGATCGTCGCCCCCGACGATCCGGCCGTCGCCAAGGCGATCGAAACGGCAACACGGCGCGGCGTCGCCGTCATCACGCTGGTGTCGGACCTCCCGGGATCGGCCCGCCGGCACTTCATCGGCATCGACAACCAGGCCGCCGGACGCAGCGCCGCCTCGCTCCTCGGCCGCTTCTGTGCCGAAGGCAAGATCGGCGTCATCGCCGGCTCGCTCGGCCTCCGCGATCACCGTGAGCGCTTCGAGGGCTTTGCCGGTGTGCTCGGCCGCGAATTCCCGCATTTGACGCTGGTCGGTCCGCTCGAGGGGTTCGACGACGACGCCGCGACCGAGGCGGCAGCGCTCAAGCTCCTCAATTCGCACAAGGAATTGTCGGGTATCTATAATCTCGGTGCCGGCAATGCCGGCCTCGTGGCGGCGCTGGGCAAGACGCACCGGGCGGGCAACATCAGGGTCGTGGCGCATGAACTGTCCGACACCACGCGCGACGCCTTGCGCGCCGGCACGCTCGATGTTGTGCTCGACCAGAACCCCGACGGCGAAATCCGCGCCGCCATCGCTGCGGCCCGCCAGGTGGCCCTCGCTCCCGATGCCGAGATCCACTCCGAGCCGATTGAAATTGGCATTTTTCTGCGCGACAATTTGCGCTAGAGGGACATCCGAAAAAGAACGGCGTCTGCGCCGCATCGGGAGGCTAAGGACCAAGATGTGTATGAGCGGTCGTGAGGTACGTGCCTCATGAGCTATCTTGGCATTGATATCGGCACGTCCGGCGTCAAGGCGATCCTGATCGACCGCGCCGGCAAGGCGCTGGGCGAGGCCTCCGCCGCCGCCGTCGAGCCGGTCCGCCCGCACCCCGGCTGGTCGGAACAGAATCCCGCCGACTGGTGGACCGCCTGCCTCAAGGCGATGGATGCGCTGGCCAAGGCCCATCCGGTAGAGATGGCCGCGGTGCGCGGCATCGGTCTCAGTGGCCACATGCACGGCGCAGTGCTGCTCGGCACGAACGACGAGGTGCTTCGCCCTTGCATCCTCTGGAACGACGGCCGCTCCGCCGCCGAATGCGCCGAGATGGAAGCGGCGCTGCCGACGCTGCGGCAGATCGCCGGCAACATCGCCATGCCGGGCTTCACCGCCCCCAAGATCGCCTGGGTGCGCAAGCACGAGCCTGAGATTTATTCGAAGATCGCCAAGGTCCTCTTGCCCAAGGCCTATGTCCGGCTGCTGATGACTGGCGAGTATGTCGAGGAAATGAGCGACGCCTCCGGCACGCTCTGGCTCGACGTCGGTAAGCGCGACTGGTCCGACGAACTGCTCGCCCTCACCGGCCTCAACCGCTCGAACATGCCGCGACTGGTCGAGGGCTCGGCGGTCGCCGCCAATCTCAAGCCGGAACTGGCGAGCCGCTGGGGCATGACTGGGAAGGTCGTGATCGTCGGCGGCGCAGGCGATAATGCCGCCGCCGCCTGCGGCATCGGCGCGATCCGGCCGGGCGAAGGCTTTGTGTCCCTCGGCACGTCCGGTGTGTTGTTCGTCAGCAATGACCGCTTCCGGCCCAACACCGCCGGCGCCGTGCATGCCTTCTGCCACGCCATCCCCAACACCTGGCATCAGATGGGGGTGATCCTCAGCGCCACCGACAGCCTCAACTGGCTGAGCGGCATCACCGGCCAGAAACCGGCTGAGCTCAGCGGCAAAGCTGAGGCAGGCTTCAAAGGCCCGGGCGAGGAAATCTTCCTGCCCTACCTCAGTGGTGAGCGAACGCCGTACAACAATGCCGGCGCCCGTGGCAGCTTTGTCGGCCTCAGCCATCTCAGCGATCCGGCGCGCCTCGCCCAGGCGGTGATGGAGGGCGTCGCTTTCGCCTTCCGCGATAGCCAGCGCGTCTTGAAGGACGCCGGCACCAGCTTTGGCCGGCTGCTCGCCGTCGGCGGCGGCTCTAAGTCGCAGCTCTGGCTGAAGCTTGTCGCCACCAATCTTAACACCGAGATTGCCGTCCCCGAGGACGGCGATTTCGGGGGGGCACTCGGCGCCGCCCGGCTCGGGCTCTGCGCAGCGGAGGGCGCCGATCCGGCCGATGTGATGACCATGCCGGGCATCAAGCAGGTCATCCAGCCCGACGCGTCGCTCCGCGATGCGTACACCCAACAATATGCGCGCTACCGTGCGCTCTATCCCGCCATCGAGGAGGCCCGTAAGTGACCGATTTCTTCAAGGGCATTGCGCCCGTCAAGTTCGAGGGGCCGCAAAGCGTCAACCCGCTCGCCTACCATCACTACAACAAGGACGAGATCGTCCTCGGCAAGCGCATGGAGGATCACATCCGTCCGGCGGTCGCCTACTGGCACACCTTCGCCTGGGAAGGCAGCGATCCGTTCGGCGGCCGCACCTTTGCGCGCCCCTGGTACGACAAGGGCATGGACGGCGCCAAGCTCAAGGCCGACATCGCCTTCGAGTTCTTCGACCTGCTCGATATTCCGTTCTTCTGCTTCCACGACGCCGACGTGGCCCCTGAGGGCGCGACCCTCGCCGAGAGCAACAAGAACCTCCGCACCATCACCGACATCTTCGCCAAGAAGATGGAAAAGAGCCGCACCAAGCTGCTCTGGGGTACCGCGAACCTTTTCTCCAACCGCCGCTATATGGCGGGTGCTGCGACCAACCCGGATCCGGATGTGTTCGCCTATGCGGCCGGTCAGGTGAAGCAGATGCTGGAGATCACCAAGGATCTCGGCGGCTCGAACTATGTTCTATGGGGCGGCCGCGAAGGCTATGAGACGCTGCTCAACACCGATCTCAAGCAGGAGCGCCAGCAGGCCGGCCGCTTCCTGACGCTGGTCGTCGAGCACGCCAAAAAGGTCGGCTTCAAGGGCACGCTGCTGATCGAACCCAAGCCGCAGGAGCCAACCAAGCACCAGTACGACTACGACGTCGCGACGGTCTACGGCTTCCTCAAGGATTTCGGCCTCGAGAAAGAGGTGAAGGTCAATATCGAGGTCGGCCATGCTTTCCTCGCCGGCCATAGCTTCGAACACGAGTTGGCGACGGCGCGGGCGCTTGGCATCCTCGGCAGCGTCGATGCCAACCGCAACGATCTGCAGTCCGGCTGGGACACCGACCAGTTCCCGAACTATCCGGGCGAGATGATGCTGGCCTTCTACCAGATTCTCAAGAACGGCGGTCTAGGCAATGGCGGCTTCAACTTCGACGCCAAGGTGCGCCGCCAGTCGCTCGATCCGGCCGATCTCTTCCACGGCCACATCGGCGGCCTCGATGTGCTCGCCCGCGGCCTCAAGGGCGCTGCCGCGATGATCACCGACGGCACTTACGATAAAGCGCTCGCCGCCCGCTATGCCGGCTGGCAGACGCCCGCAGGGCAGGCGATGCTCAAGGCCCAAAGCCTCGCCGACATTGCCGCCCGCGTCGAGAAAGAGAACATCAACCCGCAACCCAGATCGGGCCAGCAGGAATATCTCGAGAACCTGGTCAACCGGTTCGTGTGAGCCGTCGCGGGAGGGCGCGATCTCGCTCTTCCACCAAGTGTCATCCCCGCGCAAGCGGGGACCCAACCCACCCTTGGCGCCGCGGCGGCTTGGGTCCCCGCTTGCGGGGATGACACCCGGGACGTGGCGTCGAGAGGGAACCATGTCCATCATCCGCAATCCCATCCTGCCGGGCTTCAATCCCGATCCGTCGATCCTCAGAGTCGGCGACGACTACTACATCGCGACCTCGACCTTCGAATGGTACCCCGGGGTACAGATCCACCATTCCAAGGACCTTGCGAACTGGGATCTCGTCACCCGCCCGCTCACTCGGAAATCCCAGCTCGACATGCGGGGCGATCCGGACAGCTGCGGCATCTGGGCGCCGTGCCTCAGCCATGACGGCGAAAAATTCTGGCTCGTCTACACCGACGTCAAGCGCAAGGACGGCTCGTTCAAGGACGCGCACAATTACATCGTCACCGCGCCCAGCATCGAAGGGCCGTGGTCCGATCCGGTCTACATCAACTCCTCGGGCTTCGACCCGTCGCTGTTCCACGACGAGGACGGCCGCAAATGGTTCGTCAACATGCTGTGGGACCATCGCGTCCGCCCGCTGCTCTTCGCCGGCATCGCGCTGCAGGAATTCGATCCGAAAGCCGGCAAGCTGATCGGCCCGCGCAAGAACATTTTCCAGGGCACCGATTTGAAGCTGGTCGAGGGCCCACACCTCTATCGGAAGAATAGCTGGTACTATCTGCTGACCGCCGAAGGCGGCACCGGCTATGAGCATGCCGCAACCTTGGCGCGCTCGCGCAAGATCGATGGTCCCTACGAGGTGCACCCGGAAAAGTACCTCGTCACCGCCAAGGACGCGCCGCTCAACCCGGTGCAGCGCTCCGGCCATGCCGACATTGTCGAGACGCCCGACGGCAAGACCTACCTCGTGCATCTGATGGGCCGCCCGACGACGCAGAAGCGCCGCTCGGTGCTCGGTCGCGAGACCGGCATCCAGGAGGCCGAGTGGCGCGACGATGGCTGGCTGTGGCTGAAGCACGGCCAGGTTCCGCAGCTCGAAGTCGAGGTGCCGGGGACGCGCGACGAAGCCAAGTATTGGGCCGAGCAGCGCTACGATTTTTCAAAGGGCCTGTCCAAGGACTTCCAGTGGCTGCGGACGCCCGAGACCGACCGCATCTTCAAGCTCGACGGCAATAGGCTTCGTCTCTTCGGGCGCGAGTCGGTGGGCTCGTGGTTCGAGCAGGCGCTGGTGGCGCGCCGGCAGACGCATTTCTCCTACGATGCCGAAGTCACCGTCGATTTCTCGCCCACTGATGAGCGGCAGTTCGCCGGCCTCACCGGCTATTATTCGCGTTACAATTTCCACTATCTGACGGTCACCGCCCATTCGGACGGCAAGCGCGAATTGCTGATCATGTCGTCGATCGTCTCATGGCCGAACGGCAATCTGACCTATCCGGCGCCGGCGGTGTCGATCCCCAACACCGGCAAGGTCCGGCTGAAGCTCGAAATCCGCGGCCCGTCGCTGCAGTTCTTCTACGCACTGGGGCAGGGCGCGTGGACGAAGATCGGTCCGGTGCTCGATGCGTCGATCCTCAGCGACGAATGCGGCGGCCACGCCGAGCATGGCAGCTTCACCGGCGCGTTCGTCGGCATGGCGGCGTCCGATCTCAATGGAACGGCGCTCCACGCCGATTTCAGCGATTTCGTGTACCGCCCGGTGCATCATGAGAGCGACCGGTACTGAGGGCCGCCGGCGCGCTACCCACCCACGATGTCATTCCGGCGCCAGCCGGAATCCATCCCTGACGTCATCACCTCGCTCGGCGTCGGCGGATAAGCGCCTGGCTGGATTCCGGCCTTCTCCGGAATGACTCGGTGGAGAGCCGCTCCTCACAGCCCCTTGCGATACTGAATAAACCCGGACCTCACCGCCACCGCGTCATACAGCCGCCGCGCCGTCGCGTTCGTCTCATGCGTGTTCCAGTAGAGCCTCGCCGCGCCCTTTGCGCGCGCCCGGTCCGCCACATACTCAATCAGCGCCTTGCCGTGCCCGCCACCGCGCACCGCGGGATCGACATAGAGATCCTGCAGATAGCACGTGTCGGCGATCGCCCACGCCGTCCGGTGATAGAGGAAATGCACCAGCCCCACCGGCCCATCGGCGCCGACCGTCAGTGCCCCGAACACCGGTTCGGCGGGATCGAACAGCCGGCGCCAGGTTTCGTCGTACACGTCCTCCGGCAGCGTGGTTTCGTAGAAATTCAGATAGCCGGTCCAAAGCCGCCTCCAGACCTCCCGGTCGCCCGCTTCGATCTCGCGTATCATGCTCGCCGGCCTCCTCGCTGCGACGATCCATAGCGGCAAATCCACGGCGCCGCTGTTGGTATTTTGCCGCGAAGCCCCTAAGGTCGCGCCTTCCCGTTTGAGGCCGCTTTCCCGCCGATGGACCAGGCGCAGTACGATCCTGCCGATGCCGAGCCTGTACCCACACCGCCCACCCCGGCGATGGGCCAGTATCTCGAGCTCAAGGCGGTCAATCCCGGCTATCTGCTGTTCTACCGGATGGGCGATTTCTATGAGATGTTCTTCGAGGACGCCGAGATCGCCTCGGCGGCGCTCGGCATCGTCCTTACCAAGCGCGGCCGCCATCAGGGACAGGACATTCCCCTCTGCGGCGTGCCGGTGCATGCCGCTCAGGATTACCTCAAGAAGCTGATCTCGCTCGGCCACCGCGTCGCCATCTGCGAGCAGATCGAGGACCCGGCGGAGGCGAAGAAGCGCGGCAGCAAATCGCCAGTGAAGCGCGACGTCGTCCGCCTCGTCACCCGCGGCACCCTGACCGAGGACGACCTGCTGCCGGCCCGCGCCAGCAACTATCTTGCCGCCCTCGCGACGCTGCGGCACGGCGACACTGATTTCGCCCTGGCCTTCGCCGACGTGTCGACCGGCGAGCTCACCGTGCTGCCGCTCAGCGCCCAGGCGCTGGGCGACGAGCTGGCCCGCATCGACCCCGCCGAGCTGCTGCTGAGCGACGCCACCAAAGCGGCGCTGCAGGAGCTGAAGATCGGCCTGCCTGCGACGGCCGCCATCGTGCTGCTCCCCGCCGAGGCCTTCGACTCGGCGGCCGCGTCGCAAACCCTTGCCGCGAGCTTCGATGTCGCGACCTTCGATCCCTCGTCCTACTCGCGCGTCGAGCGAGCGGCGTTGGGCGCGCTCATCGGCTACATCAAGGAGTCGCAGAAGGCTGCGCCTCTGGCGCTCAGGCCCCCTTCGACCGAGCGGCTGCAAAGCCATATGGCGATCGACGCCGCCACGCGGTCCTCGCTCGAACTGCTTGAAACCCAGCGCGGTACCAGTAAGGGCTCGCTGCTGTACGAGATCGACGCGTGCGTGACGCCAGCCGGTTCGCGCCTGCTGGCCCGTCGCCTCAGCGCGCCGCTTTGCGAGCCGGCGGCGATCAATGCGCGCCTCGATGCCGTCGATGCGCTGCGCGGCGAAACCATCCTCTCGACCAGGCTGCGCCAGACCCTTAAGTCCGTCCCCGATCTCACTCGCGCCCTGACCCGGCTGGCGCTCGGCCGCGGCGGACCCCGCGACCTCAATGCCGTCGCCCGTGCTATCAGCGGGGCAGGGGAACTGGCGACCGCGCTCACCGGCCTCTACGACGCCCCAGCCGATCTCGACCGCATCCGCGAAACGCTCGCTACCGCGCCCACAACGCTCGCCACCGAACTCACCCGCGCCGTCGACGATGAGCCGCCGCTGCTGAGCCGCGATGGCGGATTCGTGCAGCGCGGCTATGACGCGGCGCTCGATGCGGAGCGCGCCCTGGCGTCGGAGACCCGCGCCGTCGTCGCGGCGCTTCAGGCCCGGCTCATCACCGACACCGACATCAAGTCGCTGAAGATCCGGCACAACGGCCAGCTCGGTTATTTCGTCGAGGTCCCGGCCGCGCACGGCATGAAGCTCGTTGAGGAGCCGCTCCGCGCCGCCTTCATTCACCGTCAAACCATGACCAACGCCATGCGCTTTACCACGGTGGAACTGGCCGACCTCGAAGGCCGCATCGCCCGCGCCCACGAAAAATCGCTCGAGATCGAAACCGCCATTTTCGCAAAGCTCGTCGCCGCGACATTGGCCGAGACCGACACGCTGCATGCACTGGCCGACGCCATCGCCGAGCTGGACGTCACCGCCGGGCTCGCTCACCTCGCGGCGACCCGCAGCTTCTGTCGCCCGATGGTCGATGATTCGCTCGCCTTCGCCATCGCCGGCGGCCGCCACCCGGTGGTCGAGACCAACGTCAAACAGGATGGCCATCCCTTCGTTGCCAACGACACCGATTTGTCGGGTGGCGCGCTCTGGCTGGTCACCGGCCCGAACATGGGCGGCAAGTCGACCTTCCTCCGGCAGAACGCCCTGATCGCCATTCTGGCGCAGATGGGCAGCTTCGTGCCGGCCGACAGCGCCCAGGTCGGCGTCATCGACCGCGTCTTCTCGCGCGTCGGCGCCTCCGACGACATCGCCCATGGCCGCTCGACCTTCATGGTCGAGATGGTCGAGACGGCGGCGATCCTCAACCGCGCGACCGCCAAGTCATTGGTAATCCTCGATGAAATCGGCCGCGGCACGGCGACCTTCGATGGCCTCAGCATCGCCTGGGCGGCGGTCGAGGCGCTCCACAACGACACCGGCTGCCGGGCGCTGTTCGCGACGCACTTCCACGAGATGACGGCTTTGGCCAAGACCCTGAAGCGCGTCAAGAACGTCACCATGGCGGTGCGCGAATGGGAGGGCGAGGTGGTCTTCCTGCATGAGGTCGTGCCGGGCGCCGCCGACCGCTCCTACGGCATCCAGGTGGCGCGGCTAGCCGGCCTGCCCGAAAGTGTGCTGGCGCGGGCCCGACAGGTACTGGGTGTGCTCGAAAGCCGCTCTTCCGGCAATTCCGCCCCCATGCTAGACGATCTGCCGCTGTTTGCGGCCGCTCCGCCGCCAAAAAAGCCGGAAATTAATCCTCTTGATGCGATGCTCGATCAGTTGCGCCCCGACGAACTCTCCCCCCGCGAGGCGCTCGAACTGATCTATGAGCTGAAGAAGACACGCGATGCCGGTCGCCGAAGCTGAACTCCGCCCCAAAAAAGCGCAGTTCCACCTGAAATCCGCCGAAGCCATCCTCGGCGAGATCTTGGCCGCCCTCGGGCAGGATTCGCCGAAATCCGCCGCCGCCCGCTCGGCCGTGCTGGCGATCATGCGCAGGGCGCTGGCGGAAGCCCGCACCTCCGCCGAGGCGGAGTTGATGGCGACGGGCCGCGGCACACGCTGCGCCCAGAACCTTGCCGGCGCTGAGGACGAGATCATCCGGGCGATCCATCTGTTCGCCACGAGATTTGTCTATCCGGTCGACAACCCATCGGGCGCAGAGGCGATCTGTCTTGCGGCGGTTGGCGGCTATGGCCGCGGCACGCTGGCGCCGGGCTCCGACATCGACCTGCTGTTCATCCTCCCCTACAAGCAGACGCCCTGGGGCGAGCAGGTCACCGAATATATTCTCTATATGCTGTGGGACCTCGGCCAGAAAGTCGGTCACGCCGTGCGCAGCGTCGACGAATGCATCCGCATGGCGCGCGCCGATATGACCGTGCGCACCGCGACGCTCGAGGCCCGCTATCTCACCGGCGACACGACGCTGTTCGATACTCTGGTCAAGCGCTTCGAGACCGAGATCATGCCCAAGACCGGCCCGGAGTTTATCCAGGCCAAGATGGCCGAGCGCGAAGAGCGCCACAAGCAGACTGGCAACACCCGCTACGTCGTCGAGCCGAACATCAAAGACGGCAAGGGCGGCCTGCGCGACCTCCACACGCTGTTCTGGATTGGAAAGTACTTCTACCGCGTCAAGACCAGTGCCGAGCTGGTCGACAAGGGCGTGCTGTCGGCCGCCGAGTACCGGCTGTTCCAGCGTGCCGAGGATTTCCTCTGGGCGATCCGCTGTAACCTCCATTTCCTCACTGGCCGCGCCGACGAAAAACTGACCTTCGAGGTGCAGCCCGATCTCGCGGCGCGCCTTCGTTTCGCCGATCGTCCCGGCATGCTCGGCGTCGAGCGGATGATGAAGCGCTACTTCCTCGTCGCCAAGGACGTCGGCGATCTGACCCGCATCTTCTGCACCTCGCTCGAATTCGACCACGCCAAGCCGCTCGACATGATGGGCCGCGTCACCGGCATGTTCAAACGCGGCAAGGTCGCAATCAAGGGCGAGCCCGATTTCGTCATCGATTCCGGCCGCCTCAATACCGCCAAGGCCGATACCTTCGAGCGCGATCCGCTGGCGCTGATCAAGAGCTTTCTCGTCGCCGGCCGCAACGATCTGCTGTTCCATCCCGATGCCATCAAGGCGATCACCCGCTCGCTGCATCTCATCGGCCACGACGTGCGCAACGATCCGACGGCCAATGAGTGGTTCCTCGAAATCCTGACCAGCCCGCGCACCGTTGAGCGCATTCTCCGGCAGATGAACGAGAGCGGCGTTCTGGGCAAGTTCGTGCCCGAGTTCGGCAAGATCGTCGCCCTGATGCAGTTCAACATGTACCACCACTACACGGTGGACGAGCATCTGATCCGCGCCGTCGGTGTCATGGCCGAGATCGCCAATGGCGGGCTGCGCCAGGAGCTGCCGCTCACCCACGAGCTGCTCCCCTCGCTCAACGACACGCGGCTGCTCTATGTGGCGCTGTTCCTCCACGATATCGCCAAGGGCCGGCCGGAGGATCACTCGATCGCCGGCGCCCGCATTGCCCGCAAATTCTGCCCGCGCCTCGGGCTCGACGCGGCCGAGACCGATACCGTCGCCTGGCTCATCGAATATCATTTGACGATGAGCGAGATCGCCCAGGCGCGCGACCTGCAGGACCCCGAAACCGCCCGCGCCTTCGCCGATATCGTCCAGTCGCCGCAACGACTCGCGCTCTTGATGATCCTGACCGCCTGCGATATCCGCGCCGTCGGCCCCGGCGTCTGGACCGGTTGGAAGGGCTCGCTGCTCCGCTCGCTCTACTACGCCACCGAGCCGCTGCTGTCGGGCGGCCATT
>CAZNAE010000046.1:0-24698 GCA_964570695.1 uncultured Devosia sp.
TTGAGCTACAGGCCCACTGCGCAGTTCTCTAGGGGGTGGGGCCGATGGGGGTCAACCCCTGGCACCGGATGCGTCACGGGGCAGGCGCATCGAGCGCGGCGATGATGCCGCGCAGTTCCGCAAGGCCGCGGAGGCGGCCGGTGACGGGGTAGCCGGGGGCACCCTTGCGCGTGAAGTCGCCGATCATCTTCTGGCCGTGGTCGGGGCGGAAGACGATCTTGTGGGTGGCGTCGCGCCTACGGTCCTCGGCGAGGAGTTCGCGCAGCACCGCGACCATATCGACATCGCCTTCGAGATGCGCCGCCTCGTGGAAGCTGCGCGGATCGGCCTCGCGTTTGGTGGCCCGGAGGTGGGCGAACGCGATACGCGGCGCGAAGCGCCGGGCGATCGCCGGAAGATCGTTGTCGGCGCGCACGCCAAAACTGCCGGTGCAGAAGCAGAGGCCATTGGCGGGCGAGGGCACCGCATCGAACAGCGTGGCGAAGTCAGCCGCGGTCGAGGCGATGCGCGGCAGGCCGAAGAGCGGGCGCGGCGGATCGTCGGGATGGAGGGTCAGCGTCACGCCGCTGGCTTCGGCCGCCGGCGTCACGGCGGTGAGGAACTCGATCAAATTTTGCCGCAGCCGGGCGGCATCGATGCCGCGATACTGGTCGAGTTTGTCGCGGAACTGCGGAATGGTCAGCGGCTCGGTGGTCGAGCCCGGGAGGGCGGCCGCGATGTTGCGGGTGAGGTCCGCGACATCGTCGGCCGACATGGCCGCGAACTGGCGTTCGGCCCTGACCCGCTCGGCGGCGGTGTACTCCGCGTCGGCGCCGGGACGCTGGAGAATGCAGAGGTCGAACACCGCCATCTTGTCCTGGTCGAAGCGCATGGCGGTCGAGCCGGTCGGCGTTTCGTACTCAAGGTCGGTGCGGCACCAATCGACGACCGGCATGAAATTGTAGCAGATGATCCTCATGCCGGCCCGGCCGACCGCCTGCATGCTGGCGATCCAGCCGTCGATCTCGGCCTTCGCGGCACCGCCCCGGCGTTTCACCAAATCGGGGATGGGGATCGACTCGACGGTCGACCAGATGAGCGGCGTGCGGCCCGGCGGGTTGGTTTCGATCAGGTTCTTCCGCTCGGCGATGGCCGCGTCGGTCCACACGGTGCCGATCGGTACCTGATGGAGGGCCGAGACGATCTCGGTGGCGCCTGCCTGGCGCACTTCGTCGAGCGACACTCCCGCATCCGGACCAAACCAGCGCCAACCCTGCCGCATCTTGTCTCCTCGAAACCTGGCTAGACGAAATAATCAGAGAATTGCGTTCTGAGCGACGCAATATCGGGGAACACGGCCTGCAGATGCACGGTCATCGCCGCCAGCGCCGCCGCCGGATCGTGTGCGGCGATGGCGTTGCGGATCAGCTCGTGCTCGACGATCACCGGCGTGGTGCGGCCGAGAAAGGGCAGGGTCAGCCAGCGGGCGCGATCGATATGCACCTTAGCGGGCTTCAGATAGCCCCAGACGCCGGGCAGCCGAGCGATCGAGGCGATCGCCTCGTGGAACGCCTCGTCGGCATTCATGAAGCGCTTGAGTGCATTGCGGTCGCGGTGAAGGCGCTGCTCGGCGAGAATATCGTCAAGGATCGCGATATCTGCTTCGCCGGCGACCCGCGCCGCCTGTTGCACGGTGGCCCCCTCGAGGGCCTGGCGGATGATGACTGCCTCGGGGATCAGCGCGATATCGAGCCGCGAGACGAACGTACCTTGCTGCGGCCGCACATCGACCAGCCGTTCTTCGTTGAGCCGGATGATCGCCTCTCGCACCGGCGTGCGGCTGACGCCATAGCGGTCGGCGAGCATCTGTTCGCCGAGCGCCGTGCCGGGCTTCAGCGTCATATCGACGATCTGGCTCTGCAGATCGCGGTAGATCGCACTGGCGCTGGTCGAGCGCTCCCGTCGCCGGACGCGCAGCGCTGCCGCTTCGTCCGCCGCGGTCTTGCCGGCCAAGGCCTTGGTTTCCGCCATCGCGGCATCGGTCTCCCGTTTCCGCTACCCCTGCATTTTGCGGTTGCAAGTGTCAACTAGTGCACTAGTATGCAACAGGCGTTGTGCCAGCCCGCATTGAATGGCAGCCCTCGCCAAGGGAGGAAGATATGATCCGATTTACACGCCGGCAGACGCTTGCCGGTCTTGGCGCCATGACGGTTCTGCCCGTGACCGGCGCCTTCGCCGCCAGCCCGCCGCTGCCGAGCGCACCCGTCGCGCTCAACGTCATCGACGTCGCGGGCAATCTCGCTCTGACCCAGAAGGCGATGGAGGCCTACGTCGCCGCCAACCCGAAACTGGTCTCGGGCATCACCTTCAACAAAGCCACCTCGCCCGAATTGCCAGGCAAGCTCCAGGCCGAGCAGTCGGCCGGGCGGCTCGATATCGATCTCGTGCTGTCGGGCACGGATGCGCTCAGCGCCGGGATCTCGCAAAATCTCTGGATCAAGCTGGTCCCCGACCATTCGGACGCCCTGCCGGACCTCGACTCGATCTATCTCGACGCCGCCAAGAAGATGCAGGCCCTCGGCCAGGGCTATGGCGTGGTCGTGACGTACTATCCATCCGGCCCGCTGCTCGAATACATGCCCGACCAGATCGCCGACGCCGACGTGCCCAAGACGGCGCAGGCGCTGCTCGACTGGTGCAAGGCCAATCCAAACAAGTTCATTTATGCCCGCCCGGCCAATTCCGGTCCCGGCCGCACCTTCATGATGGGCCTGCCCTACATTCTGGGGGACAGCGATCCGAAGGATCCGGAGAAGGGCTGGGACAAGACTTGGGCCTATCTCAAGGAACTCGGCCAATACATCGAGTACTATCCGAGCGGCACCGGCGCGCTGTTCAAAGAGGTGGGCGAGGGGACCCGCTCGCTGACCGTGACCACCACCGGCTGGGACATCAACCCGCGCGTGCTCGGCACGGTCCCGGCCGAGGCCAAGGTGAGCAAGATCGACGGCTTCCATTGGGTCGCCGACGCGCACTACATGCTCGTGCCCAAGGGCATCAGTGACGACAAGCTCGCGGTGCTGCTCGACCTCATGAAGTACATGCTGACGCCGGCGGCACAGGCCTACACCTACGACCAAGGCTATTTCTATCCCGGTCCGGCGGTCAAGGACGTGCCGCTTTCTATGGCGCCGCAGGACAGCCAGGACGCGATCAGCCAGTTCGGCAGGCCCGAATATGCCGACTGGATCGCCAACAACCCGATCGAGACACCGCTCGATCCGCTCAAGCTCGTCACGGCGTTCGACATCTGGGACAAGCAGGTCGGCGGCAACCAGATCAAGAAGTAGCTCCCTGCTGGGTGAGGCGGGGCAGGCAGCTGCTCCGTCTCGTCCGGCCCTTGCGATTTCCCAGCTGCCGCGACAAGGTGCCCAGCGCCGTGCAAGCCTCGACACCGTTCAAACAAATCCGCCTTGATCGAGTGAGCCGCGCCTTCGGCACCTTCAACGCGCTCCGCGACGTGTCGTTGACGATCGAGCGCGGCGAGTTCATCGCGCTGCTCGGCCCGTCCGGTTGCGGCAAATCCACGGCGCTCAACTGCATCGCTGGCCTGCTCGCGACGACGGGCGGCGCGATCTATGTCGACGAACGCCGGATCGACCGGCTAAAGCCCGAGGATCGCGGCTTCGGCATGGTGTTTCAGAACTACGCTCTATTCCCGCATATGAACGTGCGTGCCAATGTCGGCTTCGGCCTCAAGATGCGTGGCGTGGCGAAAGACGAGCTCAAGCGCCGAGTCGATGCGGCGCTTGAGCTGGTGCGTCTCGGCAACCAGGGCGAAAAGTTGCCGGGCCAACTTTCGGGTGGCCAGCAGCAGCGCGTTGCCATCGCGCGCGCCATCGTCATCGAGCCGCCGCTGGTCTTGATGGACGAGCCGCTGAGCAATCTCGACGCAAAGCTCCGCCTGGAAATGCGCGCCGAGATCCGCCGCATCCACAACCAGCTCGGTGGTACCACGATCTATGTCACGCACGACCAGGACGAGGCGCTGTCGCTCGCCGACCGCATCGTCGTGCTGCGCGACGGCGAGGTGCGGCAGGTCGGCGGTCCGGAGGAGCTCTACGCAGCGCCCGCGCATCTCGACGTCGCCGAGTTCATGGGTTTCCGCAATCGCGTCACCGGCAAGGTGACGGGCGTCGAGGGGGATCGCGCGACAATCTCCGTCGGCGACACGCAGCTGAGCGGCAAGGCGTCAGGCGCGCTGCAGCCCGGAAGCGCTGCGGCGCTGGTAGCACGGCCGGATGATCTCACCGTCGGCGCCACCGGCATCAAGGCCAGCGTCGAGAGCATGGAATATCGCGGCCGCGAATTCGTGGGGCTGGCGCGCGCCGCCGACGGCACCGAGCTGGTGTTCCATGGCAGCGAACGGGTGGCGCCCGGCACCGCAGTCAGCCTCGCCGTCGATCCCGCCCGCGCCATCGTCTTTCCGGTTTCCCCGTGAGCGATGTCGCGAGCGACCGGCTGGGCCTCAGGCAGCGCCTGTCGCTGCGCGGTCTCGACGGGACGACGCTGCTGATCCTTCCTGCGTTGCTGCTGCTGCTCGCAATCTTCGTCTATCCCTTCCTCTATGGGTTGTGGCTGAGCTTCGCGCCCAAGGCGGGCGGAATATTCGCCAATTACGCAACGTTCTTCGGCGATCCGTTCCAGTACGACACCATCTGGACGACGCTGGCGCTTGCCATTCCGGTGACGATCATCAGCCTCGTCGTGGCGGTGCCGGTGGCGCTGCGTGTTCGGCTGCTCAAGCGGCAACGGCTCCTGACAACGATCCTGGTCCTGCCGGTGTCGCTCGGCACGGTGCTGGTGGCGCAAGGGCTGCTCAATTATCTCGGGCCGCAGGGCTGGTTCTCGCGCGTGCTGATGCTGCTGCACCTGAGCGGCGGGCCGGCGCGGCTGACCCACAATTACTGGGGCGTCTTCGCCTCGCTGCTGATCACCGGTTTTCCGTTCACCTTCCTCCTGACCCTGAGCTACATCACCGGCATCGATCCCGCACTCGAGCAAGCGGCGGCAACGCACGGCGCCAATGCCTGGCAACGCTTCCGACACGTCTTCATGCCGCTATTGGTGCCCGGGCTCGCCGTGGCGTTCCTGCTGTCGTTCGTCCAGAGCTTTGCGGTGTTCCCCTCGGCCGTGCTGCTCGGCGCGCCGGCCGGGCCGACCCGAGTCATCTCGGTTGCGGCTTACCAGGCGGCGTTCGAGCAATACGACTACTCAATGGCTTCGGCGATCGCCATGATCATGGCGGCGGTGCAACTCGTCGTGGTGGCGATCATCCTCGGCGCTAGGGCCCTGTTCTATCGCGGCTCGACTTCGGGTGGCAAAGGATGATCCGCGACACGACCATCGGGGCCAAGCTCTGGGCCACCGCAATCTGGGTGCTCGTGGGATTCTTCGTCCTCAACCTGCTGGCGATGATCGCGACGGTCATCCTCGATTCGTTCGCGACGCAGTGGCTGCGCAGCTGGCTGCCGATCGCCTACACCACCAAATGGTATGCTTCGGCCTGGGACGAGTTCCAGCTCACGCAGGTGCTGGTGGTGACGTTCGAGATCGTCTTCACTGTGGTGATCCTCGCCGGGCTGTTCGGCGTGACCGCGGCCTACGCCATGGCGCGGCGCAACTTTCCCGGCAAGCGGCTGGTGATGCTGCTGTTCCTGCTGCCGCTATTGGTGCCGCCGATCACCTACGGCATCCCGATGACGACGGTGCTATACCAGACCGGTGTCGGCGGCACGTTCTGGGGCGTGGTGATCGCGAACCTTGTGCCGACCGTGCCGTTCGTCATCCTGGTGATGATCCCGTTTGTCGAGCAGATCGATCCCAAGATCGAGGCGGCGGCGCGGGTGTTCGGGGCCGGCACGTTCCGGCTGTTCATTCATGTGCTGCTGCCGATGCTCTTGCCCGGCATCCTCGCAGCGCTGCTGCTAGTGCTGGTGCGGACGGTCGCGATGTTCGAGCTGACGTTCCTCGCCGCGGGGCCGACCAGCCAGACACTGGTCGTCGTGCTGTACTATTCGGTGTTCGCGGCCGGCGTCCGCGCCGTGCAGTCGATCGACGCGATGGCGGTGATCTACATGGTCACAACGCTGATCTGGCTGCTCATCGCGCTGCGCTTCGTCAATCCAACGCAGATTGTCGCCCGGGTGAAGCAGCCGACCACCTGAGGCTCCCCCTCAGCCGTTGCGGCTGGCCTCCTGAAGGTCGGCGAGTTCGGCTTCGGCCCGCAGCGCCCGATCCCGCCATTCCTCGATGGCGAGGCCGTCGAGCCGGCTCACCGGCGTCGCAGCCTGGACGATGTCCGCCGTCTCGGGCGCGGCGAGGTTCAACAGCCGGGCGTGCAGCGCCTCGACATAGGCGGCGTCGTCGGGATCGAGCTTGTCGGCCCGCCAGTCGGCGAGGATGCGGTTGAGCTCGATGGTGGTGTCATCGTTCATGTCGCCGCGGGCGAGAAGTTCGCCGACGAGTTGATCGACCTGCAAAGCGGAGTCCTTTCGGTTTTTCTGGCGCGGACCATAATCAAGCCGAGCGCTCCCGTCACCCCTTCGGAAACGGCTTGCTGAGATAGGGCGAGCCCGCGACCCCGAAGCGCCAAGGGGTGTCGGGCGCCTTGGTGATGCCGATGCGCTTGCCTACCGCCAGCTCGGCGCGGGTTTTGGTGAGGCTCAGCCGAAACGGCGGCGCGTTGAGCATCCGGCCGTCCATTGCCTTGGTGACGCCCAGGGCGGCGCAGAGCTTTCCCGGTCCGGAGCAAAGAGCGCGGATGTCCTCGAGGCCGCGCCGTTCGCGCATCTGCGCCAGCCCATCGGTCGGCTCTAGCGCCCGGATGAGGATGGCGCTGGCGTCGGCGCAGACGAAGTTGATGCACCAATGGATGCCGTAGGAGCGGTAGACGTAAACCCGGCCGGGACCGGCGAACATCGCGCCGTTGCGCGGCGTCGGGCCGTTGAAACTGTGCGAGGCGGGGTCGTTCGGATGGTAGGCCTCGACCTCGACGATCCGCCCGCCGACTCCGTCGACGAGCAGTCTTGCGCCCAGCAACTCGGGCGCGACGACGGCCGCCTCGCGGTCGAGAAAGCGGATCACGGACATGCGGCGACTGTGGCGGGGGCTACGGCCGACGGCAAGCTCAGTCGAGCAGGCCGCGGCGGACGCTCTCGGCCACCGTATGGGCGCGATTGCGCGTGCCGAGCTTGTCGGCGACGTTGTCGACGTGCTGGTTGGCGGTGCGGGCCGACATGCCGAGCCTGATAGCGATTTCCGCGGAGGTCAGGCCGTCGGCGGAGAGCCGGATCACCTCGCGCTCGCGCGGCGTCAGGGCGACGCTCGGCAGCGCGGCGCCCAAGGATTGCGCCGAGCGCATGTGGCTGAAGAAATTGTAGCCGAGCAGTTGCAGCGCCATGGCCTGCCGCGCGTCGAGTTCGGCCCTGCCGCAGAAGCCGGCGACGCCGACGATCGTTCCGTCATGGCTGATTGGCACCGCGGTGACATCGACGATGTCATGCACCTCGAGCGCCTTGCGGATTTTCTCGGAGCCGGATCCGAATCGGCTGGCGTCCAGATGCAGCAGTGGCTTGCCTTCGACGCTGGCCGCAACCTCGCTCGGCTTCGGTCTGAGGTCGCTCGCGAAGTACTCGCTCCACCAGGCGCGCCGTTTCGGGTTGGTGTCGAGGACACGGCGCGCCCGTGACAGTTTGTCCCCGTACTCGATGACGTAGGCACTGCGGAAACCGAAATCGCCGGCGGCGGCTGCCAGCACCTTGGTGATGTCCGTGTCTGTATGGGCGGTCTCGAGCGCCCGAAGATATTTCTCAACAATCGCCAGCATCTAAACTTGCGCCACGCCAAACGCGCGGCGGCTCCATATCCGCAATGCCCGGTATCTAGGCGTGGCCAGGAGGCTTGTCATTGAAGATCGTGAAAAATCCCCATGTCGAAAATGACGAGGTGAAATTTCTCAGTGTGACTTGTCGCGTCGTCATTTTCGCGAGTGCGAGTTTTCTCGTTGTAATTGCTCACAATTTTCTTGGTCCGGTGATTCTGGCATACATGTCCTCGGTCCTCGAGAGCGAATTTTGCGGTCTCCCTCGTCCCGGTTTTCGGGGACCACCAAATTCGGAAGGGTGCGCCGTGACCAGCCTCAACGCCTTCGACCCCGAGAATCCCTACGGACTCACTCATCTCGAGCGGCAGGTGGTCGATCTGTTGATGAGCGGCCAGACCACCGAGCAGGTGAGCGAGACGCTGTTCCTCGATCACCGCGACGTGGCGCTGCGGCGCGCCAGCGCGATGCGCAAGTTCGGTGCACGCAACGGCCTGCACCTGGCGCACCTGATCGCCACCATCCAGCCGCAACACTACGAACCCGACTGCATCGTTCTCGAAGACGTGCCAAGCGCCTTCGCTTTCTAGGCTTGCGGGGCTTCTGACGACGTGACACTCAGGCCGCGGAGGCCTGATGAGCAACAGTCTGAAGTTCGGAACCAGCGGCCTGCGGGGCCTTGCCGCCGACCTGATCGGTGTCGAGAGCCGCCGCTACACCGCTGCATATGTCGCGCATCTGCGGTTGGGCGAACCGATTCCCCAGATGCTCGTCGGGCGCGATCTGAGGGCAAGCAGTCCTCAGATCGCTGCTTCGGTGATCTCGGCACTCAGCGCGATCGGGGTCGAGGCCATCGACTGCGGCGAACTGCCCACGCCCGCGCTGGCGCTCGAAGCGCTGCGGCGCCGAGTCCCGGCGATCATGGTCACCGGCAGCCATATTCCAGCGGACCGCAATGGGCTCAAATTCTACCGCGCCGATGGCGAGATCGGCAAAGCCGACGAAACCGGCATCCTGGCGGCGCTCGGTCCTGCCCCCGAGGGCAAGCTCACGGCGCAGGCGGATACCACGGTGCTTCGCCGCTACATCGCGCGCTACGCCCACATGCTGCCGCGCAACGCCCTTGACGGCTGGCGGATCGGCGTGTGGCAGCACTCGTCGGTGGCCCGTGATATCCTGACCGACGTCCTGTCAGGTTATGGCGCCGAGGTCGAGGCGCTGAACCGCTCCGACGTGTTTGTGCCGGTCGACACCGAGGCGGTGAGTTCCGATACGGCGACCGAGCTCGGTGGCTGGATCCGGTCGCACGGCCTCGATGCGCTGGTGTCGACCGATGGCGATGGCGACCGGCCGCTGCTGGTCGATGAGACCGGGGCGCTGATCCGCGGTGATGTCATCGGCATCCTCACGGCGAAGTTTTTGGGCGCCGATGCGGTGGTCACGCCGGTGACGTCCAACTCCTCGATCGAGGGCACCGGTTATTTCAAAGAGGTGGTGCGGACAAAGGTCGGCTCCCCGTTCGTCATCGCCGGCATGGGCGAGGTGACCGGCAAGGTCGTCGGCTTTGAGGCGAACGGCGGCGTACTGCTCGGCAGCGATGTCGCTGTAGGCGACGCGACGCTGACGGCGTTGCCGACGCGCGACGCACTGCTGCCGATCCTTGCGGTACTTGGTGCGGCGCGAGCGGCGGGCCAGAGGCTCTCACAACTGGTCGCGACGCTGCCGCCGCGTTTTGCACGGAGCGATCGGCTGGAGCATGTGCCGGCGGAAAAGAGCGCGGAATTGCTCGAGCGGCTGCGCACTGATGCTGCCGGATTTCTCGCGTCGCAAGGGACGATCGCCGCCGTTTCAGACGTCGATGGAATGCGGTTCCAACTGAGCTCGGGCGATGTCATTCATTACCGGCCGTCCGGCAACGCGCCTGAACTTCGCTGCTACACCGAAGCGTCTTCGGCCGAGCGGGGCGAGGAACTGCTGGCCTGGGGCCTCAGGGCTGCCGAAGCCGTCGTCCGCTAGCCGCGCGCCACGACGAAAGCCGCGGCGCTGGCCATGATCACGCCGGCGGTGCGGTTGAGGCGGCGGATTGCCTTGGCGCTGGTGAAGAAGTCGCGGGCCCAGGCGGCGAGCGCCGCATAGCCGCACCCGATAGCGAGCAGCACGACCACGACGATAGCGGTAAGCTCGGCAAAGCCGAGCGCCGTGATGGGCTTGTCGAGCGGCACGACCGTCGGCAGCAGCGCCAGATAGAACACGATGGTTTTGGGGTTGCCCATGGTCAGCGCGAAGCCGGAAAAGAATGTCCGCGCCCAGTGCTCGCGCGATTTCGGCCCGAGTTGCTCGGCGCCGGGCTTGGCGGTCCAGAACTGCCAGGCGATGTAGAGCAGATAAAGCGCGCCCGCCCAGCGCACGACGACGAAGACCGGGCCGAAGTACACCGCGATCGCGGCGAGCCCGAACAGCGCGAACACCAGATAGATCAGATCGCCGACGAGGATGCCGATGATCATCGGGATGGCGCTGGCGAAGCCGCCGCCGAGCGCCCGCGCGACAATGGCAGCGACGCCCGGGCCAGGCACCAGCACGGCGACGACATAAGCGATGGTGAACGCCAGAAGGGTCAGCAGATCCACAGTATCATCCTCAGGTCGTGGGGCAGCGCGCCATCACGACCGGGTAGCCGCGGTCGCGCGTCATCACCAGAATGTCCTCGGACGGCCGGTAGATCTGGACCAGCCCGTTGGCAAGGCTCAGCAGCAGCGCCCGCTGCTGGTCGACGTTGTCGCCGGTCTTGTCGAGGCCGAGGCCTAGCGCATTGAGGTATGGGCCGGCGTCGGTGTGCTCGCCGAAGGTCGAGCCGGCGATCAGCGTGTAGGTCAAGGTAAAATTGCCGTTGGGCAGGTTGGTGGTCATCGTCAGCGTCAAAGAATCGGGGGCGGCAACAGTCAGCCTGGCGTTGCTCTTGCAGAATTTGTCGGTGTCGGCGCCATAGGTTTCGACCCCGGTCTTGTTGTCCGGCCCGTTGAGCCGCACCCAGTTGCCGGAGATGTTCTTGAGCAGCGTCAGGCCATAGGTGGCGGTGAGGAACCCCTCTTGCGACAGGCCGCCGGCATAGAGGCTGTAGGCGCTCTCCGCCTGGTCGGCGATGGTGTCGGCCGCGGCGGCGGGAGCGATCATGGCGAGGACGAGAAAACCGGCGGCGCAAAGGCGCATGGGACGCTCCAGGTGAAAACCGGCGCGACACTATGCGAGAGCGCGGCACAGCTCAACGTGCGCTCGGTCACGCTCTTGTGCTAGGAGGCGGCATGACCGTCGCCATGCCAGAACTGGATCGCGCCTGGGCGCTGCTCGGCCAGCAGCGCTTTGCCGAGGCTACCCGGCAATCCGCCGCCATCCTGGCGCGGTTTCCCGGCAATGTGTCGGCGCTCGCCTGCCACGCCATGGCGAACTGGAAGAACGAGGGCGACATCGTCGTCTCGCTGGCGGAGATGCGCCGGGCGGTCAAAGCCGCGCCGAATGAGGCGTCGTTGCGGCACAATCTCGCAACGCTGCTCGCCTCCGCGGGCGAGCAGGATGCGGCAGCGGAACAGTTCCGCGAGGCGTTGCGTATCAAGCCGGACGACACGCTCGCCTTCTACGGGTTGACGCAGAACCTGAAATTCCGCGAGGAGAGCGATTTGATCCGCGCCATGGTGGCGCTGGAGCGCAATCCGGCGCTCGATGCGCACCGCCGCGAGTTTTTGAACTACGGCTTGGCCAAGGTTTTTGACGACCTCAATGTGCCCGAGCGCGCCATGCCCTATGCCATCGAGGCGAACCGGCTCGGACTCCGGCCGTTCGATGCCGCGCGCGAGGCGGCGATGCTGCGCGAGCTCGAGGAGCTGGCGGGGCTCGACGCGTTCCGCCGAGCCCGCAACACGGGCCATCCGAGCAGCGCGCCGTTGTTCATCGTCGGCATGCCGCGCTCCGGCACAACGCTGGTCGAGGCGGTGCTGGGCCGACATCCGGATGTACTGGCGCTCGGCGAGTCGCTGATGGTGAACCAGATCGAGGGCGCCGCCTACGCCCGGCTGGCGGCGCCAGCGCGCGGCATGGGCCGGCAGCGGCTGGCGCTCGATCTCGATCGCGACTGGCTCAAGGCGCAGGCCGAAGAATGGATGAAGCAGGCGACGGCGCGCGCCAGAACGCCGTTCAAGATCGTCACCGACAAACTGCCGGAAAATGCCATACGGCTGGGCCTCATCGCACGGCTGCTCCCGAAGGCGCGGATCGTCCATGTGCGGCGGCACCCGCTCGACACTGGCATTTCAAACTTCTTCCAGCGCTTTTCGGCCGGGCTCGGGTTTTCGACGCGGCTCGACTGGATCGGGACTTACACTAGGCAGATCGCCGACAGCATGGCGGTGTGGAAGCGGACGCTCGATCTTCCGATCCTCGATGTCGGCTACGAGCAATTGGTGGCCGATCCCGAAACACAGGCGCGGCGGCTCATCGCCTTCGCCGGACTTGACTGGGACCCGCGCTGCCTCGAGCCGCAGCGCACGCAGCGCAGCGTGCTTACCGCCAGCCAGTGGCAGGTGCGGCAGCCGATCTATCGCGGTTCGGTCGACCGCTGGCGCCGTTACGAGCCGTGGCTTGGCCCGATGATCGATGCCATGGGTGGCTTCGACTGGATCGATGGCGAGGTCGCGGAAATCTCAGGCGAGAGTCGCTAACCGCTCGAACAGCAGCTCGTAGAACCCATCGGAATCGCCGGAGCGGAGGTAGTTGCAGTTCTTCACCCGGCCGGTGACGCCCCAATAGTCGACGACGGTCATGCCGCGGGTCAGTTCGCCCTGCGTCTCGATGGCGACGTTGACGTGGCGGCCCTTGAACAGCTCGGGCTTCAGCAGATAGGCGATAACGCAGGGGTCGTGCAGCGGGCCGCCGTCCCAGCCATACTTCGCCTCGTCGTAGCGCTCGAAGAAATCGAGCATCTCGGCGGTGGCGACGCCGGTCTTGTTGCCGAGGGCGCGGAACCGCTCAATGCGGGTGCGCGTCGTCAGCATGAAGTGCGTGACATCGAGCGGCACCATGATGATCGGCACGCCGGAGTGGAACACCACGTCGGCGGCTTCCGGGTCGACATAGATATTGAACTCGGCCGCCGGGGTGATGTTGCCGCCTTCGAACAGGCCGCCCCCCATCAGCACGATCTCCTTGATGCGCGGCACGATCTGCGGCGCCTTGACGAACGCCATGCCGAGGTTGGTCAGCGGCCCAAGGGCGCAGAGCGTCACCGTGCCCGCAGGTTCGCGCAGCAGGGTCTCGATGATGAAGTCGACGCCATGCTGCTCACGCAGCTTGATCTTCGGGTCGGGCAGATCCGGGCCGTCGAGCCCGGTCTTGCCGTGCACCTGCTCGGCGGTCACCAGATTGCGCCGCATCGGCCGCTCGCAGCCGGCGTAGACCGGGGTGTCGGTCTTGCCCGAGAGTTCGACGACCTTGAGGGCGTTGATGGCGTTGAGCTTCAGCCCGACATTGCCGGCGACGGCGACGATGCCGAGGACTTCGATCTCGGCCGGTGAGCCGAGCGCCAGCAGAATGGCGACGGCGTCGTCCTGGCCGGGGTCGGTGTCGATGATGATCTTGCGGCGCACGGGCGATCTCTCTGTCTGGGGCTTGATTCCGGCGCGGATCATAGTCGGAGCCTCAAGCGCCGTCGATTAGCCGAGGGAACGCGACGCGGCGGCCGGCGTTCATGCTGCGGAGGGTCCCGCATCTTGCGCAGCGTCTATCAACTTCGTCACTCCGCCCGTCTCGAAAGAGAGCTGGCCAATACGCGTTTCGAGCGAATTCTGGGCAATGCGTCGCAGCTCAGCATCGTGGCGATGGGCTGCGTCGTAGCCTTGCTGACGATCGACGCTGGCCAGTTCATTCTGGCGCCGGTGTTCCTGGCGATGATCATTGGGCTGATGTGCGGGCCGATCGCCGACATGATGGAACGTCGCGGCGTGCCGTCGGCGGTGTCGGCAGCTGTCGTGGTCGCCATCCTCGTGGTCGTCATTGCCGGCGCGGCGCTGGCCTTTGCTGCACCGCTCTCGTCCTGGGTCGGGCGGGTGCCGGCGATCTGGGACAAGCTCCGCGGGGAGCTCGCGAGCTTCAAGGGGCCGCTCGACGCCATCGGCGAAGTCCAGGCGCAGGTGCAGTCGATCTTCGGCGGCGACACCGCAATGCAGGTGACGGTGAAGGACGGTGGTCCGATCACCGACCTCGCCTTCCTCGCGCCTGCGGCGCTGGGGCAGGTGCTGATCTTCTTTGGCGGGCTCTATTTCTTCATGGCGGCCCGCGACGCGATCCGCGTTGGCGTGCTGTCGCTCTGCTTCACCCGCAAGATGCGCTGGCGGACGGCGCATGTGTTCCGTGACGTCGAGCTGCGCGTATCGCGGTACCTTCTCACCATCACCATCGTCAACGCGGTGCTCGGCTCGCTGGTGGCCCTGGTCATGTGGTTCGTCGGCATGCCGTCGCCGTTGCTGTTCGGCGCGCTGGCGTTCGTCCTCAACTACATCCCGTTCCTCGGTCAGGCGACGATGTTGGTGCTGATTTTCCTGATCGGCCTCGGGACCCGTGACGGCATCACCGGCGCTGTGCTGCCGGTCGCTTGTTACTGGGGCATGAGTTTCGTCGAGAGCCAGATGGTCACGCCGAATCTGCTTGGCCGGACCATGACGATCAATCCGTTCTTGATCTTCCTGTCGCTGACCTATTGGCTCTGGGCTTGGGGACCGGTCGGCGGGCTCGTCGCCGTGCCGTCAGTCCTGGTGCTGCATTCGGTGATCACGCACATCCTGCCGACGCGCTCGGTAGTCACCGCCAAGACGCAACGCAAGCTCGACGCCCGCGCCACTGTGGATACCAAGCACGCCGAGCCGACGGAAACGCCGCCCGAGCCGACCAAGGCCGAGATCAAACCCGAACCGACCAAGGCCGAGATCAAGCCAAAGCCGAAGCGGGCGCCGCGTAAGCCTGCGACCGTCGCGTCGCCTTGACGGCGGCGCGCCTCAGCCGCATGTCTATCGCTGCAATTGGATGGGGTGGGCATGGCGGGCGGGGCGATCTCCCAGGCGGCTGAGGCAGTCAGCAATATCGATCTGATCCAGGTGGTGGCGCTGCTTGCGGCAGGCGTCATCGCGGTGCCGATCTTCAAGCGCGCCGGGCTCGGCTCGGTGCTGGGCTATCTCGCGGCCGGCCTGGCCATCGGGCCGTTCGGCCTCAGGCTCATCGCGGATCCGGAATCGATCCTCCATGTCTCCGAACTGGGCGTGGTGCTGTTCCTCTTCATCGTCGGCCTCGAGATGGAGCCGAGCCGCTTGTGGAGTCTGCGCAAGCAAATCTTTGGCGTCGGCGTGGCGCAGGTGGCGCTCTGCGGCGCGCTGTTGACCGGCGTCGGCATCCTGCTCGGCTTCACGCCGGAAGTATCCTTCGTCGCCGGCATGGGGTTCGTGCTGACCTCCACGGCCGTCGTGATGCAGTTGCTCACCGAGCGCGGCGATCTCGCGACGCCGGCGGGGCAGAAGATCGTTTCGATCCTCTTGCTCGAGGACCTCGCCATCGTGCCGCTGCTCGCCGTCGTCGCGCTGCTGTCGCCAAAGCTCACCAGCGCGGCAGAGGCGACGCCGGTGTGGCTGTCGATCGTTGTCGCCATCGGCTGCGTCGCCGCCCTCAATTTCATCGGCCGCTGGGTGCTGAACCCGTTCTTCCGCATTCTCGCCAACGCGCAGGCACGCGAAGTGATGACGGCAGCGGCGCTGCTGGTTGTGCTCGGCGCCGCGCTGCTGTTCCAGTTCGGCGGGCTGTCGATGGCGATGGGCGCCTTCCTTGCCGGCGTGCTGCTTTCGACCTCGACCTTCCGGCACCAGCTCGAAGCGGACATCGAGCCATTCCGTGGCATCCTGCTCGGGCTGTTCTTTCTCGCGGTCGGCATGTCGCTCGACATCAATATCGTCGCCGCCAACTGGCAGATCGTGGCGCTCAGCGTCGTCGCCTACATGGTCGTGAAAGGCGGCGCGATCTTCGTGCTGGCCCGCATCCTGAAATCGAGTGTGGCGGATGCGCTGGAGCGGGCGCTGCTGATGGCGCAGGGCGGCGAGTTCGCCTTCGTGCTGTTCACCACGGCTGCGGCATCGGGCCTGATCAGTCCCGACCAGCAGGCGATCTTTTCGGCCACCGTCATCATCTCGATGGTGCTGACGCCGCTCACCATCCTCGCGCTCAAGCTCTTGCCGGCGCCGGCGCAGTCGATGGTCGGCATCGAGGAACCCGACGGGCTCAGCGGCGATGTGCTGATCATCGGTTTTGGCCGCTTCGGCCAGATCGCCGCACAAGGCCTGCTCGCCAAGGGCCACAAGCTGACGCTGATCGACACCGACACTGACATGATCCGCGTCGCCGCGCAGTTCGGCGCCAAGGTCTACTACGGCGACGGGACGCGGCTCGACATTCTGCGCGCCGCGGGCATCGAGAAGGTCGACGTGGTGGTGATCGCCGTCGACAAAAAGGACGACGCGGTCAAGATCGCCGAGCTGATCCACGCGGAATATCCGCTGACCAAGGTGATGGCGCGTGCCTTCGACCGTGGCCACGCCATTGCGCTGGTCAAGGCCGGGGTCGATTTCCAGATTCGCGAGGTGTTCGAATCGGCATTGGCGCTGTCCGGCGAGACGCTGAAGGTGCTCGGCTCGTCCGACGAGGAGATCGCCGATCTGATCCAGGGCGTGCGCGAGCGCGACCGGCAGCGCTTCGCCGCGCAGGTCGTCGGCGGGCTCGCCGCGGGACGCGATCTGCTGCTCTCCAACGCCGAGGATCAGGCGCGCGAGAGCGGCGCAGTGGAGGGGCCGTCCGAGCCGGTCATGCTCGAAAAAAAGCCGGAAACTGCCGATCAGCAAATGGGTTAGGCGAGCGTTTCAGCCCGCCGCGCGGGGCTTCCCACTGCCTAAGATTGATGCAATGGTGCTTCGACTAGAGGGGAATACATCGTCATGCTGATCGGATTGCGACATGCCGCAAAAGCCTATCGTATTGGACGCCCCTACGCCGCAGAAGCGGGCGCGGTCAGTTGAGGCCATTCAGGCCGAAATCCTCGAAAAACTGACCTATTCCGTCGGCAAAGACGCAATTGTCGCCCGACCGCACGACTGGCTCAGAGCCACCATCCTCGCCATCCGCGACCGCGTCATCGACCTCTGGTTCGAATCCAGCCGCGAAACCTGGCGCACCTCCGAAAAGCGCGTCTATTACCTGAGCCTTGAGTTCCTCATCGGCCGTTTGATGCGCGATGCCATGACCAACATCGGCATCATGGATCCGGTGAAGCAGGCGCTCAAGAATTTCAACGTCGACATCGGCGATCTGATCAACCTCGAGCCTGACGCGGCGCTCGGCAATGGCGGCCTCGGCCGTCTCGCCGCGTGCTTCATGGACTCGATGGCGACACTCAAGATCCCGGCCTATGGCTACGGCATCCGCTACGCCAACGGCATGTTCCGGCAGGAGATGAGCGAAGGCTGGCAGGTCGAGCTGCCGGAAGACTGGCTCGCCCATGGCAACCCGTGGGAGTTCGAGCGCCGCGAATCGACCTACGAGATCGGCTTCGGCGGGCAGGTGGTGCCGGTGCAGGAGCCGGATGGTTCGACCCGGCTCGAGTGGCGGCCGGCAGAACATTTCCTCGCGGTCGCGTTCGATACGCCCATCGTCGGCTGGCGCGGTGCGCGTGTGAATACGCTCAGGCTCTGGAGCGCGCAGCCGGTCGATCCGATCATGCTCGAAAAGTTCAACTCGGGCGACCATATCGGCGCGCTTGAAGAGAGCTCGAAGGCCGAGGCGATCACCCGCGTGCTCTATCCGGCGGACTCGACGCCGTCGGGCCAGGAGCTGCGGCTGCGGCAGGAATATTTCTTCTCGTCCGCATCGCTGCAGGACATCGTCCGGCGGCACCTGCAGCAATATGGCGACATGGGCTCACTGCCCGACAAGGTCGCGATCCAGCTCAACGACACGCATCCGGCGATTTCGATCGCCGAGCTGATGCGCATCCTGATCGACGTGCACGGCATCAAATGGGCGCAGGCCTGGCCGCTGGTCAAAGGCACGTTCGGCTACACCAACCACACCCTCCTGCCGGAGGCGCTCGAGACGTGGCCGGTGTCGCTACTCGAGCGCATGCTGCCGCGGCAGATGCAGATCATCTACGCGATCAATGCGGAAGTCTTGACCGAAGCGCGCACCCGCGCCGGCTTCAACGATCAGCAGATTGCCAACGTGTCGCTGATCGACGAAGGCGGGGCGCGGCGTGTCCGCATGGGGCAGTTGGCCTTCGTCGGCAGCCATTCGATCAATGGCGTGTCGGCGCTCCATACCGAGCTCATGAAGAAGACGGTCTTCGGCGACCTCAACAAGCTCTACCCCGAGCGGATCAACAACAAGACCAACGGCGTGACGCCGCGGCGCTGGCTGATCGAATGCAACCCGGGGCTGACCAAGCTGATCAGCGAGCGGATCGGTCCGGAGTTCCAGGACAACATCGACCTGCTGACGCAGCTCGACAAGCACGCCGACGACCCGCTGTTCCAGGAGCAGTTCGCTGCCGTAAAGCGCGCCAACAAAATGCGGCTTACGGAGCTGATCAAGGACCGGCTGGAGTTCAACGTCTCGCCGGACGCGCTGTTCGACGTGCAGGTCAAGCGCATCCACGAATATAAGCGGCAACTGCTCAACGTCATCGAGGCGGTGGCGCAGTACCAGTCGATCAAGTCGCACCCGGAGATCGACTGGGTGCCGCGGGTAAAAGTGTTCGCCGGCAAGGCGGCGCCCAGCTACTGGAACGCCAAGCTCATCATCAAGCTCATCAACGACGTCGCCAAGGTCATCAACAACGACCCCTCGGTGCGCGAGTTGCTGAAGGTGGTGTTCCTGCCCAACTACAATGTCAGCCTGGCTGAAATCATCATGCCGGCGGCGGACCTTTCGGAACAAATCTCGACGGCCGGACTTGAGGCTTCGGGAACCGGAAACATGAAGTTCGCAATGAATGGTGCCGTAACGATCGGGACGCTCGACGGCGCCAACATCGAAATGCTCGACGCGGTCGGTAAAGAGAACATGGTGATCTTCGGTCTTACCGCCGAAGAGGTCGCGCAGAAGCGCGTGCGCACCGAGGTGCCGCGCAGCGCCATCGACAGCTCGCCACCGCTGCGCGAGGCGTTGGAGATGATTTCGTCCGGCGTGTTCTCGCCGGACGATCCGAACCGCTATCGCGATCTGATCGGCGGGCTTTACGACCACGACTGGTTCATGGTGGCACGCGATTTCGATGCTTACGCCGCGGCGCAACGGCAGGTCGACGGCATGTGGCAGAACAAACGGAAATGGTATTCCATGGCGATCCGGAACACCGCCCACATGGGCTGGTTCTCGTCCGACCGGACGATCCGGCAATATGCCACCGATATCTGGAACGTGCCGGTAGCACAGGCGTAAGGGACGGACCCAGTGGAGAAGTGGCAAACAGATCCGCGGGAAGTGGAGGCGATCGTCAAGGGCCAGCACGCCGACCCCTTTGCGGTCCTCGGCCTGCAGCAGATCGACGATGTCTGGGCGCTGCGGGCGTTCATCCCGTTCGCTCACACGGTCTCGGCATTCACCCGTGACGGCAAGCCGCTCGGCGATCTGACCCGCCGCGACGATGCCGGCTTCTTCGAAGGCAAGGTCGACCTCCAGCAGCGCCAGCCGATCCGTTACCGCGCCGCCAATGAGGGCGGCGAATGGGACGTGTTCGATCCCTACAGCTTCGGTCCGGTGCTTGGGCCGATGGACGATTACTACATCAACGAGGGCACGCACCTCCGGCTGTTCGACAAGCTCGGCGCGCATGCGATCGAGTTCGAGGGTGTGCCGGGCGTTCACTTCGCGGTGTGGGCTCCGAACGCCAAGCGCGTCTCGGTGGTGGGACCGTTCAACGAGTGGGACGGCCGCCGCCACCCGATGCGCAACCGCTTCGAGACCGGCGTCTGGGAAGTGTTCATCCCGACGGTCGGACCGGGCACGATCTACAAATACGAGATTGTCGGGCAGGACGGAAAGCTGCTGCCGCTGAAGGCTGACCCGTATGCGCGGCAGTCGGAGCTCAGGCCCAAGACCGCCTCGATCGTCGCCGATCCGGCGCCGTTCAGCTGGACCGACGGCAAATACCTCGAGTCGCGCGGCAGGAAGGATTGGCGGCGCACCGCGGTCTCGATCTATGAAGTGCACCTCGGGTCATGGCGCAAGCGCGCCGACGGCAGCTTCATGAGCTACGAGCAGTTCGCCGAGCAGCTGATCCCCTATGCCAAGGATATGGGCTTCACCCATATCGAGCTGCTGCCGATCTCCGAGCATCCGTTCGATCCGAGCTGGGGCTACCAGCCCACCGGGCTCTACTCGCCGACTGCGCGGTTCGGCGATCCCAAGGGCTTCAAGCATTTCATCGACGCCGCGCACAAGGCGGGGCTTGGCATCATCCTCGACTGGGTGCCGGCGCATTTTCCGACCGACGAACATGGGCTCGCTCATTTCGATGGAACGGCGCTCTATGAGCACGCCGATCCGCGGCAGGGCTACCACCCCGACTGGAACACCGCGATCTACAATTTCGGGCGTAAGGAGGTGTCGGCCTTCCTCACCAACAACGCGCTCTACTGGTTCGAGGAATTCCACATCGACGGTCTCCGCGTCGATGCGGTGGCCTCGATGCTCTACCTCGATTATTCGCGTAATGCCGGCGAATGGGTGCCCAACAAATTCGGGGGCAACCACAATCTCGAAGCCGTGGCGTTCCTGCAGCGCGTCAATGCCGAGGTGTATCGCCTGCACCCGGGCGCCATGATGATCGCCGAGGAGTCGACCGCCTGGAGCGGCGTGTCGGCGCCGGCCTACACCGGCGGCCTCGGCTTCGGCTTCAAATGGAACATGGGGTTCATGAACGACATGCTGCGCTACATGGCGCGCAACCCCATCCATCGGCGCTACCACCACAACGACATGACATTCGCGGCGCTCTATTCGTTCTCCGAAAACTACGTGCTGCCGCTCAGCCACGACGAGGTGGTGCATGGGAAGGGCTCGCTGATCGCCAAGATGAGCGGCGACGACTGGCAGCAGTTCGCGGCGCTCCGCACCTACTACGCTTACATGTGGGGCTGGCCGGGAAAGAAGCTGCTGTTCATGGGCCAGGAGTTCGCGCAGCGCGAGGAGTGGAACGAGGCCAAGGGCCTCGACTGGTGGCTGCTCGATGCCGGCATGCACGAGGGCGTGCGGAGGCTGGTGATGGACCTCAATGGTGCCTACCGCGAGCTGCCGGCACTGCATGGCCGCGACAACGAACCGGAAGGGTTCGAGTGGCTGATCGGCAACGACCACACCAATTCGGTGTTCGCCTGGACGCGCCGTTCGAACGGCGCCAATCCGGTGGTCGTCATCTCCAACATGACGCCGGTGCCGCGCGAAAAATACCGCGTGCCGATGCCCAAGGAGGGGCAGTGGAGCGAGCGGATCAATACTGACGCCGGTTGGTACGGCGGCAGCAATTCGGGCAATCAGGGGAAGGTGGTTGCACGGAAGAACGAGGGACCGGGCTGGGCGGCCTATGCCGAACTCTACATACCCCCGCTGGCCACATTGATCTTGAAATACGACCCGGATTAAGCCGGGCCTGAGGAGGGACACATGGCAGACTACCGGACACCATCGCCGCTGGCACGCGAGGCGATGGCTTACGTGCTTGCGGGAGGACGCGGCACGCGGCTTTACGATCTCACCGATCGCCGCGCCAAGCCGGCCGTGTATTTCGGCGGCAAGTCGCGCATCATCGATTTCGCCCTGAGCAATGCGCTCAACTCCGGTATCCGGCGTATCTCGGTGGCGACGCAATACCAGGCGCACAGCCTGATCCGCCATCTGCAGCGTGGCTGGAACTTCCTCCGCACCGAGCGCAACGAAAGTTTCGACGTGCTGCCGGCGAGCCAGCGTGTCTCCGAGACGCAGTGGTACGAGGGCACCGCCGATGCCGTGTACCAGAACATGGACATCATTGAGGACTACGGCCCGCGCTACATCGTGCTGCTCGCGGGCGACCACATCTACAAGATGGACTACGAGATCATGCTCCGCCAGCATGTCGACACCGGGGCCGACGTCACTATCGGCTGTCTCGAGGTGCCGCGCATGGAAGCCACCGGCTTCGGTGTGATGCATGTCGACGGGCGCGACCGTGTCGTCGATTTCGTCGAGAAGCCGAAGGACCCACCGGGCATCCCGGACAATCCGGATTTCGCGCTCGCCTCGATGGGCATCTACGTGTTCGAGACGCGCTTCCTGATGGAGCAGTTGCGCCGCGACGCCGCGACCGAAGGCAGCCAGCGCGATTTCGGCAAGGACATCATCCCCTACATCGTCAAGAACGGCTCGGCCTGGGCGCATCGCTTCCCGCGCTCCTGCGTCCGCTCGCCCAATGAGGAGGTCGCCTACTGGCGCGACGTGGGGACGATCGACGCCTATTGGAAGGCCAATATCGACCTCTGCGACGTCGCTCCGCAGCTCGATCTCTACGATCGCGACTGGCCGATCTGGACCTTCGCAGAGATCACCCCGCCAGCCAAGTTCGTGCATGATTTCGACGGCCGGCGCGGTTCGGCGGTCAACTCGCTGGTCTCGGGCGACTGCATCATTTCGGGCGGCGCGCTCGACCGGACGCTGCTGTCGACCGGTTCGCGCGTCCACTCCTACTCCGAGCTGCACGAGGCGGTGGTGCTGCCCTATTGCACCATCGGGCGCGGGGCGCGGCTCAGGAAGGTCGTGCTCGACCGCGGCGTCAACATCCCCGAGGGGCTGGTGGTCGGCGAGGATCCGGAGTTCGACAAGCGCTGGTTCCGCCGCACCGACGATGGCGTTACGCTGATCACGCAACCGATGCTCGACAAGTTCCAGGCCAGTAAATGATTGAAGTCGTCTCCGTCGCGTCGGAGGCCTATCCGTTGATCAAGACGGGGGGCCTTGCGGACGTGACCGGTGCTTTGCCGGGCGCACTCGCCGGTCACGACGTGACCGTGCGCACCTTGCTGCCCGGCTATCCGGCGGTGATGGGGGCGATCGAGAATGGCCGTGTCGTCGCGGAGTTCCCGGATTTCTTTGGCGGCTTCGCGCAACTGGTGACCGGCCGCGCCGGCGGGCTCGACATCATCGCCGTCAATGCCGCCCATCTCTACGACCGGCCGGGCAATCCCTACACCGGCCCCGACCGGCTCGACTGGCCCGACAACTGGAAGCGCTTCGCGGCGCTGAGCTATGCCGCCTACGAGATCGCCCGCGGCGCCATCGACGGCTACCGCCCGGCGATCATTCACTGCCACGACTGGCAGGCGGCGATGACGCCGGCCTATATCGCGTTCAATGCGCCGACCCGCGCAAAGACCGTCCTGACGGTGCACAATATCGCGTTCCAGGGACGCTTCGAGTGGAGCATCTTCAACGATCTCCGCATCGATTTCCGCGCCGCGCAGGAAGGCGCCATCGAATATTTCGGTGGCATCGGCTTCCTCAAGGCCGGGCTGCAGACCGCCGACGCGTTGACCACCGTCAGCCCGACCTATGCGCTCGAGATCAAGGGGCCGGCCTACGGCATGGGGCTCGAAGGGCTGCTGCAGGCGCGCGCTGCCGACCTCGTCGGTATTCTCAACGGCATCGACGACCGGGCCTGGGATCCGCAGGTCGATCCGGCGCTGCACACGCATTTCAGTCACAACAGCACCGAGCTACGCGCCGGCAACAAGCGCGCCCTGGAGCTGCGCTTCAATCTCGATGACACGCCCGGCCCGTTGTTCTCGGTGGTGAGCCGGCTGACCTGGCAGAAGGGGCTCGACATGCTGGTCGAGACCGTCGACGGGCTGGTGGCGGCGGGCGGCAAGCTGGTGGTGCTCGGCTCGGGCGACGCCGAGATCGAGAACGGCCTCGCCGGCGCGGTGATGCGGCATCCGGGCAAGGTCGGGTTCGTCCGCGGTTACGACGAGGCGCTGAGCCATCTGATCCAGGGCGGCGCCGATGTGATGATGGTGCCGTCGCGCTTCGAGCCGTGCGGGCTGACGCAGCTCTATGGCTTGCGCTACGGCTGCGTGCCGCTGGTCAGCCGGGTCGGCGGGCTGGCGGATACCGTGATCGATGCCAACGAGGCGGCGGTCGAGGCGGGTGTCGCGACTGGAATCGTGTTCGCCCCCGCCACGGCCGATGCGCTGCGCGATGCGATCCTGCGCGCCATCCGTTTGCATGGGCGCGAAAAAGTGTGGCGCAAGATGCAGCGCCGGGGGATGAAGTCGGACGTAAGCTGGGATCTGAGCGCGGAAAAATACGCCAAGCTCTACAGCAAGCTGCTGGGGGTGAAAGACGATGACCAACAAGACGATTGAAACCACGCCGTTCACCGACCAGAAGCCCGGAACGTCGGGCCTGCGCAAGCGGGTGCCGGTGTTCATGCAGGCCAACTATGTCGAGAATTTCGTCCAGGCGGTTATCGACTGCCTCGATGGCTTCAAGGGTAAGATCCTCGTCATCGGCGGCGACGGCCGTTACCACAACGATGTCGCCATCCAGACCATCGTTCGTATCGCCGCCGCCAACGGCTTCGGCAAGGTGATGGTGGGGCAGGGCGGGATCCTCTCGACCCCGGGCACCTCGCACATCATCCGCCACTACAAGGCGTTCGGCGGCTTCATCCTCAGTGCCAGCCACAACCCCGGCGGGCCGGACGGCGATTTCGGCATCAAGTACAACATCG
>CAZNAE010000047.1:0-24661 GCA_964570695.1 uncultured Devosia sp.
CCCTCATGGACGATGAGCACCGCCGACCGCTGCTCGGGCTATGCGCAGGGCGTCGGCGACCCCGATTGCATCAGCGGCAATATGCACTGGCTTGGCACCGACGATCAGGGCCGCGATGTCGTCGCCCGCCTGCTCTACGGCTTCCGCATCTCGGTGATCTTTGGCCTTGCGCTGACCGTGCTCTCCTCGATCGTCGGCGTACTTGTCGGCGCCGTCTCGGGCTATTTCGGCGGCTGGACCGACCTGCTGTTCCAGCGCTTCATCGAGATCTGGACCTCGATCCCGGCGCTCTATCTGCTGCTGATCCTGTCGAGCGTCATCACCCCGAGTTTCTGGACGCTCCTCGGCATCCTGCTGCTGTTCTCCTGGGTGGCGCTGGTGGGCCTGGTGCGCGCCGAGTTCCTCCGCGGCCGCAATTTCGAATATGTCGCCGCCGCCCGCGCGCTGGGCGTCTCCAACTTCACCATCATGCGCAGACATCTTTTGCCCAACGCCATGGTGGCGACGCTGACCTTCCTGCCCTTCATCCTCGGCGGCTCGATCACCACGTTGGCCTCGCTCGATTTCCTCGGCTTCGGCCTGCCGCCCGGCTCGCCCTCGCTCGGCGAGCTGCTGTCGCAGGGCAAGGACAATCTCGGCGCGCCGTGGCTGTCGCTCACCGGGTTCCTGTCGATCTCGCTGATGCTGTCGCTGCTGATCTTCATTGGCGAAGCGGTGCGCGATGCGTTCGATCCGCGGAAGAACCTCTCATGAGCGCCCTCCTCTCGGTCGAGAACCTCACCGTCGATTTCCGCCTCGATACCCGCGTCATCCATGCCGTGCGCGGCATCTCGTTCGGCGTGCAGCCGGGCCGCACGCTGGCGCTGGTCGGCGAGTCCGGTTCCGGCAAATCTGTGACCGCTGCCTCGATCCTGCAGCTCCTGCCGGCGACCGCCGATGTCAGCGGCCGCATCCTGTTCAAGGGCACGGACCTCGCGGCGGCCGACAACAAGCGGATGCGGAAAATCCGTGGCGCCAACATCTCGATGATCTTTCAGGAGCCGATGAGCTCGCTCAATCCGCTCCATACCATCGAGCATCAGGTGAGCGAGGTGCTGATCACCCATCGCGGCCTCCGCCGCAATGCCGCCCGCGCCCGCACGCTCGAGCTCCTCAACGAAGTCGGCATCGCCGGGGCCGAGGCGCGGCTCGATGCCTATCCGCACCAGCTCTCGGGCGGGCAGCGGCAGCGCGTGATGATCGCCATGGCGCTCGCCAACGAGCCGGACCTCTTGATCGCCGACGAGCCGACCACCGCGCTCGATGTCACCGTGCAAGCGCAAATCCTCGCTTTGCTTCGCTCGCTCCAGGCGCGGCTCGGCATGGCGATGCTGTTCATCACCCACGATCTCACCATCGTTCGGCAGATGGCCGATGAAGTCTGCGTCATGACCGAAGGCGAGATCGTCGAGCATGGGCGCACCGAAGCGATCTTCACCGCGCCGCAACACCCGTACACGAAGCATCTCCTCGCCGCCGAGCCAAAGGGTGCGCCACCCTCCTCCGACCCGTCGGCGCCGGTGATCGTCGAAGCCACGGACCTCCGCGTCTGGTTCCCGGTGAAGCGCGGCATCCTCCGCCACGTCGTCGGCTACGTGAAGGCGGTCGACGACGTCAGCCTCCAGGTCCGCCGCGGCCAGACGCTGGGCATCGTCGGCGAGTCCGGCTCGGGCAAAACCACCCTCGGCCGGGCGCTGCTTCGGCTGCTGTCGTCGACGGGCCGGATCGTCTTTCTCGGCGACGAAATCCAGTCGCGCTCGTGGCGGCAGATGCGGCCGCTGCGCAAGAACATGCAGATCGTCTTCCAGGACCCGTTCGGCTCGCTGTCGCCGCGCATGCCGGTCGGGGAAATCGTCGCCGAGGGTTTGGGCGTGCATTTCCCCGAGCTGCCGATCGAGGAGCGCGAAGCGCGCGTCGTCCGCGCCCTCACGGAGGTCGGACTCAACCCTGCGGACGCGCATCGCTATCCGCACGAATTTTCGGGTGGCCAGCGGCAGCGCATCGCCATCGCCCGCGCCATGGTGCTGGAACCGAAATTCGTCGTCCTCGACGAGCCGACCTCGGCGCTCGACATGAGCGTCCAGGCGCAGGTGGTCGATTTGCTGCGCGAGCTGCAGCGCCGGCACGGCCTCACCTACCTCTTCATCTCGCATGATCTGCGCGTCGTGCGGGCGCTCGCCAACGACGTGCTGGTGATGAAGGATGGCAAGATCGTCGAGGGTGGCACCGCCCGCGACATCTTCGACGCACCCAAGACCGACTACACCCGCGCCCTGATGGACGCCGCTTTCGGCGCCGGCCGGACGGTGGCCGAGGCCCCTTAGCCGCCCCGTTTGCGCATGCTACAGTTTCGTCACAGTGCTGCCCAAAACTCACCGTCCCGCCCGCAGCCGCTCAGAGGTCCTTCTGCCATGAAGCTCCCCCTCCTTTCCATCCTGGCACTCGCCGCCCTGGTTTCGACCGCCCTGCCCGCGCTCGCCGATCCGGCGCAGAACGGACCGTGGCTGACCGGGATCATCGCCAACGGTACGGTGAAATATGCGCCCGGCTTCGCCCACTGGGACTACGTCAACACGAATGCGCCTAAGGGCGGCATCGTGCGGCTCAATTCGCTCGGCGGCTTCGATACGCTCAACCCGATCCTGCCCGAGGGCGAGCCGGCCGACGGCCTCGGCCTCGTCTACGAGACGCTGATGACCTCGTCGCTGTCGGACAGCAATGCGTCGTACTCGCTGATCGCCGACGCCGTCGCCTTCCCGCCCGACATCTCGTCGGCGACCTTCCGGATCAACCCCAAGGCCAAGTGGCAGGACGGCACGCCGATCACCCCCCAGGACGTCAAATGGTCGTTCGAGAAGGCGGTGGCGCTCAACCCGAACGAGCAGAACTATTATCAGGACGTGACCAAGGCCGAGGTGACCGCCCCCGACCAGGTGACGTTCTACTTCTCGTCCACCAACAATCGCGAGCTCCCCGAAATCCTCGGCCAGATCATGGTGCTGCCGCAGCATTGGTGGGAGGGTAAAGACGCGACCGGCAAGCAACGCGACATCAGCGCTTCGACGCTCGAGCTGCCGATGGGCTCGGGCCCTTACAAGCTCACCTCGTTCAACGCCGGCTCGTCGATCACCTACACCCGCGACCCCAATTACTGGGCGGCGAACGAGCCGACGGAGATCGGCCAGAACAATTTCGACACTGTCCGCTTCGAGTATTTCCGCGACCCCGACGTCGCCTTCGAAGGCTTCAAGGGCGACCAGTTCGACTGGTGGAACGAGAACCGCGCCAAGCGCTGGGCCACCGGCTACGATTTCCCCGCGGTGCAGCAGAAGAAGGTGGTGCAGGAGCTCTTCCCGCAAAGCTATGCCGACCAGGGCACTATGGTCGGCTTCATCCCCAACCTCCGGCTTGACAAGTTCAAGGATGTCCGCGTCCGCCACGCGCTGCTCGAGGCGTTCGACTTCGAGAGCCTCAACAAAACCCTGTTCTACGGCCAGTACGAGCGCATCAATTCCTATTTCTACGGCATCCCCTTTGCGTCGTCTGGCCTGCCGCAGGGCGAGGAGTTGAACATCCTCAATTCGGTCAAGGACAAGATCCCGCCGGAGGTCTTCACCACGCCCTACGAGAACCCGGTCGCCGGCGATCCGACCAAGCTCCGCGCCAACCTCAAGACCGCGCTCGATCTGCTCACCGCCGCCGGCTACACGCTCAACGGCAATCAGCTGGTCGATGCGACCGGCAAGCAGCTCAGCTTCGAGATCCTGCTTAACGGCCCAACCATCGAGCCGGTGGCGACGGCGTTCCAGACCAACCTCAAATCAATCGGCATCAATGCCACCATCCGCGAGGTGGACTCGGCCGAATATATCAACCGCATCCGCAGCCGCGACTTCGACATGATCTATTCGGGCTGGGCGCAGAGCCTCAGCCCCGGCAACGAGCAGAACTTCTTTTTCGGCTCGAAGGCCGCCGCCGATCCCAACACCTCGAACTATGGCGGCATCGCCGATCCGGGCATCGACGCGCTGATCAACAAGGTGGTGTTCGCCAAGGATCACGACGAGCTGCTGGCGGCTACCCACGCGCTCGATCGCGTGCTGCTCGCCGGCTATTACATCGTGCCGTCCTACACCCTGCGCAGTGACCGCATCGCCCGCTGGGATCGCTTCAGCCATCCGGACAAGCTGCCCGACTACTCGATCGGCTTCCCCGATATCTGGTGGTACGACCCGGCGAAGGTCGCCGTCACGGGCGCCGCCACCAACTAGCGCGTTGCGGCGCGCCAGCTCGACGCGTAAGCCGCCCACGCGGCACCGGGGTCGGGCGCCAGCGTCGTGCTCGGTTTGAGGCTGGCGCGGCCAGCCAGCAGGGCCGCCCCGATGCTGGTGCCGGTGCCCGCCGCTTCGATCACCACATCGCGGCCCGTCGCCGCCCGCAGCATTTTGGCGAACTCGGCATTGGCGGCGAACGGCCCCTCGATGATCGTCGGCCCTTGCGCGCCGATCAGCTCGAGGCAGGTCGCCGACATCATCGCCAGGTAGAACGACACCGCCGCCCGGCGCTCGCCCGGCGATTGCGGCTCCGCCGACCAACGGCCGTCAGCGTCCGGGAACGGCCCGGAGCCGGGTTGCGCCGACGGCAGATATTTCGTGCCGCTGGCGAGGACGTGCGCGATCTCCGCCGCGCTCGGCTCCGGCAGTCCCTCTGCCAGCATGGCGTTCTCGCGCCCACCCATGAAGCGCGCCGACGGCGTCGGATCGCCCAGCGCATTGACGTTGATCAGCGTGTCGCGTTCGGCATCGAGCGCAACCGGGCTGGCGCCCACCGCCAGCGCGATCACCCATGTTCCGGTCGACAGCACCGAGAACGGCGCGCGCCGCGACACCAAGTGCGGCAGCAGCGAGGCGTTGGAATCATGGATGCCGGCATGCACCGGCGTGTTGCGCGACAGTCCGGTGTGTAGCGCGACCTCGGGCAGGATCGGGCCAAGCCGCGCCGAAGCCTGCACCACCGGCGCGAACAGCATGCGCCAGCCGAAGCGTTCGACCATCGGCGACAGCGTCCGCCGGTGCGGCGACCAGAGATCGGTGTGGCAGCCAAGCGAGGTCACCTCGTTCGCCGCGATGCCCGTCAGGCGGAAGGCCCAATATTGCGGGTACATCAGGATGGTCGCGACCCTGGCGAAATATTCGGGATAGCCGCGCTCCTGCCAGTAAAACTGCGCGCCGAGGTTCAGCCCCCCGGGCAACCGCGGCGTACCGGTCTCGCCGAACTCCGGTCGCGTCAAATCGTAGTCCTCGGCGAGCGCATCGGGCCCGTCGAACTCATAGTCGAGGATCGGCAGCGCCAATTGGCCCGACGCATCGAGCAGCGCCGCGGTGGCGCCGTGGGTGGTGATCGAGATGGCATCGATCCCGGTGCTGCGACCGAGATCGCGCAGGCTCTCGATGATGAAGCTCCACAACCGCGCCTCATCGAAATGCGGATAGAGCCCATCGCGCAGCACGATGTTCGGCGCCTTGCGCAAATCGATCTCGACCAGCCGCTCGAGATCGACCAGCGCCACCTTGGCGTTGGTCTTGCCGATATCGATAACCGCTACGGCCAAGCTCACTCCATGTGGAAGACGCGCGATAGCGCGGCGTCCACCGGTGAGTTATCCGCCCGAACTTCCATGATGTCGGCCATATGCGTCCACCAGCGCTTCATGATCGGATCGAGCGGCAGGCGGTCCATGCCGTGATCGTTGGTGCGGGTCAGCACGCCGAACAGCAGATTGGTCTCGTCGTCGAGCCAGATGGAGTAGTCGGACACCCCGGCCTTATGCAGCAGGTCGACCAGCTCGGGCCAGATCTCGTCATGCCGCTTCTGGTACTCGGCCTTCATGCCCGGGTTGAGCCGCATGCGGAAGGCGTGGCGTTGGCTCATTTGCGCGTCCCCCGCAATCTCCGTGCCACGATAGGCAGAGCGATGACGACGATCAACAGCAAGCCGATCACGATCGACTGCTCGATGCCAGGTACGTTGAGAACGCCGAGCCCGAAGGTCACCAGCCCCATGATGAAGGCGGCGATGACGACGCCGGTGATCGAGCCGGCGCCGCCGAGGATGCTGACACCGCCGAGCACCACCATGGTGATGACCTCGAGCTCCCAGCCCTGCGCGATCGACGGCCGGGTCGAGCCGAGCCGGCTGGTCAGCAGCACCGAGGCGATGCCCGACATCGTGCCGGTCAGGCAGAACAGGATGAACTTGATCCGCGCCACGCGCACGCCCGAGAACTGCGCCGCCACCGGGTTGTTGCCGATGACGAACAGCCGCCGTCCGAAGCTCGTCCGGTGCAGCACGACGTAGTAGACGACGGCCGCGGCGAGGAAGAGCACCAGCTCGAACGAGATCACCCACCAGGCATAGCCCTGTCCGAAAAAGGCAAAGCTGTCCGGATATCCTTTGAACGCCTGGTCGCCGAGGATGATGAAACTGATGCCGCGGAAGAGGCTCATCGTGCCGATGGTGACGACGATCGAAGGCAGGCTCAGCCGCGTCACGAGGAAGCCGTTGAATGCCCCGCAGACGAGCCCGGTGGCGATGCCGACAAGCACCAGCACCGGCGTGTCTGCCCCTGCCTGCAGCGCCAGCCCCATCATGGTCGAGGCCAACGCGATGATCGAGGCCACCGACAAATCGATCTCGCCCGAAATGATCAGGAGCGCCATCGCCAGCGCGATCAGCGCCTTCTCGGTGAAGTTGAAAGTCGCATCGCTCAGCGAATAGGGCGACAGGAAATAGGGCGAGGCGAAAGAGTTGATGATGAAGATCGCGACCGCCACCAGCAGCAGCAGCGACTGCCAGGAAAAGATTGCCGAGCGCAGCGGGCTGTCGAGCCGGTCGGGAATATTGCGGGTCGGCGGCGTGGCGTCGTTCACGACATACCCTCCGCCTGCTTGAGGATGATGCGGCCCTTCTTGCGCTCGCCGCGGGCATTGAACGCCACCGCGAGGATGATCGCGGCGCCCGAGATCGCCATCTGCCAGAATGGCGAGACGTTGATCACCGGTAGCGCACTGCCGATCACGCCGAGGAAGATCGCGCCGAGCAGCGCACTCCCCACCGTCCCGACGCCGCCGGCGATCGATACGCCGCCGATGACGCAGGCGGCGATCACCGAGAGCTCATAGCCGCTTGCGGTATCCGACGAGGCGATGACATAGCGCGAGACCCAGAGATAGCCGCAAAGCCCGGCAACGAACCCCGAGATGCAGAAGGTCACGAACTTGGTCCGGCCGACATTGATGCCGGCGTAAACCGCCGCCGTCGGGTTGACGCCGATTGCGTAGATCGCCCGGCCGATTGGGGTCCGCGTCATCACGAGGAAGAAGACGATGGCGGTGATCACCGCGATCCAGCTCAGCATCGGCAGGCCGAGGATGTCGAGACGCGTGAAACCGATGAAATCGTCGGTCATCTCGTCGGCGTTGACCCATTTGCCGCCGGCGAGCAGGAAGGTCGAACCGCGATAGATGGTGAGTGTGCCGAGCGTCACAACGATCGAGGGGATATCGAGCCTCCACACCAGCAGGCCGTTGATCGCGCCGAAGGCGAGCCCGCAGAGAGGCGCCGCGATGATCAGCAGCGGCAACGGCACGCCCGGGAACATCTGGTTGGTCAAGGCCACGATCATGCCGCTCAGCGCCGCGTTGGCGGCAATCGACAGATCGATCGAGCGGGTGAGGATGACGCTCATCTGGCCGAGCGCCAGGATCATCAGGATCGAGGTGTTGTTGAAGATATCGAGCAGATTCGCCGGCGCTGCAAAGCTCGGCGCACGCAGCGAGATCGCGACGATCATTACGATGATGCCAATCGCGAGCCAGAACTCGCGGACGCGGACCAGCCGTTTCATGCCGCCCGTTCCTCGGCGCCGATCGCAAGCTTCACCAGCCGGTCGGCCGTCAGATCCTTGTTGTCGAGGATCTCGGCGATCCGTCCGGCGCGCATCACGGCCACGCGGTCGGACATGCCCATGATTTCGGGCAACTCCGACGACACCATGATCACCGCCAGCCCTTCGGCCACCAGTTCCGCCATGAATGCGTGCACCGCGGCCTTCGACCCGATATCGATGCCTTTGGTCGGCTCGTCGAGGATGATAACGCGCGGCTTCGTCGCCAGCCATTTGGCGATGACGATCTTCTGCTGATTGCCACCCGACAGCGTACCGGCGGTCTGGCTGAGCGAGGCGGCGCGCAGATCGAGCCGCCCGGCATATTCGCGCGTCAGCGCAAACTCACTGGCGAGATGGAGGAACCCCGAGCGGCTGGTCTTCTTCAGCGACGGCAGAGCGACGTTCTGGAAGATCGGCAGGTCGACGACGACGCCCTGCTTGCCGCGCTCCTCGGGCACATAGACGATCCCCGCCTCGATCGCGTCGGCCGGCGATGCCGGGTTGATCGGCGCGCCGCCGAGCCTGATCGTGCCGCGCGAGGTCTTGGTCAACCCGAAGATCGCCTGCATGATCTCGGTCCGCCCTGCCCCGACGAGGCCGTAGAAGCCGAGGATTTCCCCGGCATGCAGCGTGAAGGTGATGCCGTCGAACTCGGTGGGGTGGCTCAAATCGCTCACCTCGAGCACCGGCGCGCCGATCGCCGGCGTGCGGGCCGGGAAGATATGGTCCACCGAGCGGCCGACCATCATGCGGATGATGTCGTTCTGCGACGTCTCCTTGATCAGTCCCTTGCCCACCATCTCGCCGTCGCGGAACACCGTGTAGCGATCGGCGATGCGGTAGATCTCGTCGAATTTGTGCGAGATGAAGAGAACGGCCTTCTTGGCTTCCTTCAGGAGCTCGACGAGGACGAAGAGGTCCTCGATTTCCTTGTGGCTCAGCGCCGCGGTCGGCTCGTCCATGATGACGACCTCTGCCTCGATGGACATGGCCCGCGCCACCGCCACCAGATGCTTGTTGCCGATCGACAGATCGCGCAGCCGCGCCTCGGCGTCGATGTGACCGGCGCCCATGTCGCCCAGCACCTGTCGCGCATCGGTGCGCATCTTGGGCCAATCGATGGTCTTGAAGCGGGTGCGCGGCGCGTGCCCCAGATAGATGTTCTCGGCGACCGAGAGGTCGTCGAACAGCACCGTCTCCTGGTGGATCGCCGTGATGCCAAGCTCGAAGGCGCGGTGCGCCGAGCTCAGCACGACCGGCTTGCCGTCGAGCGTGATCTCGCCGGCGTCCGGCTGGTAGATGCCAGTCAACACCTTCACCAGCGTCGACTTGCCGGCACCGTTCTCGCCGATCAGCGCCGTGACTTCGCCGGCGTAAAGCTCGAGCTCCACCTCATGCAGCGCCCGCACGCCGGGGAAGCTCTTGGAGATGCCCGACAATGTGAGCTTGGGTTGGGTCAAGGGAGCCGCCGTGGGAACGCGGGAGTGTAACCCGAAAAAACGGCCCGACGGCGCTTTCGCACCACCGGGCCGCACGGAGGACTCTTAGTAGATCTTCGAGAACTCGTCGATGTTGGCCTTGTTGAACTCGAACGGCGGCGCCATGTCGGCTTCGTTGTTGTCGTTCAGGGTGATCTTGCCGACGCGGCCGATCGAGATCGTGGCGCCGGGCTTGGCTTCCGCGGTCTTGTTGGCCAGCTGCGAGGCGATCTGGATCGCCGAATAGCCGAGGTCGATCGGGTTCCACAGAGCCGCGGCGGTCGAAGCGCCGTTGTCGATGAACTTTTTGAACTCCGACGGCAGCGCGAGGCCGACGACGTCGATCTTGCCGATCAGGTTCTGGTCGGTGACGACCTGCGCAGCGGCCACAACGCCGACAGTGGTCGGGGCGATGATCGCCTTGAGGTTCGGGTACTTCGAAATCAGGCCCTTGGCCTCGTTGGTCGACTTCACCGAGTCATCGTCGCCATAAACGACGTCGACCAGGTTGATGCCCTTGAACTTGGTCGGCAGGTCGGCCTTCGCCGCTGCGATCCAGGCGTTCTGGTTGGTGGCGGTGGACGATGCCGAGAGGATCGCCACGTCGCCGCCGTTGGGCAGTGCGTCGGCCGCCATCTTGATGATGGTGTCGCCGATGAGCTGGGTGCCCGAGGCGTTCAACTGCAGCTCGCGGCCGTCCTTGGAGACGCCCGAGTCGAACGAGATCACGGTGATGCCGCGGTCCATGGCCTTCTTCAGCGCCGGCACGAGGGCGTCGGGATCGTTCGCCGAGATCGCGATGGCGTTGACGTTCTGCGCGATCAGCGAGTTGATGATGTCGATCTGGCCTTCGGCGGTCGCCGTGGTCGGACCGGTGTAGATCACGTCGATCCCGCCGATCTCCTTGGCCGCTTCCTGCGCGCCCTTGTTGGCGGCATCGAAGAAGCCGTTGCCGAGCGACTTCACGACGAGCGCGATCTTCATGTTGGCAGCGTCGGCTACCGACATTCCTGCGCCTACCATCACCGCGGCGACTGCCGTTGCGAGGGCCAGTTTCTTAAGCAAGCTCATGTTTTCCTCCCTGAGCGATTGCACTAATGCCGGCCGCTCATGCGACCGACGCCGAGTCTTCTTGGGTAACTTCACCGGCCTCGGCGACGATGAGGCGAACCCCGGCAGCATCGAGCATCTGCCGGTCCTCATCGCGAACGCCGCGATCGGTGATGACGGTGTGGGCACGTTCCAGCGGACAAAGAATGAGACTGGAGCGCGACCGGAATTTGGACGAGTCGACCAACAGGATCAGTTCGTCCGCCTGGCTGATGAGCTTCTGCTCGGCCTGGATCAGCAGCGGGTCGGCCTCCATGATGCCATGGGGACCGATACCCTGCGCGCCCATGAACATTTTGCGCGCGTAGAAATTGCGGGATACGTCGTTGTCGAACGGCGACAGAATGATGTTCTGCTCGCGATAGATTGTGCCGCCCGGCAGCATCACCGAGTTCTTCGAATGATGCAGCAGATGCTCGGCGATGACGAAGGAGTTGGTGAACACCTGCATGCGCCGGTGCGCCAGCGGGAACACCATCTGGTACGTGGTCGTACCGCCGTTGATGATGATCGGCTCGCCGTCAGCGCAGAGTTCCGCCGCCGCTTTGGCGATGGCGCGCTTGGCCGCGACGTTGATGGTTTCGTTGACCGAAAAGGGCCGCCCGACGAGACCGGACTGGCTCGGCGGATTGACCGCCTCAGCTCCGCCCCGCACGCGGCGGAGCTTGCCCGAGACATGCAGCGCGGCAATGTCGCGCCGGATCGTGGCTTCCGACGTCCCGGTCAATTCCACGAGGTCGCTCACAGTCGCGACGGGTCGCGCCTGGACGGCACTCAGGATGACCCTGTGGCGCTCACTTTCGTGCAATTTCCTTCTCCCTGACCATTTCGTTTCACGCCAACCGATCATTGTCAATCACGTTCCAATCAGATTCGATCATGTGTCAGTGCCTATGACCGATATTGATCGTTTCTGATTGACACCTCTCGGGCCTTGGGTTCATCACTCCTGCTAAAGACCACTGGGTATTCGGGAGGAAATGATGACCAACGCTGCGCCCGCGCGGCTCCTCGATCTTTGGGACGACGCCAAGGCGGCGGCGATGTCCGAGCCCGAGCGCCTGGTCTACCGATCCAACATTCTGGGCTCCGACAAGCGCGTCACCAATTATGGCGGCGGCAACACCTCGTCCAAGATCATGGAGAAGGATCCGCTCACCGGCGAGACCGTTGAAGTGCTGTGGGTCAAGGGCTCGGGCGGCGACAGCGCCTCGATCAAGCTCGACGGCTTCTCGACGCTCTACATGGACAAGCTGCGCGCGCTGAAAAAGCTCTATCGCGGCGTCAAGTTCGAAGACGAAATGGTGGGGTACCTGCCCCACGCGACCTTCAATCTCAATCCGCGCGCCGCCTCGATCGACACACCGCTGCATGCCTTCGTCCCGCATCCTTATGTCGACCACATGCACCCCGACGCGATCATCGCCATCGCCGCGTCGAAAGACTCGAAGGCCCTCACCCAAGAAATCTTCGGCGACGAGATCGGCTGGCTGCCGTGGAAGAAACCCGGCTTCGAGCTCGGCCTGTGGCTCGGCAAGTTCTGTGAGGACAATCCGAAGGCCAAGGGCGTCGTGCTCGAGAGCCACGGCCTCTTCACCTGGGGCGACACCCCCAAGGACTGCTACGAGCAGACCATCGCCACCATCAATAGAGCGATCGCCTGGTTCGAGCAGAAGACCGCCGGCAAGACCATCTTCGGCGGCCAGGCCGTATCGCCGCTGGCTCCCGCCGAACGCCGCGCCGTCGCCGCCCGGCTGATGCCGGCGATCCGCGGCCTCATCGGCAAAGATTCGCTGAAGCTCGGCCATTTCGACGACAGCGCCGCGGTGCTGGAGTTCGTTTCGTCCAAAAACCTCCGCCCGCTGGCCGCGCTCGGCACCTCCTGCCCCGACCATTTCCTCCGCACCAAGATCCGGCCGCTGGTGGTCGAGTTCGATCCGGCAAAGCCCGAGATCGACGCCGTCGTCGCCGGACTCGCCGCCGCGACCGAGGCCTACCGCGCCGACTACGCCGGCTATTACAACCGCTGCAAGCATCCGGACTCGCCGGCGATCCGTGACTCGAACGCCGTCGTCTATCTCGTCCCCGGCGTCGGTATGCTGACCTTCGCCAAGGACAAGGCGACCGCCCGCATCTCGGGCGAGTTCTACGTCAACGCCATCAACGTCATGCGCGGCGCCTCGACGGTCTCGACCTACCAGGGTCTGCCCGAGCAGGAAGCCTTCGACATCGAATACTGGCTGCTCGAGGAAGCCAAGCTGCAGCGCATGCCGAAGCCGAAATCGCTGGCCGGCCACATCGCGCTGGTCACCGGCGGCGCCGGTGGCATTGGCCGTGCCACGGCGCGCCGGCTGCTCGGTGAGGGCGCTTGCGTCGTCCTCGCGGATATCGATGAAGCCGCATTGACTGAAGCCAATGCCGAGTTCGGCAAGGTCTTCGGCAAGGACTTCGTCCGCCCGGTGCGCATCGACGTCACCAAGGAAGAGCAGGTCATCACCGCCTTCGCCGAAGCCTCGGTCGAATTCGGCGGCATCGATATCCTCGTCTCCAATGCCGGTCTCGCCTCGTCGGCGCCGATCGAGGAGACGACGCTGGCGCTCTGGAACAAGAACATGGACATCCTGGCGACGGGCTATTTCCTCGTCAGCCGCGAGGCGTTCAAGCTGTTCCGCGTGCAGAAGACCGGCGGCAATGTGGTGTTCGTCGCGAGCAAGAATGCGCTCGCCGCCTCGCCCAACGCCGCCGCCTATTGCACCGCCAAGGCCGCCGAACTCCACCTCGCCCGCTGCCTCGCGCTCGAGGGCGCCGACGCCCAGATCCGCGTCAATTCAGTCAATCCCGATGCCGTGCTGCGCGGCAGCAAGATCTGGACCGGCGAGTGGAAAGAGCAGCGCGCCGCCGCCTACAAGATGTCGACCGACGATCTCGAGGAGCACTACCGGCAGCGTTCGATGCTGAAACGCTCGGTGTTCCCCGAGGACATCGCCGAAGCGATCTACTTCTTCGCCTCCGACATGTCGTCCAAATCGACCGGCAACATCATCAACGTCGACGCCGGCAATTCGCAGTCGTTCACGAGATAGCGTCATAGACTACCCCTCGCCCATCGGGGATGGGGTGGCGCGCAGCGCCGGATGAGGGGAAGTAGAGGGGAACACAATGACTGACCAGATGATCGCCGACGACGTCATCGCGGCCGACAACGACAAGCGGCGCAAGGCGCTCGAGGCCGACTACGTCCATCTGGGCGAGCAGCTGGCGCGTCGCGGCATTGCCATCGACGCCATCCGCGACAAGGTCGCGGCTTTCCATGTCGCCGTTCCGTCCTGGGGCGTCGGCACTGGCGGCACGCGCTTCGCCCGCTTCCCCGGCGATGGCGAACCGCGCGACATCTTCGACAAGATCGACGATTGCTCGGTCATCAACCAGCTCACCCGCGCCACACCGACCGTCTCGCTCCATATCCCATGGGACAAGGCCGACCCTAACCGGCTGAAGCAGGCCGCCTCGCGCTTCGGGCTCAGCTTCGACGCGATGAACTCCAACACTTTCTCAGACGCCAAGAGCCAGCAGAGCTCGTACAAATATGGCTCACTCTCGCACGCCGACCACGCGACGCGGCAACAGGCGGTCGAGCACAATCTCGAATGCATCGAGATCGGCAAGACCATCGGCAGCAAGGCGCTGACGGTGTGGATCGGCGATGGCAGCAATTTCCCCGGCCAGACCGACTTCACCAAAAGCTTCGAGCGCTACCTCGAAGCCATGCAGGAAATCTATGTCGCCCTCCCCGCCGACTGGAAGCTCTTCACCGAGCACAAGATGTATGAACCGGCGTTCTATTCGACCGTGGTGCAGGACTGGGGCACCAACTATTTGATCGCCACCGAGCTCGGCGACAAGGCCTATTGCCTCGTCGACCTCGGCCACCACGCGCCCAACGTCAACATCGAGCAGATCGTCGCGCGACTGATCCAGTTCAAGAAGCTCGGCGGCTTCCACTTCAACGACAGCAAATATGGCGACGACGACCTCGACGCCGGCTCGATCGATCCGTTCCGGCTGTTCCTCGTCTTCAACGAGCTGGTCGATGCCGAGCTACGCCGCGCCAAGGGCTTTGCGCCGGCGCACATGCTCGACCAGAGCCACAACGTCACTGACCCGATCGAATCGCTGATGCGCTCAGCCAATGAGATCCGCCGCTGCTACGCCATGGCGCTCCTCGTCGACCGCAAGGCGCTCGCCGGTTACCAGGACGGCAACGATCCGCTGATGGCGTCGGAAACGCTGAAGACCGCGTTCCGCACTGATGTCGAACCGATCCTCGCCATGGCCCGCCTCAACGACGCCGGCGCCATCGATCCGATCGGCGCCTACCGGGCGAGCGGCTATCGCCGGCAGGTCGCGCTCGAGCGGCCGGCCGCCGAGGCCGGCGGCGGTGGCATCGTCTAGCTGCTGAACCGCGCTTCGGAACTGATGCAGAACTGCCGCGCGGGTGAACTGAACGGCAGTTCAACGCGTTTCAGGCACGGATTCCACTTGCCTTGGCCCACCGCGTTATCCGAACTAATGACGTTGATATGCCATAATATTTGCGCGAATCCGGCCCAAATGGGCTGCCGGTTGCAAGCGACTTGCTGGGCGAGAGGTGACGTCGTGTGGCTTGAGGCGTTTTTCAGCACTCTGCGCCGTTTGGCGCGCACAGTTTTCCTTGGCGCATTGGTCGCTCTAGCCCCGGCGCTGGCCTTCGCCGCGCCAGTGCCGCTAACCTCGCTGACCGGCTCGCCCGCCGAAGGCACCTGGCGGACCCAGAACGGCACCGAGATCACCATCGCCCCCTGCCCCGAGGGCTTCTGCGGCACGCTGAGCTGGGTCGTCATCCCGAAGGCCCAGGCGGAGATGTGCCGGACCACCGACAAGACGGCCTTCGCCAGCCTGATGATGGACTACCAGAACCCCGACAAATCGCTGAAGACCCGGCCGATCCTTGGCATGCAGATGATGACCCTGACGCCGACCGGCGATCCGACGGCGTTCACGGCGAAAATCTACAATGCCGAAGACGGCAGCACGAACGACATTTCCGTCTGGATCCTCAACGGCAACAGCACGCTTCGCATCGGCGGCGGGTGCCTGGGCAGCGTCTGCGCCGTGACGCAGGACTGGCCCAAAGTCCCGCCGCGCCCGGTCAGCCCTGATTTCACCTGCGACGGCGGGCAGTAGCCTACCGCTGCCCGAACAGCACCTTCTGCGCCTCGGCGTCTTTGGCGATGTCCACCACCGGCGTCGGCAGCGTGACCGCGGCCGAGCGCACGGCGCCCGGGCGCGCCTTCATGCGGTTGCGCCAGGCCGCCCAATGCGGAAACTCGGCCTCGTCGATGGCATAATTGGCATAGCCGTTCGACCAGTCGTAGATGGCGAAATCGGCGATCGAGACGTCGTCGCCCGCCACATAATGCCGCTCCGCCGCCGCCTGCTTGCCGAGCTGGGTATTGAGCACCTTGTAGAGCCGGTGCGTTTCGTTGATGTAGCGGTCGATGGCGTAGGGGATCTTTTCCTTGGCATAGCGGGCGAAATGGTTGGCCTGCCCGAGCATCGGGCCGAAGCCGCCGACCTGCCAGAACAGCCACTCGTCGATCTTGACCCGCTCGCCCCAGTCCTTGCCGTAGAATTTGCCGAATTTTTCGGCGAGGTAGCGCAGGATCGCGCCGGATTCGAAGATCGAGATCGGCTTGCCGTCCGGCCCCTCGGGGTCGACGATCGCCGGGATCTTGTTGTTCGGCGAGATCGCCAGAAACTGCGGCGTGAACTGATCGCCACGCGAAATCGAGATCGGGTGGATGGTGTAGAGAACGCCGAGTTCCTCCAGCATCAGGGTGATCTTCCGGCCGTTCGGCGTGGCCGCGTAATAGAGCTCGATCGGCTTGGTCTGCGTGGTCATGTGTGGGTCTGCCGCTGAAAAGAAAAACGGCACGCCACCGGTGAGATGACGCGCCGTCAGGGAGGTCTGAGAAGCACTTTATCGGCAAAGGCCGATGGATGACAACAGCCCCAAACGGATCAACTTTTCGCTAGGCGCGCTGAACGCGCATATGCGGTTCTCCGTCGGACGTCCGGGCCAGTGTAACGCCGTCGAGCCCGATGGTCGCCCGCACCCGCTGGCGGTTGATGATCATGGAGTCGAACTTGCTGACATTGACGGGCCGGTCGAAATTCACCGTCACCTCATAGTGCTGCATGTCGGCGAGCAACTGCATGCCGATGACGAGCCCGGTGAACGGCCGGCTGAGATAGGTGCCCTTGACGCGCTGGCCGACCTGCACCGGGATGGCGACCCGCGCCGGCAGCGCGGCGCTCGCCGTGTTCCAGTCGCGATAACCGTGGCGGCGGGCGATTTCCTCAAGCGCGGCGCCTTGGCCGAGCGGCGTGCCGGCAGCATCGCGCTCCTCGCGCAGCGACCGGGCCTCGGCCTTGAGGGTCTGGATGGAGGGGGTATCGAGAGAATAGCTCATGGTACGATCCTTCGGATCGAGGCTTTGGTCATGGGAGCCCGCCTTGCCATGTGCGCCTCGATGAGGATGCGTCCATTGCGATACTTCCGCCGGAGCGGGCTGGCTTCACCATCGGGAACTCCCGGCGAGCGGCTGGTGCCAGCAACCGGGGCTGCATATGGAGAGGTTCGGTCTCGCTGTCAATCGCGGCCGCTGATAGCCTCGATCACGCAATAGCGTTTGCGGTCTGGGCCGCGGCGCGCTAGCCCGCTGCCGTGAACCTCATTCTCCTCTTCGTCGCGGGTCTCCTCGGCGGCATGGTCAACACGCTTGCCGGCGGCGGGAGCTTCATCGTCTTTCCGGCGCTGCTCGCGATGGGGATCCCGCCCGTGATCGCCAACGCCTCCAACACCTATGCGGCTCTCCCCGGCTATGCCTCGGGGGCGCTCGGGCTCTGGAAGGACGTCTTAAAGTACCGCGACCGGCTGCTGGTCTATTCCGTCGTCGCAGCGATCTTCGGCTATGCGGGCGCCGAGTTGCTGCTGCACGTCTCGAGCGCCACCTTCAACGTCGTCATCCCGTGGCTGATGCTGTTCGCCGTGCTGCTCTTCATCTTCGGCAGCCGTATCACTGCCTTCGTCACGGCCCGCGCCGGCAACGGCACCCGCGCCAAAACCGCCGGGACGGCCGTGTTGCTGGTCCTGCTCGCCGCCGTCTCGATCTATGGCGGGTTCTTCAACGCTGGCCTCGGCATGCTGCTGCTGGCATTCCTCGTTCTCGCCGGCATTGCCGACATCCACGCGGCGAACGGCCTCAAACTCTGGATCTCGTGCGTCATCGCATTGGTCGCTGTCGCTCGCTTCGCCATCGCCGGCTCGATCGACTGGACATACGGCACCGTGGCGCTGGTCGGCGTCACGCTCGGCGCCTACCTCGCCGCCCGGCTCGCCCATTACATCCCGACGAGGATCATCCGTGCCCTAGTGATCGTCTACGGCATCGGCATCACGGGGTATTTTTTCTGGAAGACGTATTTCGCGGGCTAGAGCGCTCGTTCCCCGGTCCCCTTCTCCCCTTGAGGGAGACGGGGGGAGCCGCGAACATAGCGCCCTAAACCTTCTCCACCCACACTGCCGCATCGTGGAACGCCACTCCACCAAACGGCGGCACCTGGTCGGAACCGATCAGGGTGTTGATCCCCTGCCCGGTGCCATGCGATTTGTTCGGGTGCACGCCCTCGGCGATCAGCACACCCTGCCGCATACCGTCGAAGATGACCGCCGTCAGTTCCACTGCGCCGCGATGATTGCCGAGCCGCACCCGGTCGCCATCGGCGATCCCGTGGGCCTCCGCATCATCGGGCCGGATGAACACCGTGGGCGTCGGCTGCTTCTTGCGGCTTCCCGCGGTCTCGGTGAACGACGAATTGAGGAAGCTGCGCGACGGGCTGGTCGCAAGCCGGAACGGCACCACCTCGCTGGTCTTCTCGTTGATGTCCCACCAGTCGACCATTTTGGGCGCGTCGGCCGGATCGATGGTCCACAGATACCCTTTCCGATCCGCCGCGCCCTGCCAGTTCGGGCGGAAACGGAACTTCTTGTCGGCCCAGGCAAAGCCGTTGCCGAAGCGGGCCTCGTCATCGGGCCGCTCGCGATCGACGAAAAAGCCGGTCTTTTCGACCTCGTCGAGATCGGGATAACGCGATTTGCGGAACGTCTCCGCCACCATCTCCCGATCAGTCAGGTGCATCGATTTGTCATCGACGCCGAGCCGCCGGAGCAGCTCATTGACCACCTCGAAATTCGAGCGGCATTCGCCGGGTGCTTCGACCAGCTTCGGCCCCACCAGCACCCGTGTGTGCCCGCCTCGCGTATAATAGTCGTTGTGCTCGAGGAACATCGTCGCCGGCAGCACGATGTCGGCCATCTCCGCCGTCTCGGTCATGAACTGCTCGTGCACCACCGTGAACAGGTCCTCGCGTGCAAAGCCGGCGCGGGTCAGCCCCTGCTCGGGCGAGACGTTCATCGGGTTGGTGTTCTGGATGAACAGCGCCTTGACCGGCCCGCCTTCCTTCAGCGCCCGCTTATCGCCAGTCAGCACCTTGCCGATCTCGCTCATGTCGAGCTCGCGCCCGGCCTTGCCCATGCCGGTGCCGGTGATCAGCGACTTGTCGAGCTTCCAAGTTCCCGAGTTCGAGTGGAACGCCCCTCCACCGCGATGCCGCCAGGCACCGGTCACCGCCGGGATGCAGAGCGCGGCGTGCATGTTGGCCGAGCCATTGCGCTGCCGAGTAAAGCCGTAGCCGAGCCGGAAGTATGTCCGCGGCGTCTTGCCGACGAGGTGCGCGAAGGCCTCGATCTCGGCCACCGTCAGCCCGGTGATCGCCGATGCCCAGTCCGGCGTCCGCGTCATTAGATGCGCCTCGATTTCGGCATCGAAATCGGTGAACCGGGTGAGGTACCGCCGGTCCGCCAGATCGTCGCGGAGCATCACATGCATCACTGCGCAGGCCAGCGCCCCGTCCGAGCCCGGCCGCAGCAGCAGCGGCATGTCCGCTTGCTCCATGGTCGAGTTCATGTAGATGTCGATGACCACCAGCTTGGCGCCACGTTCCTTGCGCGCCCGCGTCGCGTGCGTCATCACGTTGACCTGGGTGTTGACCGCATTGGTCCCCCAGATCACCACGCAATCGGCCTCCGCCATCTGCTCGGGATTCGGGCCGCCAAGCAGCCCTGTGCCGGCGATGAAGCCGGGCCAGGCCGCGCCGGTGCAGATCGTATCGTACTGTTCGGAATAGCCGCGCGCGTGCCGCAGCCGGTCGATGCCGTCGCGCTGCACATGCCCCATCGTGCCGGCATAGAAATACGGCCAGATCGCCTCAGGGCCGAAATCGCGCTCGATTTCGAGCCATTTCGCGACGATCTCGTCGAACGCCTCGTCCCACGAAATCCGCTCCCAGCGGCCCTCGCCCTTTTTGCCGGTGCGCCGCATCGGATGTGCCAGCCGGTCCGGATGGTGGATGCGCTCGGCGTAGCGCGCCACCTTCTCGCAGATCACCCCGGCGGTGTACGGATCGTCCTTCGCGCCGCGGACGCGCGCGATGGTGTGATCGTCGACGATCTCGACATCGAGCGCACACGTCGACGGACAATCATGCGGGCAAACGGACCGAGCCACGCGCTGGACGACAGGGGTGTTCATCCCTCACGCGTAGCGCCGCCCTACGGGCGCGGCAACTACTCTTCTGCCCGAATTCTTGCCAGTTCGGCCTGGAACAGCCGCAGCGACAGAAAGATCGCGAAGGCGAAGCAGACGATGCCCGTGATGCTGGTCAGCGGCAGACCGGCCAGCAACGGAACGTGCTTGGCGATCAGCAACAGCAGCACAAGAGCGAGGACGGAGGCCACTTCGGGTACGCGAACGAGCATGGTTTGCCTTTTCAACAAACCGCACTGGCTGACGCTGCCGATGCGAGGGTTTCCGCAGGCGAAATCACCCGCGCCTCATACGCTTACGCGAAATTCGAAAAGGTTCCATGAATTTTGGTGCGGCGCGGAAAAATGCCGCGGGTCCGTGTCCGGCCGGCAACATCCAAGTTGCCTATGGCGCGAAGCGTTGCGAAACCCTCGGCCGTCGCCGCGCCGCCATTCAAGTCAAGCGCCCGACAAAGCAGGCGGTTAGAAGCCGCGGGTGCGGTGTGACTGCCGGAAGCGGCCCCGGTCGATCTCGCGCTCGCGCATCTCGAGGTCGATCACCGAGGTCGACTGGTTGAGGTAGTCCCGCTCGATCTCGGCGCGCGAGCGAACCCGTAACGCTGAACGCAGTGTGCTGATCAGTCCCATGATCGGTCTCCTTTGACGGTGCCGAACATGGGGCGCGTCGCGATGTCCGGCAACCGGGGCGGGCGCATATCAGCATCCCGCCGGGGGCGCAGCACCGGGCCGCCTTACATTTCGTCGAACGGCACGCCGCCGCGCGACTTGCTGTCCTTGGGGCTCTCGACGATCTGCACCACCACGCGCTCAGGGGCGACGCCGAAGTTCTTCACCACCGCGTCGGTGATGTCCTTCATCAGCGCCTTCTTGCTGGCGACCGAGCGGCCATCGACGATGTGGACGAGGATCTCGGGCATCAGGCCTTCCTGGCTGCCCCCTGCTTGACCGGCGCCTTCTGCACCTTCGCCGTCACCTTGAGCGGCGTCTTGGCCGCTGCCGCCTTGGCAGCGCGGAGCTTGGTCACCGAGGTGCCATGATGGCCCCAATTGTCTGTCGAGACTTCGTCGATGACGACGAAGGTCCCCGCCGGGTCCTTGCCCAACTCCTCGACGAGCACCTGGGTGATGCGCTCGATCACCCTGAGCTTCTGCGCGGCGGTGTTGCCATCAGCGCTGATCCGCACATTGACGTAAGGCATTGCTCTCTCCCACTTTTCTTGTGCTCTGGACGATCGGTCCCCCAGAAGGACCGCTCGTCCAACCGCCTGAAACGACAAGGCCGGCATCGCTGCCGGCCCTTTGAACCTTAGCCGACGATCTCGGCGTCGGTGAAGAAGAACTTGATCTCCTGCTTGGCCGTCTCCGGCGCGTCGGAGCCATGCACCGAGTTCTCGCCCATATTGAGGGCATAGTCCTTGCGGATGGTGCCCGGCGCCGCCTTCTCGGGGTTCGTCGCGCCCATCACTTCGCGGTACTTGATGATGGCGTTTTCGCCCTCAAGCACCTGCACCACGACCGGCGCGGCAATCATCTGCTCGACCAACTCGCCATAGAACGGCCGGTCCTTGTGCACGGCGTAAAAGCCCTCGGCCTGCGCCCGGGTCATGCGGATGCGCTTTGACGCCACCACGCGCAGCCCGCCGTCCTCGATCTTGGTGATGATCTTGCCGGTGATATTCCGCCGCGTCGCGTCGGGCTTGATGATGGAGAACGTACGCTCGAGAGCCATGAGAACTGTCCTGAAGGGCCTGGAAAAGGTCGCGCCTTTTACTCAAAGGCCATGACCGAGGCAAGACGGCCCTGCCGCTCACGCATTGGACATCGCCGCCGCATCCCTATATCAGGCCGCGTTCCTCCGGTTCGTTGCCACATGCTCGCCGTTACCAACCTCACCTATCGCATCCAGGGCCGCCCGCTGTTCGAAGGCGCGAGCGTCGTGCTGCCCGATGGCGCCAAGGCCGGGTTCGTCGGCAAGAACGGCTCGGGCAAGACCACGCTGTTCAACCTGATCCAGGGCCATATCGCGCTCGACGGTGGCTCGATCGAGGTCAACAAGCGGGCCCGCATCGGCGCTGTGGCGCAGGAAGCCCCGGCGACCAACCTGAGCGTCCTCGAGACCGTGATGGCCGCCGATACCGAGCGCGCCGAGCTCATGGCCGAGTCCGAGACGGCGACCGACGCGCACCGCATCGCCGACATCCATATGCGCCTCGCCGACATCGATGCGCACACCGCCGAGGCGCGCGCTGCGACCATCCTCAAGGGCCTCGGCTTCGAGCAGGATCGCCAGCTTGGGCCGACCTCCGAGCTCTCAGGCGGCTGGCGCATGCGCGTCGCCCTCGCTGGCGTCCTCTTCAGCCAGCCCGACCTGTTGCTCCTCGACGAGCCCACCAACTACCTCGACCTCGAAGGCACGCTCTGGCTCGAGAAATACCTCGCGACCTATCCCTACACCGTCTTCATGATCAGCCATGACCGCGACCTGCTGAACAAGGCGGTGACCTCGATCGTCCATCTCGAGCGCGGCAAGCTCACCCTCTACAAGGGCGGCTACGATACGTTCGAGGAGACCCGTCGCATGCAGATGGAGCTCAACAACAAGAGCCGCGAGAAGACCCTCGACCAGATCGCGCATCTGCAGAAATTCGTCGACCGCTTCAAGGCCAAGGCAACCAAGGCCAAGCAGGCACAGGCGCGCGTCAAGATGATCGCCAAGCTGAAGCCGCCCGCCGCGCTGTTCGACGAATACGCCGCGCCCTTCGCCTTCCAGAACCCGAAGAAGGAGCCGGCCGCGCCGATGCTGACCTTCGACGACGTGTCGGTTGGCTATGGCGACAAGGTGGTGCTGCGACATATCACAAACCGCATCGATCCCGACGACCGCATCGCGCTGGTCGGCGTCAACGGCAACGGCAAGTCGACCTTCGCGAAACTTCTCGCCGGCGACCTCAAGCCGATGCATGGCGAGATGCGCCGCAGCCGCGGACTCGAGATCGCCTATTTCGCCCAGCACCAGATGGACAAACTCAAGCCCGAGCAGACGCCGCTCGAGCACGTCATCGCGCTGATGCCGTACGACAGCGAAGCCAAGAGGCGCAGCCGCATCGCGCAGATGGGGCTCACCACCTCGCGCATGGATACGCAGGTCAAAAAGCTGAGCGGCGGCGAGCGCGCCCGGCTGCTGCTCGGCCTCATCACCTTCGGCGGTCCGGGCATGCTGATCCTCGACGAGCCGACCAACCACCTCGACATCGACAGCCGCGACGCGCTGGTGCAGGCGCTCAACGACTACACCGGCGCTGTGCTGATCATCAGCCACGACCGGCATCTCATCGAAGCCACCGTCGACAAGCTCTGGATCGCCCAGAACGGCACCATCGAGGAATTCGACGAGGACCTCGACAGCTACCAGCGCATGCTGACCTCGGGGAAAGAGAAGCCGCAGAAGATTGCCGCCCCGGTCGTCGACCGCAAGGCCGCCCGGCAGGACGGCGCCGCGCGCCGCGCCGAGATCGCGCCGCTCCGCAAGCAGATCAAGGACGCCGAGCAGAAGCTCATGCGGCTGCGCACCGAACTCGGTAAGGTCGAGGCACTGCTCGCCGACCCCAAGATCTATGACGGTGCGCCCGAACGGGTCATCCTCCTCGGCAAGGACAAGGCACGCTTCGCTGCCGAAATCGGCAAAGTGGAAGAGAGCTGGCTCGCCATGAGCACCCAGCTCGAGACCGCCGAGCAGGCATGACCGCCGCCGAGATCATCGCGCTGCTGAACCTCGAGCGGCATCCCGAAGGTGGCTGGTACACCCGCACATTCGAGGACGCCGTTCCCGGTGCCCGCGCCTATTCCACCGCGATCTACTACCTGCTCGAGCGCGGCGACCACTCCGCCTGGCACCGCGTCGATGCCGCCGAGATCTGGCACTGGTATGCTGGAGCGCCGCTCCAGTTGCGCATAGCCACCGATGGTCCGGCCACCACTCTGACTCTCGGGACCGACTTCGCTGTTGGCCAGCGCCCGCAGGGCATCGTGCCGCCGGACGCCTGGCAGTCGGCCATCAGCCTCGGCGACTGGACGCTGGTCGGCTGCACCGTCGCACCGGGCTTCGAATTCCGGCACTTCGAGCTCGCGTCGGCGGGCTGGGAACCGCCCGGCCTCGACCGCTCGGCCTAACCCGGCTAGACAGGCGGCGGGGGGAGCGCGTGGCCGGTTCGAACAGCACGAGATTGGCGGCACTCGACGGGCTTCGCGGCTGGGCGGCGCTCTCGGTCGTCGTCTACCACATGACGCGCGAGACCTTTGGCGTCATCTTCCCGGTGTTCTACACCTTCCCGTTTTCCTTTCTCGGCAACGGCACCGTTGCGGTCGCGATCTTCTTCGCGCT
>CAZNAE010000048.1:0-23813 GCA_964570695.1 uncultured Devosia sp.
ATGAATTCGGCCAGTCTGAGCATTGGTCGCTTTTTGTTCATAAGGGTGCCGCACGGCTCGCCTCATTATCAAAGGCGCATTCCGGACTCGGCGTCAAATATCAGACCTTGCTCCAGTTGCCAGCGGATCGGCAGCTTGTCGCCGGCGCTCACCCTCGCCGTGCGTTCGACACGGATAACCACATCCTGGTCGCCGGCCTTGCCGTTGACGTAGAGGTCTGCACCGGTCGGCTCGACATAGTCGACGGTAATGATCTGATGGGCATCGGCCTCGCCGGTGATCCGGGCATTCTCCGAGCGCAGGCCGAGCTCGACCACGCCGTTGGCGGGCTTGCCGATCGCGTCCGGTGGCACCATGACATCCATGCCACCGCCGATGAACCGCCCATTGGCCATCTCTCCCCTGATCAGGTTGATCGCCGGTGAACCGATGAAGGTCGCCGCGAAGCGGTTGACCGGCCTCGAATAGAGCTCGGTGGGCGCGGCGATCTGGACGATCTCGCCGTCCTTGAGCAGCACGACCTGGGTGGCGAGTGTCATCGCCTCGTGCTGGTCATGGGTGACGTAGACGGTGGTTGCGGCGAGCCGCTGGTGCAGATGCTTGAGCTCGACGCGCGTGTCGTTGCGGAGCTTGGCGTCGAGATTGCTGAGCGGCTCGTCGAACAGGAACAGGTCGGGCTCGCGCACGAGGCAGCGGCCGATGGCGACGCGCTGGCGCTGGCCACCACTGAGCTGACTGGGCAGGCGATCCAGCATGGTCTCAAGCTGCAACGCCTTGGCCGCTTCCAGCACCCGCCGGTCGCGTTCGGCTTTCGGCACGCGGTTGATCTCCATGCCGAAGCTGATGTTCTTTCTGACATTGAGGTGCGGATAGAGCGCGTAGGACTGGAACACCATGGCGACGCGGCGGTCCTTCGGGTCGAGGTCGGTGACCCGTCGGTCGTTGATGTAGATTTCGCCCTCATGGTCCTCGGTCAGCCCGGTGATCAGCCGCAGCAGGGTGGACTTGCCACAGCCCGACGGCCCGAGCAGCACAACGAAGGCGCCGGCCTCGGCTTCGAAGCTAATGTCCTTGAGCGCCTGGAACTCGCCAAAATACTTCGACACATGCTCAAGTCTTAAGAACGACATTCTACTAGCCTTTAACCGAGCCGTTAGTGATGCCCGCGTAGATGAAGCGCTGCAGGAAGAAGAAGGCGATCAGCGTCGGCAGGATGACGAGGATCACCGCCGCCATGATCACCGCCTGCGACACCGTTGAATTGATCGACGCGAAGGTGAACAGCATCATCGACACGGTGTTCTCCGAGGCCCGCGCAGCGTAGAGATAGGGCAGCACGAAGTCGTTGTAGATATAGACCGAGCGGAGGATCACCACCGTGGCGATGGCCGGCGCCATGATCGGCAGAATCAGCCGGAAGAAGATTTGGAAGTAATTGGCGCCCTCGATGCGGGCGCTGTCGTCGATCTCGGTCGAGATGCCCTTGAGGAACTGGATGAAGATCAGCAGCGAGACGATGTCGGCGCCCGAATAGAGCGCCACCAGGGCCCAGCGGGTGTTGGCGAGCCCGAGCAATTGCAGCACCTGGAAGGTCGAGACCGGCGTCAGGATGCCAGGTACCGCGACGATCGCCGCGTAGGCCGCGAGCAGCAGCCAGCGGCCCGGGAATTTGAAGCGGTCGATAATGAAGGCCGCCATGCTGCCGAACAGCACCAGCAGCGCGATCGAGCAAACCATCACCATTATGGTGTTGAGGAAGGCCCAGCCGATCGGCAGCCCGGTCACCGGGAAGATGACATCGAGATAATTGGCGAAATTGAGCCAGTTGGCCGGCGGCGCAGCGTGCGCCGTGTTGGTGTACTCGAGCGGCGTCTTGAAGGAGCCGGCCAGCACGCTCCATAGCGGCAGCAGCACGATGATCGAAAACAGGATCAGCGTTGCATATTGGAAGATGCGGAACGCCAGCTTGCCCGGCGACAGCGGCCGGCGCCTGACCTTGCGGCGGGTCACCGTCCGGCCTCCTCCCGCATCATTCCGGCGCCGCGCGAGATGATGCGGGTCAAAATGTAGAAGATCGCCACGATAAGGAGCATCACCACCGCCATGGCCGCCGCAACGCCGGCGCGGCGGAACTGGAAGCCGGTCTGGATCATGTTGATTGCGAAAGTTGCGGTCTTGCCGGCGCCGCCGGTGATGATCTGCGGTATCTCGAACACTTCGAGCGAGCCCACCGCCGACAGCATCAATTGCAGCAGCAGCACAAGCCGGATCGAGGGGAAGGTAATCCGCCAGAAGCTCTGCCAGCCATTGGCGCCTTCGATTCGTGCCGCATCGTACTGATCCTGCGGGATCGACTGCAGCACGCCGAAGGTGACGACCAGATTGAAGCCGAGGTAGCGCCAGACGCTTGCCGCGGCGAGCGAGAAATTGGTGTAGCCCTTGGAGGCGTCGAGCCACTGAAATTTCGCCCCTGGCCCGAGGATCGCGACCAGCAGATCGTTGAGAGTGCCATCAAGCTGCAGCACATGCCGGAAGATCAGCGCGGCCGCCACGGCATTGAGCACGAAGGGCAGGAACAGGATGGTCCGGAACACCTGCGAGCCCGGCAGCTTCTCGTTGAGCGTCACCGCGAACCAGGTCGCCAGTGCGATCTGCACCAGACTGCCGCCGAGGTAGTAGAGGCTGTTGACCATCGGCGCGACAAGCCGCTGGTCGCGGCCGGCCAGATTGATGAAGTTGGTGATCCCCACGAACTTCGCCCGGCTCCAGCTGATTGAATTGAAGTCGGTGAGGCTGATCCAGAACAGCTGGAGCACCGGATAAATATTGAACAGCACGAGGCTGACGACCGGCACGATCAGGAACGCCACGATTGCGATGTTGCGTTGCGTCCGGCTGTTGAAGCGGAACGGCGTTCGGACGCGTGACTTGGGGCCGACGGTTGCATCGGTCATCGAGGCGGTCTCCGCTGAGCGGTATCCAATAATAAGCGGTGCGGCGCAGAAACATAGCTGCGCCGCACCATGGTCCCCGGGGAGAGAGCCGGGCTACTGTCCGGTGGCGCCCGCCCACTGCTTGTTGAGGTCGGCGACCGCGGCGTCGTAGTCGTCGGCCAGCATCAGCGACTGGGCGCCTTTGCCACCACCGAAATTGATGGAGTTGGAGGCGTTGGTGAAGTCGGATGGGTCGGCGACCGTCTGGATGATGTTGGGCTTGTAGCTCTGGAATTCGCTCATCTGCGATAGCGTCGGCGGCATCGGCTTGTAACCCGGGATGAAGCCGGCAACCTGGCTCAGATCAGCCTTGGTCAGCAGGAACGCAAGCCAGGCTTCGGCCGTCACCGGATTCTTCGAGTTCTTGGCGACCGCCAGCGGATAGTCGGGACCGGAATCAACGTTGTACGGCCCCCCGCTATTGTCATAGGGCAGCGGGAAGTAGCCGATATTGGTCGGGTCGTAGTTCGACATGCCGGCCTTGACGCTGCCTTCCTGGATGATCTGGTTGATCGACCAGCTGCCCAGGAACCACATGGCGCCCTTGCCACCGGCGATCCAGCCCTTGGAATCTTCCCAGTTGTTGGCGGTAAGGTCGGGCTCGGTCAGGCCATCCTTGATCCAGGTGTGATAGATGCCAAGCGCCTTGCCGTAAGCCTTGTCGGCGGAGAACGGCGCCGGGTCCTTCATCATGTCGGCGTGCAGCGTGGGCTTGCCGTAGATGTCGAGGGCGAGGTCGTCCGACGTCGCCAGCGGCCAGCCCGCACCCATGTTGAGGATGATCGGGATGATTCCGGCGGCCTTGAGCTTCTGCATGTCGGCAATCAGCTCGTCCCAGGTCTTGGGTACGCCGTTGATCCCCGCCTTGGTGAAGGCGGCCTTGTTGTAGGCCATGCCGTTGACCGAAACGCCGTCGGTGAACGCATAGACGTGGCTGTCCTGCGTGTAGTTGGCGGCGTAATAAAAGTCCTTGGCCAAGTCGAGATTGTCGAGCGGCAGGAAGAAGTCTGGCAACTCCTCGCGTGTGACTGTCGTCGGCACGTCGAGCACATCGCCATAGTCGCCGGTCGTTAGCCGAGTCGGCATCGTGCCGGCATAGTCGGTGATACCCTGCACATCGACATCTCCGACGTTCGGGTAGAGCGCCTTGAACTCTTTCTTCCAGCGGTCAAAAAGCCCGTCGGTGATGTAGCTGGTGAAGTGGGTGATGACGGTGATGTTGCCTTTCACCTGCGCCGGATCAATGCCGGCTTGCTGGGCCATCGCGGGCACAGCAAGGCTCATCGCGGCAAGGCTGATGCCCGCCGCCAAAAGACGTTTCATAATTTTGATCCTCCCAAAGGGTCCAGAGTTTCTGGCGTGCCTCTCCCGGGGCACGTACGGACCTTATTGAGGGGCCTTGCTTGCTGTCAATGCAAACGTTTGCATTTCTGTGTGAGAGATCGCCGCCGGAGCGGCAATCAGATCGTCTCGCCCCGGGTGCGATGCGGCCGTTCGATCAATTGCGTGCGCTCGATCGTCTGCAGGGTTTCGACCTCGGCGCCCTCCACGGCCTTGACCAGCGAGGCCGCTAGATACTCGCCCGCATCGAGCAGCGGATAGTAGCAGCTCGACACCGGGGTATCGAAATAGTCGAACATGTTGGTGCCATCGCGGCTGACGAACTGGATGGCGCCGGACTCCTTGGCCGGGAGCGCACGGGCGGCGGCGATGGCGCCCATCGTCGCCACCTCGTTGGAGGTCACGAAGCCGGTCGGTCGGTCGGTCGTCGCGAGGAACAGCCCTACCCGCTCGCGCACCCGGCGCGCGCCGATACTGAGCTCGGCGACCAGCGCCGGATCGAAGCCCACGCCACCCTCCTCGAGCGCCCGCTGATAGCCGCGGAGCCGTTGCCGGGTGAACAGGAACCGTGCCGGCGGATCGATCAGTGCGATACGCCTATGCCCGTGGGCAATAAGGTGGCGCGTCGCCTCGTAGGCGGCGTGCTCGTTGTCGATGTCGAAATAGGGGTGCTCGGAAAACAGCTCGGTGCGGCCGAAGGTGACGAATTTGACCTTCTTTTCGAGCAGGTACAGCACGCAGCGGTCCTGCGGCTCGGAATGGTCGAGCACAATGCCGTCGAAGCGGCCGTTGCTCACCGCCTCCTTGACCGCCTCGAAGCGTTGGTCGGAGGTCTCGACCGGCCGCATCACCATCTTGAAATCGGTGCCCTCGACGCCAGCGATCAGCCCCTGGATGAGGTGCATCGCGGCCGGATCGCCGAACTCCTGGCTCGGCGGCGCGCCGAGCACGGCACAGAGTGTGAAGGTCTTGCCGGTCCTGAGGTTCACGCCCCGGAAGTCACGCCGGTAGCCGAGCTGCTCTGCTGTCGCGAGGATCTTGGCGCGGGTGCGCTCGGTGACGGAGGCGTCGCCCTGCAGTGCTCGGGAGACGGTGGAGATCGAAAGCCCCAACGTCTCCGCAATGGTCTTGAGCGTCGCCGGGCGGGAGGAGCGAGGATCTAGGGGAATGGCCGCCATCCGAGAGGAAGGTTCTGAGGTTCGTCCAATATACGGCCGAGGGTCAACGATGCAAACGTTTCCAAGGCTGATCACACTTTCACCAAGGCCTAGCCAAGCGCGGGGCAACTGCCGTTTCGCAGCGCCCACCGCAAACGGGGTATTGCACCGGGGCCTGGTGCGCGCTTGTACGTAGACGGATAAGGGCGCGGAATCGTAGGCTCGTTGTAACCCGACCGATATTGCCCATGCTGGAGCTTCGCGATGACCGCCCTCAATATTGCTGCGATTGTCTGGACCCTCTTGGCGCTCGCGATCATCCCGATGCAGTTCCGCACCACGGCGCCCTATGGCCGACATGCGCGCACGGACTGGGGCCCCTCGATCTCCAACCAGCTCGGCTGGTTCCTCATGGAACTGGTGTCGCTGGTGGTGTTCGCGGGGCTGTTCCTCGCCGGCCCCAATGTGAAGACGGCGCCGATGTGGGTGTTTTTCGTGCTGTGGGCCGCGCACTATGTCAACCGCAGCCTGATCTTTCCGTGGCGGACGCATACGCAGGGCAAGTCCATGCCGGTGGCGATCGTCGGCAGTGCTGCGGCGTTCAACATCGTCAATGCCGGGCTGAATGGGCTCTATCTCGGCTGGTTCGGCGAGATTTATCCGACGGCGTGGCTGACGGATCCGCGTTTCATCGTGGGTCTCCTGATATTCGTTGCCGGCGCCGCCATCAACCTCTGGTCCGACAATCGGCTCATCGGCCTGCGGGCCGGCGGCAAGCAGGGCTATTCGATCCCGCGCGGCGGCCTGTTCGAATGGGTTTCGTGCCCCAACCACATGGGCGAGATCATCCAGTGGTGGGGATTTGCGCTGATGTGCTGGAACCTGCCGGCGCTGAGCTTTGCGGTATGGACGGCAGCCAACCTCATCCCGCGCGCGGTCAGCCATCACACCTGGTATCGCAGGACGTTCCCGGAGTATCCGACGGCCCGCCGCGCGGTCATTCCGGTGCTGCTGTGATCCGGCGCTGATTTACTGGCAAGAGCGTCACAACGGCGCGGGTTGCCTTCAACCCACCGCTGTCAGCGCGACGCGATGCCGTCACCGTGGGCGTGGGTTGAGCGGGCGCACCAGGTCCGTCGCCTTCCCGTTCGAACGCAATTCGGCAAGCGCTTGGTACTGGATGCAGTTGGGCGCCATCTCCATGATCTCGATACGGTTGCCATCGGGGTCGACGATCCACATACCTCGGTTGTGGTCGACACCGCGGCGGCTCGGATCGAGCGGCGAGACCAGCGGGATGCCGACTCTGGCGAGTTCGGCGGCGGTCATCTCGATGTCGGGCGTGGTGAGGCAGAGGTGGTTGAGCCCCGCTGCCTGCTGGTCGCCGGCGCGGCCTTTACCGCCCGGCAGCAGCTCGATGTAGAGTTCGTCGGTGATGCGCAGGTAGACGATCCATGGCCTGCCGTCCTCTTCGGTGAGGCGCAGGAACTCCGGGAAGCCAAGTTTGGCGTAGAAATCGATCGAGGCCTTTAGATCGCTTGTCTTGAGATTGATATGACCGAGGCTGGTGAATGGCTGCACTTGTCTCTCCACTGAAATCTGTCGGGGTCACGCTCGCCGGCCGTCGCGCATCGGATAGGCCACATAGGCGAAATGCTGGCTGTCAGGCGCCCAGCTGTTGACGTTGATCGTCCCCTGGCCGCCGAGGAACGAGACGATGTCGCGCTGGCCGCTGCCATCGGGCCGCATGAAGCGCAGGGTCACATCCTTGTTGGGCGGGTGGCCTGTGGTGCCGGCCGGGTAGCTGATGAAGACCACGGATTTGCCGTCGGGCGATAAATGCGGAAACCAGTTGACGCGGACGTCGAACGTCAGCTGCTCAATGCCTGTTCCGTCCAGTCGCATGCGGTAGCACTGGGCGTGCCCTGGCACTTTCGCGTCGCGCTCGGAGTTGAAATAGATCCACCCGCCGTCCGGCGAATATTCCGGCCCGTCATTGGGGTAGGGCACATCGCTCAGCCGAGTATCGGGACCGCCTGCGGCCGGAATTGTGAACATGTTGATCCGGCGGTGCTCCGCTGGTCCTTCGACCGCCACGTAAGCGAGCGTCAGCCCGTCGGGCGAGATGCCGTGCAGATAGTAGTGGTGCGGCGCGCTGTGCAGGTTCGACACGCGCCGCGGCTGACCGCCGGCGATGGGCAGCGCGTAGAGGTGGCCGTTATTGTCGCTTACATAGATCGTCGTTCCATCTGGCGACAGGACGTGGTCGTTGTTGAGATCGCGAATACTGCCGGTATCGATCCTGGCCGGGGTAGCGCGGCCGTCTGTTGCAAATCGCCAGAGCTCGCCGCCTGCATTGACGACGAGATGCTTACCGTCGGGCGTCCAGTTCGGCGCCTCGATGATCTCGTCGGCCTCGAACAGCACTGTGCGCCCGGTACCATCGCTGGCGATCGTGGCGAGTTGCGAAACCTGGCCGGGCAGCAGGGTTCGTCCGCGCCGGTTGAACTGGGGCTTGGTGGTATTGGTCATTACTATGGACTTGTGTGCAGGCGATCCAGCGGAGCACCCTGGTAGAGGAGTCGGCGGGGGCGTTGGGCCCCCGCCGAGCGAAACGATCAGCCAAAGATGGTGTTGTACTGATCCTTGAGTTCTTTGATGACATCGTCGGAGGTCATGGTCTGGTCGCCCCAGAATTTGAACATCACGTTCCAGACCGAGCGGACCCAGTCGCTGTCGGAGATGTTGAAGGGGTTCTGCACCGACTTGCTCTCATCCTTGAGCGAGTTGAGCACCAGCACGTTGCATTGGTCGAGGCTGTCCGGGGCGACGTCGAGGCGAACCGGCGTCGAGCCCTTCTTGGCGGCGAAATCGGCGGTGACCTTCGGGTCGGTATCGAGCTTGGCGAATTCGAGCTCGGCCTGCTTCTGGGCGTCGGCGACATTCGGACCGTCGAGGAAGTTCCAGGCGTCCACCGTCACCGCAAGTGCCTTGGTGCCGGGAATGTTGATGCAGCCAAAGTCCTTGCCGGCGACTTTGCCGGCATTCCGCCATTCCCCCTTCATCCAGTCGCCATGAATCTGCATCAGGGCCTTGCCGGTGATCACTAGGCTGGTGGTGTCGTTCCAGGCGCGGTTCTGCGAGCCTGCGTCGACCTGGAGGCTGAACTTGCGCACCCAGTCGATCGCGTCCTTCAATGCCGGCTCATCGAACACTTTTGGATCGACCGTCGGGCCATAGAAGCGGTTGTAGATATCCGGGCCGGCTTCGGCCGCAATCAGCGCGTGGGTGAGATAGCCGACCTGGAAATCCTGACTGCCGACCGCGAGAGGCTGGAAGCCGGCGGCCTTCACCTTGTCGAAGTCCTTCCACATGTCGTCGAGCGACGTCCATTTGGTCGGATCGACGCCGGACTTCGCTGCGACATCCATATTGTAATAGACCATGCCGTCGATGTGGATGCCGGCCGGCGCCTTGTAGATCTTGCCATCGACGGTGATCTCCTTGAGCACGGTCGGCGGCAGGTTCTGGGCGATGTTGTTGTCGGTGAAGAACTTCGTCAGGTCCATGATCGCGCCCTGCTTGACGAGATCGCGAATGATGCCGGGATCGGAGTTCATGAACACGTTGGGCGGGTTGCCGCCGGTCACCATGTTGGTGAGGCTGACATTGGCGCCCGTGTCGTGCGGAATGGCGATCTCGGTCCAACCGATATTCTGGCCGGCAAGGTCGGTCTTCAGCACGTTGAGCGCCGCCATTTCGCTGGGGGTCGACCAGGAGTGGTAGATCGTCAGCGGCGTCGGGTCGGCAGCGTAGGCCGTCGCAGTCAGCATGAGGGCTGCGCTGAGCCCGGCAAGTCCTTTGGCAAGCATCGATAGTCCTCCCATTGTGGATCTCGGCGAGATCCGTCTCTCATCGTGGCGCTGCCCGCCGAGGGCTTCGGTCGGGTCAGTGCCGTGTGAATTCTGTCCGGCGGGCGAGAGGCCCGACCGGTCCGCCGCTACAGCCTCCGGCCGCTTGCGGCGTCGAATGCGTGCACCTTTCCGTGCGGGAAGCTCAGGGTCGCGAGATCGCCCTGTCGCAGCTCGCCGACCCGTTCGGGGGAGATGCTGACAGCGAGCAGACCCTGTTCGGTCTTGAAGTAAGCCGTCGCGTCGGCGCCGGTTTTCTCGGTGTATTGGACCGGCAACCGGAACAGCGCTGCGGCGTCCCCGCTCGCCTCATTCGGCACCAGGAAGTGCTCAGGCCGCAGCCCCAGTTTGACGCTGGCGCCGTCGCGTGGCGGCGCCATGAAGTCGTAGCGGCTGAGATCGACCTCGGCGTCGACGCCGCTGAGCGCTGCGGTCGGTCGACCGTTCGTTAGCGAAATGCTTGCCGGAAAGACGTTCATCGCCGGCGTACCAATGAAGCCTGCGACAAAGAGGTTCGCCGGCTTGTCGTAGACCGCATCGGGCGTGTCGAACTGCTGGATGACGCCTGCGTCCATGATGGCGATACGGGTCGCCATGGTCATCGCTTCGATCTGGTCGTGCGTCACATAGACGATGGTGGATCTGGTTTCGTCGTGGAGCCGCTTGATCTCAATGCGTGTCTCGGTTCGGAGTTTGGCGTCAAGGTTGGAGAGCGGCTCGTCGAACAGGAACACCCCGACCTGCTTGACCAGCGCACGCCCGATGGCGACGCGCTGCCGCTGCCCGCCCGAGAGCTGCGCCGGCTTGCGGTCGAGCAGGCCCTCGATCTGCAGGAGCTTGGCGGCCCAGGCGATCCGGCGCTCCTGTTCGGCGCGGCCGAGCCTGGCGGCAGCGAGGCCGAACTTGAGGTTACCGCGCACCGTCTTAGTCGGGTAGAGCGCGTAGCTCTGGAACACCATGGCGAGCCCGCGATCCTTGGGGTCGAGGTCGGTCACGTCCTTGCCGCCGATCTGAATGCGGCCCGAGCTCACATCGACCAGGCCGGCCAGCAGGTTGAGCAGCGTGGTCTTGCCGCAACCTGACGGCCCGAGCAACACCACGAACTCTCCATCATTGATCTCGAGGTCGAGATTCTTCAGCACGGTGACGCGGCCGTAGGCTTTGACGATCTTTTCAAACTGCACGTGCGGCATCAGCCTCTACCCCTTGATCGCGCCGGCGGTGATGCCCTGGACGAAGAACCGGCCGAGCACGAAATAGATGATGAGCGGTGGGAACGCAGTCAGCAGCGCGGAGGCCATATCGACGTTGTAATTAGCCTCCCCAAGCGCGGTGATTACGACATTGGCGAGGATGACGGTCATCGGCTGCGTGCCAATGCCGCCATAGGTCAGGCCGATCAGAAAATCGTTCCAGATCGAGGTGATCTGCAGGATCAACACGACGATCAGGATGTTGCCGCTCATCGGCAGGATGATCTCGCCGAAGATCCGCCAGAACGAACCGGAGTCCATCATGGCGGCGCTCATGATCTCCTGTGGAATACCCTTGTAATAGTTGCGGAAGATCAGCGTCAGGATCGGCATCGCGAGCACCGCGTGCACCACCGCGATGCCCCAGATCGTGCCGTAGACATGGAGGAAGCCGGTGATCAGGATCAGCGGCACCATGATGATCTGGAACGGCACGAAGGCGCAGAGGAAGAGGACGAACAGGAAGCCGTTGGCCCATTTCACCTGCCACAGCGCCAGCGCGTAACCGGTGACGGAGGAGAGGGCGATGGAAAGGATCAGGCTCGGAAATAGGATCTCGAGCGAGTTGACGAAGCCGACCTTGACCCCCTGGCAATTCGTCCCCGAGCAGGACTTGTCCCAGGCCGTTACCCATGCGTCGAAATTGAAGCTCCAGGGCAGGGAGAAGATGTCGCCCTGCCGGATCTGGTCCATGCTTTTGAGCGAGGTGACGACGACCACGTAGAGCGGCACGCAGAAGAACAGCGCGCAGATCGTGAGGAACACCATGATGGCGATCGAGCGGCCGCTGATCCGCTTCTTCCTGCGCGGGAACACAACCGGTTCGGCAAGGGCGCGGCTCTGCTGCAGCGAGGATTCGGCGATGCTGGTCATTGCACTTTCGCCTCTTGGCGGCGCTGTTGCCAGGACGTCAGCAGGACCAACGGCAGGAAGATCGCGACGGTGATCGCCAGCATCACCACGGCGGCTGCCGAGGCGAGGCCGAGGTTCTGCTTCTGCCAGTAGGCGTCGATCGTGTAGTAGGCGGGCACCCAGGTGGATTGGCCGGGCCCGCCATTGGTCATCGCGTAGACCATGTCGTAGGCCTTGACGACGCCAAGCGAGAGCAGGATCGCGCAGGTGAGGAAGGTGAACTTCATCATCGGGATGATGATTTCGGCGTAGAGCCGCCAGAAGCTCACGCCATCGAGGCGCGCGGCGCTCCAAATCTCCGTGTTGATCGATTTGAGTCCCGACAGCATCAGGGCCATGTAGAAGCCCGCGCCCTGCCAGACGGTGCCGAGGATGATGCCGTACATGGCGGTCTGCGGGTAGTTGAGCCAGTCGAATTTCGCCCAGGGCAGGCCGATCTCGTGCAGGAAATTCTCAACGCCGAGCGTCGGATTGAATAGCCAGCGCCAGGCGAGGCCGGTGACGATGAGCGACACCGCCAGCGGGTAGAGGAATACGGTCCGGAAGATGCCTTCGCCGCGCTTTTCGCGATCGATCATCGCCGCAAGGACGAAGCCGAAGACGATTGCCAGCAGGCTGCCGACGCCCAGCACTACCATGTTCTTGAGCGCCGTGATGAAGATGTCGTCGTTGAGCAGGCGGTTGTACTGGCGGGGCCATTCGGCCCAGTTGATCGAATAGTCGGCGAAGCGCCGGCTGCGGGTCAGCGACATCCAGATCGTCCAGCCGATCGAGCCCGCGAATGCCACGGCCGTCACGGCAATCGCCGGCGAGAGCGCAAACTGCGGCGACCATCGGCTCCAGCGAAAGGCCATGGACAATCTCCTCCCCGCGCCCCGTGGCTTCAGCCATCTGTCGGCGCCGTCGCTTCTTCGGAAACGTATTATCGTTAACATAAATGCGTCTTCGATCACGCGTCAACGGGGTATTTTCCGACAACAAAGATCGCGGGGATGGCAGCTCGCTCTGTTCGATAGGAGCAGTCACGACTGACACAATGCTCTAGAAGATAAAATAACATATGAAAAACAGATAGTTATGAATGGCGCATATTGGTGGTCGCCACCGCATCTTCGTTTCGGCGTTATGAAGTCGATTGACAAACACGACTGCCTCGGATGTCTTCTGGACGTATTAACGTTCGCATGGTTGGCGCATTGAGGCCGCGCTCCGGGTCCAGCCGGAGATGTCATCCGAGCCGCCAAACGCCAAAAGGGAGGAGCCGAAATGCAGGGTATCAATGGTCTTGGCCATGTGGCGATCAAGGTGACGGACCTCGACCGCTCGCTCGATTACTATATCAACAAGCTCGGCTTTCCCGAGATGCTGCGGCTCCACAAGGACGATGGATCGGTGTGGCTCGTCTATCTGCGGATCACCGACGCGCAGTATCTCGAGGTGTTTCCTGGTGCGGAAACCGACCGGGCGCCGGGCTGGGATGCGAACGGCATGAACCATCTCTGCCTGACGGTCGACGATATCGACAAAGTCCTGGCCCAGGTCGCTGCCGCGGGGCTCAGTCTGCTGCTGCCGCTCAAGACGGCCATCGATGGAAATCGTCAGGCCTGGCTCGAAGACCCCGACGGCAACCGCATCGAACTGATGGAGATGGCGCCCGACAGCCTGCAATACAGGGCGATCAAGCGCTTGCAGACCGAAAGTGTCCCTGCCTGACGGCTGGACAACCGCGGACGGGCACATCAATGCTGGTTTCGGTAAGGTCTTGGTGGCGACGCGAGCTATCAACGCGAGGCTAGGCTAACGACCGTGATCGACGCGGGCAAACATGACAGCGAACGCGCCGGGCCGGACTACTCCGGGCAAGCCTGCGGAGCGCGTCTTGGGTAAGGCGATTGTCCGGCTACGCGACATCGCGGCGAGAACGGGATTCTCGACCAACACCGTGTCGCTGGCATTGCGCCAGAGCGAGCGCATCCCGGTCGAGACCCGCAGCAAGATCCAGTCGGCCGCGCTGGAGCTGGGCTATGTCCCCAACCATATCGCCAAGGCCCTCGTCAGTCGCGAGACGCGCACCATCGGATTGGTGCTGACCGATATCCTCAACCCGACGCTGACCCATACCGCACAGGCCGTGGAGATCGCCCTGGCCGAGCGCGGCTACGGCACCTTGTTCGCTACCTCGAACAATACCCTCGAGGAGGAAATCAAGGTCGTCGATATGTTCCGCTCCCGTCAGGTCGACGGCATTCTGATCTATCCGGCGCGGCACCGCGACCTCGAGCATCTGCGCCCCTTGCGGCGGGCAAACTTTCCACTCGTCCTCTTGATCGCCGACCCCGACTCCGGCATCGACGGGGTCAGCGTCAACGACCGCAGCGGCGGTTTCCAGGCGACGCGCTACCTGATCGGCCGAGGGCACAAGCGGATCGGCTTTCTCGACGCATCCCATCCGAACGGCAACGATGAGAAGCTCGAGGGCTACCAGCAGGCGTTGGTCGAAAGCGGCATTGGTTTCGATCCAGATCTCGTCGTTGCCACCAACGGCCACTATGCGCGCCACGGCTACTTCGCGCTCGACCAGCTGATGAATGGGAGCAAGCGGCCGACGGCGGCGTTCACCGACAACGACTCGCTGGCGCTCGGGGCGCTGCGCTGGTGCCACAAGCATAAGGTGCGGATCCCCGAAGACCTCGCGATCATGGGTTACGACAACATTGCCTTCACCGAATTTGGCGAGCCGCCGCTCTCGACCGTGAACTATGATGTAGACGCGGTGTCGCGAATGGCCGTCGACCGCCTGATGCGACTGATCGGCGCAGGCGAGAAGCTGCCCGAGCCGCGGGTGACGCTGATCGATCCAGAACTCATTATCCGCGAGAGCACATGAGTGATGGCGCCCCCCAGCAAATCGCCGTGCTGACGGTTGACCCCTCCATCCTTCCGGTCACGCTCGGACCCAGCGCAAAGCACGTGCTGCCGATGGCGCTCGGCGGGTCGTGGTACGACAAGGGTGCCAACGACGCTGATCTCATTGCCGCGATGGAAACCGCCTATGAGGCCGGCATCCGTCACTTCGATACTGGCGCGCGCTACAGCGGCGGGCACTCGGAGGAACTGCTCGGCAACTTCGCTCGCGGCAGGCGCGAGACCATGTTTCTCGCCTCGAAGTCCGACACGCCGGAGCTGACCGCGGCGGCGATGCTTACCGAGATCGAAGGCAGTCTGAAGCGGCTACGGGTCGAGGCCATCGACCTCTACTACATCCATTGGCCCCGTTCTGGCCGCGACATGCGTCCGACGATGGAGGGCATGGAACTCGCACGCCGACAGGGCAAGATCGCGGCTGTCGGCGTGAGCAATTTTTCAGTACCGCAGATGCAGCAAATTGCCGAAATCGGGCGCATCGACGCGCACCAGCTTGGTTACAATCTGCTTTGGCGTCATCCCGAGACGAACATCATTCCATATTGTGCCGCCAACGGCATCGCGGTCGTTGCCTACAGCACACTGGCGCACGGCATCCTGACGGGAAAGTTCGGGCGCGATCCAGGTCTTCGGCCCGGTGATCAGCGGCACACCATCCTGCCGTTTCGCGCTGATATCTGGCCGTATGTCTATGCAGGTGTCGAGGAGCTCAAGCAGCTCGCGAGCAAACTCGATCTGCCGCTCGCGACGCTGGCGTTGCGCTGGGCTCTGGCCCGGCCGGGCGTCAGCTCAGTCGTTGCCGGAGCAAAGAACCGTGAGCAGGCAGTGGCCAACGTTGCCGCACTGGCGGCGGCCATTCCGTCGTCGGCATTCGAGCGGATGACGGCAATCAGCGATCGGGTGGCCGGGCACGTGCCGGACGTCGGCAACCTCTTCAACCACTACCCGTGATGGGGCGTCAGGCCGGGATCGCGGCGCTCATGGCGCGCGCCGCGTCGATTGCGGCAATACGGATTTCTTCCATCCGATGTGGCGTTGTGCCGGCGAGGAACGGGATCGACAGCGCCGCGACCATCCGGCCGTCCTTGGAAAATACCGGCGCGGCATAGGCCTGGATGGACGGCGCGCTCTCGCCTTTGTCCTGCGCCCAGCCAAGGCGCCGGATCTTCGCCATCTCGGACTTCAACCGCTTCGGATCGGTGATCGTCCGTGGGGTAAAGGCGACTAGCGGGGTCGCGAGCCAATGCGCCTGTCGGTCGGGCGACAAATGGGCCAGGAGCAACTTGCCGGCGGCGCCGGCGTGAATGGGCATGCGCTGGCCGGGCACCACCGTGAGCGCATATTCGCGGCGGCCGGCCGCCGCTGCCAGCACCATGATCCCCTGGTCGTCGATCACCGATAGCTTGATTCCCTCACCAACTTCGCTGGCGAGACGATCGAGGAACGGCTGGCCGATCGCCGCCAGGTCGATCTCGTGCATTTTCGTCGATACCTGCGAGGCCATGCTGAGAAGCCGATGCCCGAGGTGATAGCCGCCGCCGTCGTCGCGACGGACGACGTCGTGCTGCTGGAGCGTATTGAGGATGCGGTACACGGTGGTGCGGGGCAGCGACAGCCGCTTGGTCAGCTCGCGGATGGTCACGCCCTCGGCTTGCCGCTCGAGTTGGCCGAGCACATCCATCATCCGATCGATCACCGGGATGGTATGCTTGAGGGCGATACCGCCCGCAGCGCTGCTCATTGGCTCGTCTCGTGAGGTTGACAGTGCAATTAGGCCGCCCATAGCATGCAAATATGAACTCATCCAGTTCAAATCTGGACACGCCCAAGAGTCAATCTAGCCATCGCCATCCCCAGGCTTCACATCGCAGCCGCTGGCGGCTGAGGACAAATCATGAAGATCAGAGCGCAGAAAGTCTTCGTCGCCAACGTCTCGCGCACCAATTTCGTGTTCGTGAAACTCTACACGGATGATGGGGTCGAGGGGGTAGGGGAGGCGACGCTCGAGTGGAAGACGCTGGCCATCGTCGCGGCGCTAGAGGAATTAGAGCGGGTGCTGATCGGCAGAAACCCATTCGAAGTCGACGCCATCATCGAGCAGCTTCACCGCGACTCCTACTGGCGCACCGGCGCGGTGTTCCGCACGGCACTTGGTGCGATCGAGGCGGCGCTCCTCGACATTAAGGGCAAGGCGCTCGGCGTGCCGGTGTTCGAGCTGCTCGGTGGCAAATACCGCGATCGGGTCAAATGCTACGCCAACCACTGGTTCTTCGGCGCGACGACCCCCGACGCCTATGCCGCGAACGCCAGGAATGCGGTCCACAATATGGGCTACCGCGCGCTCAAATGGGACCCGTTCGAAAATGCCAGCCTCGAGATGGACCGGGCACTGTTCAATCGTTCGGTCGAGGTGGTGGCGGCGGTGCGCGAGGCGGTGGGGCCGGATGTCGATTTGATGCTCGACTGCCACGGCCGCTTCAACGTACCAACCGCCATCAAGATGTGCCAGGCAATGGCGCCGTTCGACCTGACCTGGATCGAGGAGCCGGTGCCGCCCGAGGCGATCGACGCGTTGGTCGATGTCCGACAGCACTCGCCGGTGCCGATCGCGGCGGGCGAGCGCTGGTTCGAGCCGAAATGGTTCCTCGAGGCGCTAGAGAAGCAGGCCGTCGATATCCTCCAGCCCGACGTGTCGCACGCCGGCGGCATGGGCGAGACCAAGCGCTTTGCCCATCTGGCGCACTGGCACATGATTCCGGTGGCGCCTCATAATCCGGTCGGACCGGTGATGAATGCCGTGACGCTGCACGCCTCGGTCGCCGTGCCCAACTTCATGATCTTCGAGACGGTGAGCGTCGACGTGCCGTGGCGGAAGGAGTTGGTGCGCGAGACGCTGGTGTTTGAGAACGGCGACATCCTTGCCCCCACCACACCCGGTCTCGGGGTTGAACTCAACGAAGAGGCCTGCGCGAAATACCCCTACCAGCCGTTCGACGTGCCGTTGTTCGACGGCTCGATCAATGTCGCGGGCGTCGCCAAGGGCGATGCGGTGATGAAGCGCGAGTAGCGCCGATTGACAGCCGAACTAGGCTGTCGCATTGTTACGTATCGGATTGCGCAAGTTCAAATACGAACTGAAATGGCCGGAAGAGCCAGGCGATCGGGGAGGAACGATGCGGGTCGGGCTCACCTTAAGCGGTGACAATCTGACGAGCGACGGCGCGAAATTCGCGGCGCAGCTTGGCGTGACCGACGTCGTCATCCACCTCAACACCTACGGCAAAGGGACGCCGGACGAAGTCGCTGCCTACGAGCGCGGCGAGGTTGGCCCGCCTAATGGCGCGGTCATCGACGAGCCGCTGTGGGACTACGACAAGATGTCGGGCATCGTTGCGATGCTCGCCGGGCAGGGCCTGAAGGTTGCCGCGCTCGAGAATTTCTCGCCAAAATTCTGGTCGGACGTGTTGCTCGACGGGCCCAACAAGCGCGCGCAGATGGACGGCCTCAAGCGTCTGGTGCGCGATGCGGGCCGCGCCGGCATTCCGGTGATCGGCTACAATTTCTCGCTGGCGGGCGTCTGGGGCTGGCAGCGGCGGCCGGCCGCTCGCGGCGGCGCCATGACAGTCAGCTTCGACATGGACAGGTTCGACTCACGGACGCCGATCCCCGACGGCATGATCTGGAATATGCGCTATCGAGAGCCGGTCCCCGGCGCCAAGTCGGCCACCGTCTCGCACTCGGAGCTTTGGCAGCGGCTTGAGTGGTTCCTCAAGGAGCTCGTGCCGGTCGCCGAGGAAGCCGGCGTCAGGCTGGCGGCCCACCCCGACGATCCGCCTGCTGACTTTCTCCGTGGCACGGCACGCCTGGTCAATACGCACGCCAAATACGATCGGCTGCTCGACATCGTACCGTCGCCTGCCAACGCCCTAGAATTCTGCATTGGGTCGCTCGCCGAAATGCCGGGCGGCGACATCTACGAGACGACGCGGCGTTTCGCGCGCGCAGGTGCGCTGGCCTACGTCCACTTTCGCAACGTGCGCGGAAAGGTACCGCACTACGTCGAGACCTTCATCGACGAGGGCGACGTCGACATGACCGAGATCGTCCGAATCCTTCGCGACGAGAACTACAACGGTGTTCTTGTGCCCGATCACGTGCCGGATCTGCACGGCTCGAAATCGCCATGGCATGCCGGTAATGCCTACACGATCGGCTTCATGCGGGCATTGATCCTCAACCAGGATTCGCTCGGACCGTCGTGGTCGGCGGCGCGAACGACTTTCACGAAGCATGCCGCATCAGTCGCGGCGGAATAGGAACGCCGGCCATCGCGGCCGGCAGGAAAAGCGGCGAAACGCCGCCACAGGGAGGACGAAGATGAGACTAAGGACGAAACTGACCGCTCTTGGGCTTGCGGTCTCGGCGCTGACATTGACCACCGCCGTCTACGCGGGTGACGTCGTCTGGTGGACGCCGAACTGGAGCCAGGCGCGGGCGCAGAAATTGGCCGACGACTTCCACAAGGCCAATCCCGACATCAACATCAAGCTGCAGATCACCACCAGCAACGGCTTGCCGCAGCAGGTGATGACGGCGCTGCAGTCGGGGTCCGGTCCCGACATTATCGAGGTCCAGCACGGGTGGGTGCAGGGCTACGCGCAGAACGATCTGGTTCTGCCGCTCGATGACACCATCCAGCAGAAGGATGACTTCAACAAGGCCGTCATCGCCGAGGACACCTACCAGGGTCAACTGTACGCCATCCCTTACCGGATCGAATGTACGGCGTTGATTTACAATATGGCTGACTACACGGCGGCCGGCCTCGACCCCAACAATCCACCGCAGACCTGGGACGATTGGGTGGCCGCCTCCAAGAAGATGACCACGGGTGGCGTTTTCGGCATGGCGATCACCGGCGGTGGCGAGTTCGGCAACACCATCACCCGCGCGCTGCCGATGGTCTGGATGAACGGCGGCGACATCATATCGGCCGACGGCAAGACCGCCGTCATCAACTCACCCGAGGCCGTGGCGGCGATAAAGTTCTACACCGACTTCTACGCCAACAAGATCTCGCCCGATTCGACGCTGCAGAACGACGGCGTTGCCGCCCGGCAACTGTTTGTCGCGGGCAAGGTGGCGAGCTATCTCACCGGGCAGTACGACATCGCCCCGATCGCGCAGGCGGCGCCGACCCTTAAAATCGGCGCGTTCATGACGCCGCATCCGGCAGGCAAGAACACCGCGGGCATCCTCAACGGCTGGAGCTATGTGATCCCCAAGGACGCGGCCAATCCCACGGACGCCAAGAAGTTCCTGCAGTTCCTCAACACCACCGAGAACATGGGCTATTTCACGGATACCTTCCCGGCCCGCGTGTCGTCGCTCGCCCTGCCGCGCTTCCAGGATCCGCTGCTGAAGCCGTTTGCCGGCATGCTGCCGTATGGCCGACCGACGCCGATCACGCCGCATTGGGTGGAGATCAGCCAGGCAATGTTCAACGGAATCCAGCGCATCCTCACGGGCCAGCAGACCCCGCAGGCCGCGATGGACCAGGCCAACCAGGAGATCCAGGCTCTCCTGGATAGCTAAACGGTCTGGGCTTCGGAGCGCCGCTCCGGAGCCCAGATCACCAATAGGAGTCCTCCCCGGAAGCAGGTGCTCGTTCTTTCCGTTTTGCGTCAGCGGCAAGATGGGCTCCTGCTCTCGCGGGGATGACACCTCCGGATCGTCACGAAGTCATGGCTTGAGGAGCGCGCAATGAGCGGCCGCGTCGGGCTCTATTTCATTCTGCCGGCGATCCTCGTCCTGCTGATGCTCATCGCCTATCCGATTGTCTACACGGTCTATCTCTCGGCCGTGGACGCGCATGGCGCCTTCACAACCAAGAACTACGCCAACGTGCTTCGGCCCTACGTCACCTGGCAGGCGTTCACCAACCTCATCTACTACGTCGGCGGATCGATCGTCTTTCAGGTGATCCTTGGGACCCTCGTGGCGATCTTGCTCAATCTCGACTTCTGGGGGCGGTCGGCAGTCCGCTCGATCGCGCTCATTCCGTGGGTGGTGCCCGGCATTGTGGCCGCGACGACCTGGGCGTGGATGTTCCACACCGAGTTCGGGATCATCAACTACATGCTCACCGGTGCGCACGTGATTCCCGGTCCGATCGGGTGGCTGACCAACACCAACACCGTTATGCCGGTATTGATCGCCATCAATGTGTGGAAGCTCTTTCCATTCGTCGCCATCATGGTGCTCGCTGGCCTGCAAGCGATCCCCGCCGATCTCTATGAAGCCGCCAAGGTCGACGGCGCCTCGTTCTGGGACGAGGTTTGGTATGTTACCTTGCCGCAGGTGCGGCCGGTTCTCGTCGCCGTCACGCTGCTGCTGGTCATCTGGGGGCTCAACGGCATCACGCTGATCTATGCGATCACACAGGGCGGGCCGGCAAACCTCAGCCTCATCACTCCGATCCAGATCTATCAGCTTGCCTTCGTGAGCTTCCAGTTCAACGCGTCAGCTGCACTCTCGGTGCTGTTCTTCATCATCGCAGCGGTCATCGTCGCCATCTACATCAGGGTCATTCCAGCTAATCTTGAGGCCGCGAAATGAGCGCCGCAAGCTCTCCGGTGCGCCGGCCGCCGGCCGCTTCGGCGATGATTGCCATCCTCGCCCTCGTGCTCGTCGCGGTCTGCCTCTTCCCGTTCGCGTGGATGGCGCTGAGCTCGATCAAGAAACTGCCCGAGCTGTTCACGGTGCCGCCGCACTGGCTGCCGAATGAGCCGACGCTCGGCAACTATGCGACGGTGCTTTTTAACTCCAATATCCCGCATTACTTCCTCAACAGCGTCATCATCGCCGGCGGCGCCACGGCAGTCGCTCTCATCCTCGCGGTGTTCGCCTCGTACGGCTTCGCCCGCTTCGAGTTTCGCGGCAAATCGTTCCTGCAGACCTTTGTTCTGGTCGGCCAGCTGCTCCCCACCGCAGCGATCATCGTGCCGCTCTTCATCACGCTGCGCTATCTGCATCTGATCAACACCTATTGGGGCCTGATCCTCGTCTATACGATCATCACACTGCCGCTCAGCGTGTGGATGTTGACGAGCTACATCCGCGGCATCCCTCCCGAGCTCGAAGAGGCCGCGATCATTGATGGAGCGAGCCGGCTCGGCGTGCTGTTCCGCATCACGCTGCCGCTCGCGATGCCCGGCGTGGTCGCGGTCGTCGTCTATTCGTTCGTGACCTGCTGGAACGAGTTCGTGTTCGCGCTGGTCTTCGCCCAGGACCAGTCGGTGAAGACGTTGCCCATCGGCCTTGCCGAGTTCTCGACTGAATTCAATACCGACTGGGGTGGCGTGATGGCCGCCTCGATGGTGATGACGGTGCCGATCGTTCTTCTGTTTCTCGTCTTTCAAAAGCTGTTCGTCGGCGGCCTCACCGCCGGCGCCACCAAAGGCTAACCTGCCGGAGTGCATCTTGACCCATACCCCCAACATCACCCGGCCGCCGCGACCGATCGTCGACGCATTGCAGAAGATCGGCAGTGCGACCATCGCCGGTGAGCTCTTCAACATGGGGGTACGCCACCCCAATATCCGCGGTCCGCAGTCCCGCAAGCCCGGCAAGATCGCCGCCGGTCCGGCGCTGACCCTGCAGTTCATGCCCAAGCGGGAAGACCAGTTCGGCGCTGCCGAATACGACGATCCGGAAAAGCAACTGCACCGCCATGTGATGTACCACACCGAGCCCGGTGACATGATCGTGGTCGACGCGCGCGGCGACATGGACAGCGGCATCTTCGGCGAGATGATGCTCACCTACTTTGCCGGCAAAGGCGGGGTGGGCGTCGTGATCGACGGCTGCATCCGCGACGCCGGGCCGGCGGTGGCCCTGGATCTCGGCATCTGGGTGCGTGGCTTCACGCCGAACTTTCACGCCCAGACCAACATCATCCCCTGGGGCGTCAATGTACCGATCGCCTGCGGCGACGCGCTGGTCCTGCCGGGCGACATCATCGTGGCCGACGACGACGGCGCGGTCGTGGTCCCCATCGCGATGGCGGGCGACTTGCTGACCCGCGCCGGCGCGCACGCGGACTGGGAGGAGTTCACCCGGTTCCGTTTGTCGCAAGGGGGCGACATGCGGAAATACTATCCCCTACGCGACGATGCGCGGCAAGAGTACGAGACGTGGCGGAACGGACCTCTTCAACGGTGATCCGCGGAAGCGGACTGTTCATCCCGCCGCCTTGAGCCGATTCCTGCCGCGGGTGGCAACGAGAAAGCTTCTGTAGGCCGCTCGATCCCTCGCGATTAGCACTCTCACCGATTGAGTGCTACAAGGCATGGGTGCCGCATCCGGCACGCAACCTCAGGAACAGCTATGACCTTCCGCCCGCTGCACGACCGTGTGGTCGTCCGCCGCATTGACGGTGAAGACAAGACCAAGGGCGGGATCATCATTCCCGATACCGCCAAAGAGAAGCCCTCGGAGGGCCTGATCATCGCTGTTGGCCCAGGTGCCCGCGACGAGACCGGCAAAGTCGTGCCCCCAGACGTCAAGGCCGGCGATCGCATCCTGTTCGGCAAGTGGAGCGGGACCGAGGTCAAGCTCGACGGCGACGAGCTGCTGATCATGAAAGAGACCGACATCATGGGCGTGATCGAGGCGTAGGGCATTCGCTCTTCGTCGTTCAATCCGCCAATCTAGGAGCGCCTTACATGGCCGCCAAAGACGTAAAGTTCTCGACTGAAGCTCGCGACAAGATGGTGCGCGGCGTCAATATTCTCGCCAACGCAGTGAAGGTTACGCTCGGTCCGAAAGGCCGCAATGTCGTGATCGACAAATCCTACGGTTCACCTCGCATCACCAAGGATGGCGTCACCGTCGCCAAGGAAATCGAGCTCGAAGACAAGTTCGAAAACATGGGCGCGCAGATGGTTCGCGCCGTAGCTTCCAAGACCAATGATCATGCGGGCGATGGCACGACGACCGCAACTCTGTTGGCCCAGGCTATTGTCAACGAAGGCGTCAAGCTCGTTGCCGCTGGCATGAACCCGATGGACCTGAAGCGCGGTATTGACCTCGCGGTCGTCGAGGTTGTTGCCAACCTTGCGAAGAAAGCGACGAAGATCACGTCGTCGTCCGAGATCGCCCAGGTCGGGACGATTTCCGCCAATGGCGAGAAGTCGATTGGCGAGATGATCGCCAACGCGATGGAGAAGGTTGGCAATGAAGGTGTCATCACGGTGGAGGAAGCCAAGACCGCCGAGACCGAACTCGATGTCGTCGAAGGCATGCAGTTCGACCGTGGCT
>CAZNAE010000049.1:0-21995 GCA_964570695.1 uncultured Devosia sp.
AATCCGCAAGAGCCGCGCCTGCAGAAAACACGACGAGGACAGTACTAAATGCTAGCGCTCTAAATCCAACCATTCCCGCCCCTGAACAGTCAGCGCCGTCCTTTGACGGATTTCGGAGTTATTACGTCATTTCATCTTCTACCGCAACTCGGCATTGTTGTCGGAGCGACATATACCATCAGTATTTACCCCAGTGCCGCCTTCACCTTGCCGCTGGCTTTGCCGAAATCGATCCGCCCCGGATAGTCGGCTTTCAGCGAGGCAATCACCTTGCCCATATCCTTGCCACCCGCCGCGCCGGTCTTGGCGATGGCGGCCTTGATCGCGGCTTCGACCTCGGCATCGGTCAATCCCTTGGGCAGGAACTCGTTGAGGATGTCGATCTCTTCCTTTTCGACCGTCGCGAGGTCGTTGCGGCCGGCCTCCGCGTAGATCGCAAAGCTCTCCTCGCGCTGCTTCACCATCTTCTGCAGCAGCGCCAGGATCTCCTCGTTGGTCAACGGCGCCTTGCCGTCGCCGCGGTTGGCGATGTCCTTGTCCTTGATCGCCGCGTTGATCGCTCTCAGCGTCGCCGTGCGGCGCTGGTCGCGAGCCTTCATGGCCGCCTTGTAGCCTTCGTTGATCGCCTCGCGCATGGCCGTCATCCCCTTCAAATCCAACGATTTGCCTCCATATACCTGCTCGGGACCGGCGCCGCCACTTGCGCCGGTGCACTGAGGCTTCTATGGGAAGCCCTCAATCTGCATCGCCAAACTCTTGGAGACCCGCCATGTCCGGCTGGCAGCCTACGCCCGCGACCGCCCTGCTGATTCTCTCCGACGGCACCCGCCTCGAAGGGCGCGGCATCGGCGCGGTCGGCCACGCGGCTGGCGAGGTGTGCTTCAACACGGCCATGACCGGCTACCAGGAGATCCTGACCGACCCGTCCTATGCCGGGCAGATCGTCACGTTCACCTTCCCGCACATCGGCAATGTCGGCACCAACGACGAGGACATCGAGACGGTGAACATGGCCGCTCTGTCCGGCGTCCGCGGCGTCGTGCTCAAGGCTGACATCACCAATCCGGCGAACTACCGGGCCTCCGAGCGGCTCGATACCTGGCTGAAGAAGCGCGGCATTGTCGGCATCACCGGCATCGACACAAGGGCGTTTACCGCCCGCATCCGCGAATCCGGCATGCCGAACGGCGTCGTCGCGCATGCGCCCGATGGCTATTTCGATGAACGGTCGATCATGGGCGAGTTGAAGGCCTTCCCAGGCCTCGAAGGCCTTGACCTCGCCAAGGAAGTGACGACCGGCCAGACCTACAAATGGGACCAGACACCGTGGAAGTGGAACGAGGGCTACGGCAAGCTCGAGAACCCGGAGTTCCACATCGTCGCGGTCGACTACGGCGCCAAGCGCAACATCCTGCGGCAACTCGCCGATGAAGGCGCGCGGGTAACCGTGGTGCCGGCAACGGCAACCGCCAAGGACATCCTCGGGCACAATCCCGACGGCATCTTCCTCAGCAACGGACCCGGCGATCCGGCGGCGACAGGCAAATATGCCGTGCCGACAATCAAGACGCTGATGGAGACCGGCAAGCCGATCTTCGGCATCTGCCTCGGCCATCAACTGCTCGGCCTCGCGCTCGGCGGCCAGACCGGCAAGATGCATCAGGGCCATCACGGCGCCAATCATCCGGTGAAGGATTTGACCACCGGCAAGGTCGAGATCACCTCGATGAATCATGGTTTTGCGGTGATCAGCCAGAGCCTGCCGGCCGGCGTGACGCAGACTCACATTTCGCTGTTCGACGGCTCGAACGCCGGCCTCAGCGTCGACGGCAAGCCGATCTTCTCGGTGCAGTATCACCCCGAGGCCTCGCCCGGGCCGCACGACAGCCACTACCTCTTCACCCGCTTCCTCAATCAGGTGCGGGCGCAAAAGGGGATGGCACAAAAACCCGAGCGGATTCCCGCCGCGGCATAGGAAAGCCGCCCCGATGGGGGCGGCTCTCAGGCATTGCTACGCTGGACTACTGCGCGGCGGACGACGACGAGGCACCGTTCGTGGTCTGGCCAGCAGTCAGGCCTTCGAGCGCCGTGAATTCGGCCTGGTCGAGGCTGCCATCCTTGTTGGCGTCAGCCTGGTTGAAGATATCCTGCGTCAGCGTCGGATAGACGCCCATAGCTTCGGCCATGGAGACCTTGCCATCGGTGTTGGCGTCGGCCTTGGTGAAGCTGTCGTCGGCGAATGCCGCCGTCGAGGCGAAGCCGGTGGCGATAAGACCCGCAGCCGCGAGAAGTGCGAACTTCTTCATTTTGATATCCCTTCAATTGGGGGTTGTTCGACGCGCTGTTCGCGCCAAGGACGCTGATTTGGCGTCGTGGCATCAACCTGAAACCGGCCAATTGGTTGCCGGTCGAAATGTGACGATTGCGCGGACATTTCGCGTCAGAACTTCGACCGAACCAGCGAAGTGCCGGAGAACCGGCAGCATTCGCTAAAACGTCAATCTAATCCCGAGAAAAAGTTAACTAATCCGTGATCGGTCCGGTCACTGCACGCCGGTGTCGCACTGGCTGACGTCGGTCGACTGATACCCCGTCTTGAACCACTGCATGCGCTGCGCCGAGGTGCCGTGCGTGTATTGCCGCGGCGAGATCGTGTTGTGCGTCAGCGTATCGTCGCCGATCTGGTTGGCGGCATTGATCGCCTCCTCCACATCGCCGCTGTCGAGGAACCCTTTATCGAACTCGCCCTTGCCCCACATGCCCGCGAAGCAGTCGGCCTGCAGCTCGATCTTGACCGAATATGCATTGGCCTGGTCCTGGCTCATGCTTTGCCGTGCTTGGTTGAAGCGCGGCAGGATGCCCAGCAGGTTCTGCACGTGATGGCCGACCTCGTGCGCGATCACATAGGCCTGGGCAAAATCGCCCGGCGCGCCGAACTGGTCGCGCAACTGCTGATAAAAGCCGAGATCGAGATACACCTTGCGGTCGTCCGGGCAATAGAACGGACCCGACGAGGTGTCCGCCGTCCCGCACGCCGAATTGGTCTCGCCGGTGAACAGCACCACCTTGGGCGGCGTGTAGGTCTGCCCGTGCTGCTGGAAATAGTCGCCCCAGTAAGTCTCGGTGTCCTTGACCATGACGCCGACGAATTTGCGCAGATCGTCCTCAGTCGCGCCCTGCACCGGCGGCAGCACGGAATTGTCCGATGTCGTCGTCGACGAGCTCGTGTCGCCGTTGAGCAGGGTCAGCGGATTGATGCCGAACGCCATCGCGATGACGACGAAGACGATGATGAGGACGAGACTGCCGAGGCTGCCGCCGGTGCGGCCGCTCGGCAGGCGGAAGCCGCCGCCCGAACCCTGGCCGAAGGGATTGGATCCGAGGCCGCCGCCGAATCCTCCGCCACCCCCGAGCCCGCCACCCTCACTGCGGCGATCCTCGATGTTGGAGCTCTCTTCTCGTCCCTGCCACTTCACCATTCGGACTCTCCGTCACCGCTGGAGTCGGACTGTAGCTTGGCGACCGGATCAAATCCAGAATTTGACCAATTGATCGAGCTTTGCCAGTCTGCCTCTGCCGAAGTCATCGCAGCGTCACCTCGCTCCGGCAATTGAAGACACTCGCCTGCGGCACTTCAACCAGCGATACCGATCGGACGTTCCGCCCGCGAGCCATTTTGCACAGGGAGAACGACATGAATTTCAATCCCCGCCTGTCACGGCGCGCCTTTCTCGCCGGCTCGGCCAGCGCGGGTGCGCTGATCGTCATGCACCCGTTCGCGGCGTTAGCCGCAACCAACCAGGCGCACCTGCGGCTGATGGAGACCACCGACATCCATGTCGCCATCTATCCCTACGACTACTATGCCGATGCCCCCAACGACACGATGGGCCTCGCCCGCACCGCGGCGCTGATCAACAATTTCCGCGCCGAGGCGACCAACTCCTTCCTCATCGACAATGGCGACCTCATCCAGGGCAACCCGATGGGCGATTACGTCGCCTATGAGCGCGGCTTCAAGGACGGCGACGTCCATCCGACCTTCGCGGCGATGAACACGCTCGGCTACGAGATCTCGACGCTCGGCAACCACGAATTCAACTACGGCCTCGACTTCCTCACGAAGTCGCTGGCCGGCGCGCAGTTCCCGCTGGTCTGTGCCAACCTCGTCAACGCCGCCTCGATCACCGGCGACGATCCGCTCAAGGACAAGACCTATTTGCCGCCGTTCAAGATCATCGAGAAAACCCTGACCGACGGCGACGGCAACCCGCAGACCATCAAGCTCGGCTTCATCGGCTTCGTGCCGCCCCAGATCATGATCTGGGATTCCGCCAACCTCGTCGGCAAGGTCGCCGTCCGCGACATCGTCAAGACCGCAGAGGCGTATGTGCCGGTGATGAAGGAACAGGGTGCCGATCTCATCATCGCGCTCTCCCACTCCGGCATCGACGGCCAGCAGGGCGACATGATGGAGAACGCCTCGCTGTTCGTCGCCGGCGTCGATGGCATCGATGTGGTGATGACCGGCCACCAGCATCTGGTGTTCCCGAACTCTACCGACTTCAAGGGCATCACCGGCGCCGATCTCGACAAGGGCACGCTGATGGGCAAGCCGGCGGTGATGGCCGGCTTCTGGGGCTCGCATATGGGGCTCATCGACCTGCTGCTCGAAAGGGGCGCCGACGGCTGGAAGATCGTCTCCAGCACGTCCGAAGCGCGTCCGATCTACACCCGCGCCAATGGCAAGGTCGTGCCCTCGGTGCAGGACGTCGCCAGCGTCGAGGCGCCCGTCGAAAAGGACCACAAAGCGACGCTCGACTACGTGCGTCGCCCGGTCGGCGAGACCGCCGCGCCGCTCTACTCCTACTTCTCGCTCGTCGCCGACGACCCGTCGGTGCAGATCGTCTCGATCGCCCAGACCTGGTATCTCAAGCAGAACCTCAAGGGCACGCAGTGGGAGAGCCTGCCGCTGCTCTCCGCCGCCGCTCCGTTCAAGGCTGGCGGCAAGCCCGGCCCGGACTATTATACCGACGTTCCAGTCGGCCCGGTGGCGATCAAGAACGTCGCCGACCTCTACCTCTATCCCAACACCATCCGCGCCGTCGAAGTCACCGGTGCGCAGGTGCGCGAATGGCTCGAACGTTCGGCTGGTATCTTCAACCAGGTGAAAGCCGGATCGAAGGATGCCGACCTTATCGATCTCACCTTCCCGTCCTACAATTTCGACGTCATCGACGGCGTGACCTACAAGATCGATATCTCGCAGCCCTCGCGCTACGACCAGAAGGGCGCCGTCATCAACCCCGACGCCCACCGCGTCGTCGACCTCAGCTATGACGGCAGGCCGATCGACGAGACGGCGAAGTTCGTCGTCGCCACCAACAACTACCGCGCCGGCGGCGGTGGCTTCTTCCCTGGCGCCGATGGCAAGACCATCATCTTCACCGGCCCCGACACCAACCGCGACATCATCGTCCGCTACATCCACGACATCGGGACGATCAACCCCGCGGCCGATGGCAACTGGTCGCTGGCGCCGCTCGCCGATACCACGGTGATGTTCCAGTCCGGCCCGAGGGCCAAGGATCACGTCGCCGACGTCAAGGGCGTCAAGATCGAGTTCGTTGGCGAGGCCGACAACGGCTTCGGCAACTACCGGATCACGCTCTGATCCCCCGGTCGGTCCGCACCTCGCGGGCCGGCCCTCCTCTTGCGCAGCCGTGAGCCGTCGGACAAACTTCCCTCGGCTCACACTTGGGGAACTGCGCAATGTTCATCCGAAAGACCATCGCAACACTGCTTGTGCTCGCCTGCTCCACCTCCTTCGCCATCGCCCAGGACGAGACCGCCTGCTACGACCGCGTCGAGGGCGCCGACCCCGCCAACACCTTCCTCAACAAGCCGATGTCCGACTACTGGCGGCAGATGCTGAAGCTCGCCGACGAAAAGCTCATGGGCCAGCTGGCCGGGAGCTACTATGGCGAGCGCCGCTCGCCCGACGGCGTCTACGTCAACCAGCAAACCCGGCGCTTCGAGGCCAACGGCCTGTTCGACTATAGCGACCAGACCTGCACCATCGGCAGCCAGATTCCCTGCTCGCAAAACCAGGGCACCGGCGAGTGGCGGGCCGTCAACCAGACCGACGGCAGCACCTATATGATGATCCGTTTCTCCGACCTGATCCGGACCAACGCCTGCTCCGGCGACCGCATCACGCCCGGCAACAACGGTTATACCGACGAGGGTGGGGTCTTCTGGCAGCGCCGGGGCTGAGCCGTCGATTTCAGACAATGGTATTGACTTGTTGGCGTCCAGCGTTTTGGTTTCCGCCACATTTGACCACCGCGCGGGGGCGCACGAATCGTGACTGAAAAAGACCGGATCATCGGATTGCTCGGCGACGCGGGGGTCCGCGTAAACGGCTCTGACCCCTGGGATCTCCAGATCAAATCGGACGACTTCTGGACGCGCCTGTTCGCGCAGGGCTCGCTGGGCCTTGGCGAGGCCTATATGGACGGCCTGTGGGAGTGCGCCGACCTCGCCGAATTCTTCAACCGCGTGCTGCGGTTCGGCATCAACAACAAACTGCCGGTCACCGCCAATCTCGTGGTGCAGGTGGCGCAGGCCAAGCTCCTCAACATGCAGACCATCGCCCGCTCAAAGCGCGTCGCCAAAATGCACTACAGCGAGACCGACGCCTACAAGGCCTCGCTTGACGCCCGCATGACCGGCTCCTGCGGCTATTGGCCGGCCGGGGTCACCAACGTCGATCAGGCACAGGAGGCCAAGCTCGACCTGGTCTGCCGGAAGATCGGTCTCAAGGCCGGTCAGCGGGTCTGGGACATCGGCTGCGGCTGGGGCGCCTTCATGGGCTTTGCCGCCGAGAAATACGGTGCCGACTGCGTCGGCGTCACCGTCTCCCCCGACCAGGCCGCCTATGGTCGCGAACGCTACAAGGGCAAGAAGGTCGAGTTCCAGGTCAAGGACTACCGCGAGTTCGACGGCAAGACCGACCACGTCGTCTCGATGGGCATGTTCGAGCATGTCGGCCACAAGAACTACCGGACCTATTTCGAGAAGGCCCGCAGCGTCATCAAGGACGACGGCCTGTTCATGATGCACAGTATCGGCCAGCAGCGCTCCACCGACACCATCGAGCCGTGGCTCGAAAAATACATCTTCCCCGGTGGCGTCATCCCTTCGATGGCGCAGATCGGCAAGGCCATCGACGGGCTGTGGAGCGTCGTTGACGTCCACAATATCGGCCCGCACTACGACAGGACCCTCGTCGCCTGGGACGAGAACTTCGTCGCCAAATGGCCCAGACAGCGCGACGCCCAGGGCGAGCGCTTCTACCGCATGTGGCGATACTACTTGCTTTGCTGCGCCGGCGGCTTCCGCGCCCGCATCCTGCAGGTGTGGCAGTTCGTGCTCTCGCCGACGGGCGTGCCGGAAGGCTACGTCTTCGCCCGTTAGCCGCTCTTGACCGCGCCCGTGCCGCACTGAACAATCGCCTCCATATTTTGAGGAGGTGATTGTGAAATTCATTGCGCTCGCGTCATTGCTCTTGCTTGCCCTGTTTTCCGCTCCATCTGCTTTCGCTCAGTCCGCGGCCAGCGGCAATTTCGTCGCCTCAGAGGCGTGCCCCGCACTGCAGTCGATCAAGAAATCGACCAACCCGGGCAATGTCCTCCTGACCGTCGGCACTTCGTACAAGGTTGTTGCTGCCAACAAGCCGGACCCCAGCTACTACTGGATCGTCGTTCCAGGCGCGACGCCTGACTATCGCTGGGTGCCGGTCACCTGTGGCGCCAAGGATGGCGTCGCTGCGTCGTCGGCCAAGGCCGTCGCACCTGCCGCTGCCGCGTCTGACAAGGCGGCATACGTCCTCGCCATTAGTTGGGAGCCGGCCTTCTGCGAAGGCCAGTCCGACAAGGCGGAATGCAAGAACGAAACGGCAGCGTCCCCCGAGGCTACGCATTTCTCGCTGCATGGCCTCTGGCCGCAGCCGCGCAGCAAGGCCTATTGCAACGTCTCGGGCGCGGATCAAGCGAGCGACAAGGCGCATAACTGGAATGCCCTTCCCGCAGTGAATCTCTCGCTTTCGACACGCGCCGCGCTCGACAAGGCCATGCCGGGCACCCAGTCGGCGCTCGAGCGGCACGAGTGGATCGTCCACGGCACCTGCTCGGGCATTTCGGCCGACGCCTATTTCAGCCGCGCCGTGCTCTTTCTGGACACCATCAACAACTCGGCCGTCGGAACGCTGTTTGCCGCCAATATCGGCAAGCGCGTCGATGGCACGGCGATCCGCCAAGCCTTCGATACGGCCTTTGGCGCCGGCGCCGGCGATCGTATCCGCCTCGCCTGCGACCGCGACGAGGATCGCAGCCTCATCGGCGAGATCACCATCGGGCTCAAGGGCGACGTGACTGGCACCGGCGGCATCGGCGAACTGATCGCCGCTTCGCCCAAGACCAGCCCCGGCTGCAATGGCGGCATCGTCGATCCGGTCGGCCTGCAATAACAGAAACGAAGAGAGCGGGCCTCGTTGCCGAGCGCCCGCTCTCTCTTCGGTCCAGATGTGACTTTTAGTGCCCGGCGGGCGTCACATGGACGATGGCCTGCGGCACCTTTATGTCGACGGTCGCATCGCTCGAGTGTCCAATGCCGAAATAGTAAAACGAGCCGATCGCCACCAGTGCGACGATCAGCGTCGCGGCAAGCATGGCCGCCGCTCCGCCGTCACCTGCTCCGATAATCGTTTCGCGGTCTGCCATTTTCGTGCTCCGCTGTCTTGTCCGTTGCACGCTAACGGGCCTCGAACCCAGCGGTTCCTTGCGATTTCTTAACCGATTGCCTTCATCCGCCCTCAACCGCCGTCGCCTAGGGTCACGCAAACCGCCGCCGGGAGCGCGCCAATGTCCGATTCCGCCTTCGCCCTTGATATCCAGGGGCTGACCAAGAGTTTCGACCGGCCGGTCGTCAAGGACCTGCAATTGCAGGTGAAAACCGGCGAGTTCTACGCGCTGCTCGGCCCCAACGGCGCCGGCAAGACCACTATTCTGCGCATGGTCGCCGGCCTGCTGCAGCCCGAGGCCGGTTCGATTTCGGTGTTCGGCATCGATACCCGCAAGGACCCGCTCAAGGCCAAATCGATCATCGCCTGGGTCTCGGACGAGCCCATGGTCTACGATCGGCTCACCCCCTACGAATATCTCGAATTCGTCGCCGGCCTCTGGCAGATCGACGCGCGGCAGGCGCAGGTCCGTTCGACCGAGCTGATCGAGTGGCTCGGCCTCAAGCCGCACGCCCACGAGCGCTGCGGCGGCTTCTCCAAAGGCATGCTGCAGAAAGTCGCCCTCGCCGGAGCGCTGGTGCACGACCCGAAACTGATCATCCTCGACGAACCGCTGACCGGTCTCGACGCCGGCTCCGCCCGGCAGGTGAAGCAGGTGCTGCTCGACAAGGTGAAGCAGGGCGTCACCGTCATCATGACCACTCATATCCTCGAGGTCGCCGAGCGGATGGCCGAGCGCATCGGCGTCATCAACCACGGCCGGCTGATCGCCGAAGGCACGCTCACCGAACTCCGCGCCCGCATCGGCCGCGAGGATACGCTCGAAGAGATCTTCCTCGATCTCGTCGCCCAGAAGGAAATGGACGTCGACCCTGCGGCGTCGGCGGTGGATGCCGCCGCATGACGTTTATGCCATCGACTGCTCCCTGGTTCGCCGCGCATGAATGGCGCCTGATGTGGCGCGATGCCGTCGCCATGATGACCGGCGGCTACCCCGCCCGCCGCATCGCGCTGATCGTCACCCTCGTCATCGCCGCCGTGCTGCTTCACCTTCTCGCCAACGCCATCGTCGCCCCGTGGGCCGCCGCCGGCATCGTGCCCGACAAGGCGACATTGGTGATGATCACCGGCTCTGGATTCCTGTTCTGGACCGTGATGCTGAGCCAGGCGCTGGAGTCGATCACCCGCGCCTACTACTCGCGCTCCGACCTCGACCTGATCCTCAGCTCCCCTGCCTCGTCGCGCACCGTCTTCGCTGTCCGTACCGGCATCACCGCGGTCACGACGCTGCTGCTGGCCTGCCTGCTGGCGAGCCCGGTCGTCGATGTCCTCATCATTCACAACGGCCCGCAATGGCTGATGGCATATCTGGTCCTCGCCGCACTGTCGGCGTTGTCGACGGCCATCGCCGTGCTGATCACCGTAGCGCTGTTCCGCCTCGCCGGTACGAAACGCACGCGCCTCATCTCGCAGATCATCGCCGCCATTATCGGGGCCGGCTTCGTCATCGGCATCCAGGCGGTCGCGATCCTCCATTTCGGCAACATGTCGTCACGCTTCGCGTTGTTCACGGACGCCGGTTTCGTCGCCGCGATGCCCGATGCCGCAAACCTCATCTGGGCCCCGGCCAAGGCGGCGCTCGGCGACTGGCCATCGCTGATCGGTGTGGCCATCGTCGGCGCCGCCGCACTGGCCCTGACCATCGCCTTCGCCTCCTCGCGCTTCGGCGAACAGGCGATCGCAGCCGCCAGCGTCTCGCACCAGCGCGTTGCCCAGCATCATGGCGCCGTCAATTTCCGTCCGCGCTCGCAAAAGCAGCAATTGCGCGTCAAGGAGTGGAAGCTGCTTGCCCGCGATCCGTGGCTGCTGAGCCAGACGCTGATGCAGATCCTCTATCTCGTGCCGCCGGCGCTGTATCTCTGGATCAGCTACGGCCAGTCGGCCGGCACCTATGTGGTAGTGATCCCGGTGCTGGTGATGGCAACCGGCCAGCTGTCGGGTGGCCTCAGTTGGCTCGCCATCTCCGGCGAAGACGCGCACGATCTCGTCGTCACCGCGCCGGTCTCGGCGTCCGCCGTGCTGCAGGCCAAGATCGAGGCGGTCGCCACCGTCGTCCTCGTCGTCCTCACCCCAATCATCATCCTGATGATGTTCGCGTCCTTCGAACTCGCCGCCACGACCGCGGTTTTCGCTGCGCTGTCCTCGGGTTCGGCGACCGCTATCCAGCTCTGGTTCCGGGTGCCGATGCGGCGCGCCATGTTCCGCCGCCGCCAGGTAGCGTCGCGTGTCTCAACCATCTCGGAAGCGCTGAGCTCGATCTTCTGGGCCGGCACGGCCGTGCTGGTGGCGGGCGACCAATATCTGATCGCAACACTGCCGGCAGTGCTCGCGACCGTCACGCTGTTCGTCGCGTGGTCGCTCAGCCCCAAGGGCAAGCGCGTCTAGGACTATCCCGCAACCCGGGCGTTGCCGCACTCGATAGCGACCGCCACGATATCGGCCGGCTCGCCGTCGTCGGGCAGATCGTGCGGTCCAAAGCCGTCATGGCTGTTGACGTTGAGCCGCAGCGGCTGCGGCGCCACGGCGTGCACGCAATCGAACCCGCCATATTGGCCGCGGATCACGACGGGCGCCGCCGGATCGGCATTTTGCAGCAAGGCAATGAGCTCGCCGGCCGTCAGCAGCGGCGCGGTAGCAGTCGGCGCAATAGAATAAGTCCGTTGAGTATCAGGGGAATGCCGCTTCGCTCGTTGCGGGCGGAGGGCGGTCGTATCGTCGAGAATGGGCATGACTCAGGTCTGCCTTGCAATCGATTACAATCACCGGCGAAGATTGTCCCATTTGGTGCGTTCAGCACCCCGCATTTGGGGGGTAGCGCAAAATAATTAGCTGAATTGCATCCGGGCGATCAGGTGGCCGAGTTCCGCCTGTTTGCGGATACCGAGCTTGCCGTAAACCTGCTTCAGCGTAGAGCGGGCGGTGTGCTCGGAAATCCCCAGTTCCTCAGCCGCCGAGCGGGCCGAACACCCCTTGCCGATCTTTGCGGCGAGCCGCGCCTCGGCCGGCGTCAGGCCGAGCGAGCGCAGCAGATCGACCGGATCGCGCGGCTGCTGGCTGACAAGCGGCGGCACCAGCAGCGTTCCGTCCGGTACCGGATGCGGCTCGCCCCAGGTCGCGTGCAGGTCGCGGGCGCGGAGGCCGAGAATGATTTCGGTCGGCCGCAACGCCGCAAAGGCCAGCGGCGCCTTGTCGGAAATCGTCAGCGACACCACTTCGGCCGGCCCGATGAGGCCCAGATACGAGACGATGTGCCGGTTGATGCCCTTGGGCGTCGAGCCCAGATAGGCATCAAGGCCCGTGACGCCGGAGACTTCGGGGCCGCTGGGGCGGACGCTCACCTCGAGCCATGGCTTCCCGCCGGTCGAGATCGACCCGCGCAACAGGTCACCCTCCCACCAGATGTGGGGTTCCCCAGTCATGGTGCTCTGCGAGTAGAACTCCCGCATCACCTCCGACGCGCCCGCCGTAGCGACGTCACCGACGACGTAGACCGCCTCCTTCGTGTCGGGCGAATCGTGACCTTCGATGGCCACCCCACCGAACGCGCGGACAAACGGCCCGAACGAAGACCCGCTCGCCCCGTCGCAAATGCCCAGTACACCGACGAGATCGAGCGAGATCGCCAGTTCCGGCGGCACGAACGGCCCGATTTTGACCGGGTCGACCCGGAAAATCAGCCAGATCACGTGGGGCAGGATGGTGGGGAACGGCGGTCGGCGATCGCCCGCTGCGCTGCTCTCTTTGAGCTGGTCGGCGATGCGGTCCCAGCGTCTGCGCGGCGGTAGGTCGCTCACGGCCGGGTACCCGTCGGGCCTATGACAACGTCAAGCATTCCAGTACGGTCCGGCGCGGCTTCCGCTTTGGATTTCGCGGCGCCTGGAATTCGACGGTCTTTCGTTGTGCACTGAGCCAATTCACTATTGACCATGAGACTTCCGGACCACTTTGCCCAGAACCCGGACCCAGCCCTACGTCAGAAAAGCAATAAGATTTCTTAGCATTCAACATTAGACGGTCTTATGCGGCCCGGAACGCGGGCACATAGGCAATTCCTATCCGTAGGATCGCCGACAGGCTCAGCGTAAATGCGCCGGCGTTCCTTGCAGCCGCGCCACCAATGCTGCGACATCGTCCTTTGGATATTTGGTCCGCCGCCGCGTCGTGCCGGCCGGGTTCAGCGCCAGCCCTTCGCCGGGCCGGTATTCGCCAAGAGGGCGGATCGGCCGCCGCACCAGCTCGCCACCGCAATTCGGGCAGACGTTATGGAGAACGTTGTCCGTACAGTCGGCACAGAAGGTGCACTCGTTGGAACAGATCCGGGCGTCATACGACGCCGGCGGCAGGTCGCGGTCGCAGAGTTCGCAGTTGGGACGCAGTTCAAGCGCAGGCATCGGTCACCTCCTCGGCATGACATTTGCGCGTTAGCAGACGCCGGCCGAACTGACCATCGGTTGAACTTCGGCCGCGCCTTGGGTAGTGCACCGCCATGCTGACCTATCGCGATGCCCTGCCCACCGACCTGCCGCTGATCATCGGCCTCATCGTCGAGGATAGTGTTGTCGACAGCGGCGACGATCCTGCCGACGCGATGCACGCCGACTACACGCGAGCGCTCGGGGCGATCGCCGCCGACCCGAACCAGGAGATGTTCATCGTCGAGGAAGATGGCCGGCCCGTCGGCTGCTTCCAGTTGAGCTATCTGCCCGGCCTGATGCGCCGCGGCATGTGGCGCGGCCAGATCGAGGTCGTGCATGTGAGGGCCGACGATCGCAATCGCGGCCTCGGCGGCGAAATGATGCGCTGGGCCGTCGAGCGCTGCCGCCAAAAGGGCTGCGGCATGGTGCAACTCACCTCGAACAAGCAGCGCCTCGATGCCCACCGCTTCTACGAGCGCCTCGGCTTCCTCAGGAGCCACGAAGGCTTCAAGCTATATCTCTAGCGCTCAACCGCCCCGAGCCGCACGAGTACCTCACCCGGGATGCCATATTGCCGGATGACCTCCTTCTGGTCTCGGAAGCCGCAGAGCTCGCGTTGCACGAAGAACGCCCACACCTCGCGTGCCGCCTTGCGCAAGAGCCGCATGCGTTCATCGGGATCGCCCGGCGCCGCATCGAACGCCCGCAATGCCGCCATAGCCTTCTCCACCAGCCTCCCATGATGGCCGAGCGATGAGGCCTTTTCGGCGAGCAGCTCGTCTTCGAGCACGTTGAAGGCGCCGTCGGCACGGCGGACGGCGGCGATGCGGTCGGGCAGGTCGTAGGACATGGCCGCAATTTAGGGACGGATTGCTGAATCGGCAATTTCCCCCCGCCCGCAAATCCGATAACAGGCGCGCGAGGGCACATGGCCGACATCTTCATCCGCGAACTCTGGATCTACCCCGTGAAGTCGCTGGGCGGCGTGCGCGTCGACTCCGCCCGCATCACCGCCGCCGGTTCGCTCCATCTCGACCGCGAGTGGGTCGTCATCGACCCGGCCCACAAAATGGTCTGGCAAGGTGATATCCCGAGAATGACGCTGATCCGCGTCGGGCTCTCGTCCACGACGCTGACCCTCAGCCTCGCCGGCATGCCGGATTTCAGCCTGCCGCTCGAGCATGGCGGCGAACCGGCCCGCCTTACGATGTACAAGAACGACATTTCCGCGATCGACGCTGGCAACGCCGCAGCGGCTTGGCTGACCGAGGCGCTTGGCACAGCGTTGCGGCTGGTGCGCATCGGCGACGCCGCCCACCGCTGGACCGGGCTCAACCCGATCCACGTCCTCTCCGACGCCTCCCTCGCGGCGCTCAACGAGGCCATGCTGGAACGGGGCCACGAGACGCTCGCGCCGATGCGCTTCCGCCCCAACGTCCTGCTCGCCTGCGCCGGGGCGGTCGATCCATGGCTCGAGGAGCGCAATCCGATCCTCGATTTCGGCGATGCCCGCATCACCCTGCGCGAACCTTGCGTCCGCTGCGAGTTGCCCAACATCAGCCTCGTCGATGCGTCGCGGGGCAAGCAACCGCTGAAGCTCATCGGCCGGCTGTCGAAGTCGCGCCCCACCGCCGCGCCGGCCTCCTTCGGCACCTATTGCGCCGCCTCCGGAACCGAGCTTCGCACCGGCATGCGGGCGACCGTGCAATGATACTCTCGCGCCGCGCCGCCACCGCCATCGGTTTTACCGCCGTGCTGCTCTGGAGCCTCCTGGCGTTCTTCACCGCCGCGAGCGGCGCTATGCCGCCATTCCAGCTCCTCAGCATCAGCTTCGGCATCGGCGGCCTCGCCGGCGCCGCACTGTGGATCGTCCGGCCGAGCGCAGCGAAAGCTTTGCGCCAGCCCTGGCCCGTCTACCTGCTCGGCGTCGGCGGCCTGTTCGGCTACCACGCCGCCTATTTCATCGCGCTCCGCAATGCGCCGGTCGTCGAAGCCGGCCTCATCAATTATCTCTGGCCATTGCTGATCGTGGTGTTCTCGGCGTTGCTGCCCGGCGAAAAGCTCAAATGGCAGCACATCGCCGGGTGCCTCCTCGCGCTGAGCGGTGCCGTGCTCGTCGTCACCGGCGGCCACGGTCTCTCGTTCAATCCGGCCTATCTGCCCGGCTACGCCGCAGCGCTCTTCGCCGCCATCGTCTGGGGTGCCTATTCGGTGCTGTCACGCCGCTTCGCGCATGTGCCGAGCGACGCCATCACGGGCTTCTGTCTCGTGACGGCCGTGCTGGCGGCGCTGATCCACTTCGCCATCGAACCGACCGTCTGGCCCGCCAATGCCTGGCAATGGGCCGCAATCGTCGGGCTTGGCCTCGGCCCCGTCGGCCTCGCCTTTTACGTCTGGGACATCGGCGTCAAGCACGGCGACATCCAGGTCCTCGGCGCTGCGTCCTACTCCGCCCCGCTGCTCTCGACCGCGATCCTCGTTCTCACCGGCTACGCGGCATTGAGGAACGTCCTCATCATCGCGGCGCTGCTGATCACCGCCGGCGCCGTGCTGGCCGCCAGCGACCTGCTGTTCCGGCAACCCCGCCCCCGCCCCGCCCCTTGACCCCACCCCCGCCCCACCCTATCTTGAAGAACCGGGAGATGAATATGGCCAAGGTGAAGATTACCGACAACTCGATCTGGCTGAAGCACATCGAAGGCGACCGCCCATTGCGGCAGCGTCTCGAGGCCCTCAGAGCGGGGCAGGTTGTCGACTTGGAGATCGATGGCGTCGTCGGGCGGTGGGAACGTATGAAGGACGGCAGAGACGGGCGGCCCACCCCCGGGATTAAGCCAATCGACGCAATGCGGGACGTATGGAGCCGCTTGCAGAAAGATCGTGGCCGCGTCGTCGAATTGCGACCCGTGCAGGGGGTTGATAGCTACCTTGCTTCCCTCCGTCCGCTCCTGAGCGAATGGGACTCGCCCGAGGATGAGGAAGCCTACCGTGATCTGTGACTTCGGAGACGTCGCGGTCGTTCCATTTCCATTTGTCGATATGGATGTTGCCAAGTCGCGACCCGCTCTCGTTCTATCGAACGAGGCATTCAACGGTTCAAACGGCAACACCATCGTTGCAATGGTGACGACGGCTGAACGGTCCGACTGGCCCAGCGATATTGTGCTGACGGACAATCAATCTGCCGGCCTGTTTCATCCATCGCGGGTACGAATGAAGCTGTTCACGATTCCCAACGAACTGGTGGCAAGACGGATTGGCAGCCTTGCTGCCGCAGACCGCAAAGCCGTTAGGGCCGCTATTCGCCGTCACCTTCCCTAGGACGAAAGCTAGAACAAGAAGCTCGCTGTCGCCGGATCGGATCCGACTCGGCCCTTTGCGCCTTTGTCGAGCCGCAGCAGCTTGTCCATGTCCTCGGCATCGAGCTCGAAATCGAACACATCGATGTTTTCCGCGATGCGCTCCTGGTGCGTCGACTTGGGGATGACGATCAGCCCTTCCTGGAGGTGCCAGCGGACGATCGTCTGCGCGACAGATTTACCGTGCTTCTTGGCGACGGCGGCGACTGTCGTATCGTCGAGCATGCGGCCCGAGCCGAGCGGGCTCCAGCTCTCGATCTTGATGCCGTGCTCGCGGTGAAAATCGCGCTTGTCGCGCTGCTGGAAGCGCGGATGGAGCTCGATCTGGTTGACCACCGGCGTTACCCCGGTCTCCTTGATGATCCGCTCGAGGTGGTCCTGGTTGAAGTTTGAAACGCCGATGGATTTCACCCGCCCCTGCTGCCGCAGGTCGACCAGCGTCTTCCAGGCCTCGACATATTTCCCCTGGCTCGGCACCGGCCAGTGGATGAGGAACATGTCGAGCTGCTCGAGACCGAGCTTTCGCATTGTCTCGTCGAAACTTTTGAGTGCCGCGTCGCGCCCGTGCCCGCCATTGCGCAGCTTGCTGGTGACGAACAGCTGGTCGCGCGGCACGCCGCCGGTGCGGATCGCCTCACCCACGCCCCCCTCGTTGTCATACCCCTCGGCGGTATCGATCAGCCGGTAGCCGGCCTTGATCCCATCGCGGACGACACGCGCCGTGATCCGCGGGTCGACCTGCCAGACGCCGAGCCCGAGCTGTGGAATGCTGTTGTCATCGTTGAGCTTGACGAGGGGAATATTGGCCATGCTGGCCTCCTTGGGCGATAAAATACGATCCCACAGAACCGTGGAGGGCATCGAAAGTTCACTCCGTGCCTTCATCATGACAGGGCTTTTCCTTGTTTTCCCCCGCTCTGCTGCTATTTTGCGCCCGATTTCGCCGCTAATTGCCTGACTGCGGAGAATAAATTCACGCTCAGCGGCTACGCTGAGGGTGTTGAGTAGCAGCCGGAGCCAACAGTTTGCGCATTGCGGCCCTAGCCTTCGGCGTCATAGCCGGCTTGATCGCCTCGCTGATCCTGGCGCTCGGCGGGTTGGACGTTGGCTCTGCGCTGGCCGCGGGCGGCGAGCGTCAGGTTTCGCTGATCCGCTTCGGCCTCTTCGTCGTTGCCAATTTGGGCGTGTTCGGCGCTGCGCTGGTCCTGGCCGCGCCGTTGGCCGGAGCGATTCTGCTGGTCCTCGGCGCGCTGAGCTGGGTGGCGGCCGCTCTCATCCTCCACCACACCACCGATCTCGTGCTGATCGTCCCGCCGGCGCTGCTGCTGATCGCCACCGCCTTCGCTGTCGTCGCCTACATCCGCCGGCCGCACCAGCTCACCGCGGAGGAGGAGGAAGCCGCGGCCCGCGATGCGGCGCTTTCCGGCGACCCACGGGCGGCGCCCGAACCCGAAGATTTCGAGGAACTGCCCCCGGTGTCGGTTGGGGCAGGCTTTTTTGGCCAGGGCGGCACCGCCCAGCCGCTCGGCACCCAGCACGAGCGCCCGCAACCAAACCTGCGCGGGCTCGATGAGCGCGACCAGATCAGTTCGTCCGGCGGCGAAACCTGGCAACCCGGCCAGCGCCGTAAGCCGCCGCCGCGGCAAAAATCCATGTTCCGCCAGCCCGATGACGATGATGAGGACGACGAAGAGGAAGCTTCGGGGCTCTCCCGCTTTGCCTTTGGGCTCAGTGGCGTCCTGAGCTTTGGCCTCTACGCGGCGCTCGCCGGTGCCGCCGTGCTGATTTTCCTCAACCTCCGCGGCGGCGAGGCCGGTCACCCGGCTGCCGCCAAGATCGAGCCATCGGTCTCCTCGGCGGCCGTCGCCGACGCGTCGTCGTCTTCGCAACCGGGTCAGGCCCCGGTGCTGACCGCGAATACGACCTCCTCGGCGCTCCCGAGCCTGCCGCCGCCTTCGGCGGCGTCCGGCGCTGGGGACGGCACCACATCGTCCCGCCTGCCGCTGCAGCCCGGCCTCGACTTCGAAAGCTCCGCCGAGCCCGCAACGCAGTCATCGGAAGCGGCCGCTTCGTCCAATGACCAGTCTCCAGACACCGCGACCCCGACCGATACCGGCGCATCGTCGGCTGAAATCGTGCCATTCACCATGACCTCCGAGATGGCGGCGGCGCGCCAGCAGCCGGCGCCGAAGCCCACCCGGTCGAGCCCCGGTAACACCGTCGATACCGGCCTCTGACACCCCGGCGGATCGTGCTAGACTGCTCCGTCCGATGCCTGATCTCGACACAAAACCCCGCACCCGCACCGCCGTCAAAACCGCGCGGCCGCCGCTTTACAAGGTGATCCTCGTCAACGACGACTTCACCCCGCGCGACTTTGTCGTGCGCATCCTCAAGGGCGAGTTCCGCCTGAGCGAGGACCAAGCGAGGCGCGTCATGATCACGGCCCACACCAAGGGCTCCTGCGTCGTCGCCGTGTTCACGCGCGAGATCGCCGAGGATAAGGCGCAGCGCGCCATCGACATGGCCCGCAAGGAAGGCTTCCCGCTGCTGTTCACCACCGAGCCCGAGACATAAGCGTGGGCCGACGCTCACCACATGACGCGACGCTGATCAACCACCTGGTTGAATAATTGCAGGGCCGCTCCGTCAACCCTAACGAGCAACGATCCTTGCACCGCCACATTGTTGGCCTATCCACTTCCGCAGTCACACGAACGGGTTTCTCTCAATGCTCCGCAGCGCCATCGCCTCCGTCGCCGTCGCGACGGTCCTCGCCCTCACCGCGGCGCCGGCTTTTGCCGGCCCCGCTGAAAATGCCTTCCTGCAGAAACTGACCGCGAGCTGGACCGGCCGCGGGCATCTGTCCGGCGCCGAAAGCGGCCCCGTCGCCTGCCGCATCGTCTTCACCGGCGGCGGCCAGAGCATCAAATATCAGGGACGTTGCAGCATCCCCGACGTCGCCGCCCAGGCCTTCAACGGCGCGATCATCTACAACGACCAGACCAAGCGCTACGAGAGCCGCTCCATGGGCGGCACGGCGATCGGCGTGCGGCACGGCAATTCGCTGGTGTTCACGACCAAGACCGACAGCGCGGCTGGCCGATCCTACTCGACGATGTCGATCTCGCCGACCAGCCTCGTCGTTGATTTCTCGATCATCGACCAGTCTGGCGACAAGACCACGTCGCGGATCACCTTCTCGAAGTAACCGCGCAGTTGGCTGCGGCGGGTGCGCTTCGCGACCGCCGGACAGAGCAATCGAGAAAAGGTGTCAGGCCGGAACAGTGCGGTCCGCGAAGCGCAGCTTCGAGCGCTCGCGGCGCTTTTCCGCCTCGATTTCGCGGTCGCGCGGCGGCGCGTTGGTCTCCATCGACTTCAGCAGCTTCCGCACCACTTTCTCGATATCCTCCACCGCATCCTCGAACGCCGCTTCGTTGGCCTTCGACGGGTGCGTGTAGCCCGAAATCTTGCGCACGAACTGCAGCGACGCGTCGCGCATCTCGTTGGGCGTCGCCGGCGGTTCGAAATTGAACAACGGCTTGATATTGCGGCACATAGCGGCCTCCTCATTCAAATTTGTCCGCATCGAAGCGCGGAATGATGGCGCCGGCAAGGTCCCGCTCCGCGCCTTGTGATCCGCCGGCCGCCGCAGCGGCGTTATCCTTCCGGTTCAACAGCCGAGGAGTTCATCATGCGCTTCATTCTAGCGGCCGCCATTGCGGCTCTGGCCACGCCGAGCTTCGCCATGACGCTCACCAGCCCCGACGTCACCGACGGCGCCACCTTTGACGCAAAATTCGTCTGCGCCAAGTTCGGCGGCCAGAGCCTCTCGCCGGCCCTCGCCTGGAGCGACGTGCCGGCCGGCGCCAAGAGCCTCGCCGTTACCATGCTCGATCCCGATGCCCCGGTGCCCGGTGGCTTCTGGCACTGGCTCGCCGTCGACATTCCGGTGACCGCCACCGGCCTCGACCAGAACGCCGGTGCGCCCGGCGGCGCTGGCATGCCGGCCGGCAGCACCCCGGTCGCCAACGGCGCCAAGCAGGCCAACTACATCGGCCCGTGCCCGCCGGCCGGAGCGCCGCATCACTACCAGATCACCGTCTGGGCCCTGCCCGATGCCAAGGCCGACCTCGCCACTGGCATGAAACCGGCCGATGTCGGCGCCTGGCTGGCGAAGACCGCCATCGACAAGGCGACGATCACCCCGCTCTTCGCCGGCAAGTAACGCGCGATCCACAGAAGACCGGAGGGCGGCCAAGGCCGCCCTTCCCTTCTGCCTGCCCTTCGGCTAGAGAGCCGCCTTAACCTGCAGTATCCGCCCGAAACGCCCGGCAAGCCCGGGTCTTTCCGCGCGTCCACAATCAGAGTGTCCGATGCCCAAACGCACCGATATCAAGTCGATCCTCATCATCGGAGCGGGGCCGATCATCATCGGGCAGGCCTGCGAGTTCGACTATTCCGGCACCCAGGCCTGCAAAGCACTTAAGGACGAGGGTTACCGCATCATCCTCGTCAACTCCAATCCGGCGACGATCATGACCGACCCGGATCTGGCGCACGCCACCTATATGGAGCCGATCACGCCGGAAGTGGTCGCCAAGATCATCGAGAAGGAGCGCCCGGACGCGCTGCTGCCCACGATGGGCGGCCAGACCGCGCTCAATTGCGCGCTGTCGCTGCGCAAGATGGGCGTGCTCGACAAATTCAACGTCGAGATGATCGGCGCCACCGCCGAAGCCATCGACAAGGCCGAGGACCGCGAGCTCTTCCGCGACGCCATGAAGAAGATCGGTCTCGAAACGCCGCGCTCGATGCTCGCCCACAACATGATCGAGGAGCTGCAGGCGCTCGAGGTGATCGGGCTGCCCTGCATCATCCGCCCGAGTTTTACCCTCGGCGGCACTGGCGGCGGCATCGCCTACAACAAGGAAGAGTTCCTCGACATCGTCGAGACCGGCATCGACGCCTCGCCCACCGACGAAGTGCTCGTCGAGGAGAGCGTGCTCGGCTGGAAAGAGTACGAGATGGAGGTCGTGCGCGACAAGAACGACAACTGCATCATCGTCTGCTCGATCGAGAACCTCGATCCGATGGGCGTCCACACCGGCGACTCCATCACCGTCGCGCCGGCGCTGACGCTGACCGACAAGGAATACCAGATCATGCGCGACGCATCGATTGCGGTGCTGCGCGAGATCGGCGTCGAGACCGGCGGCTCGAACGTGCAGTTCGCCGTCAATCCGGCTGATGGCCGGATGATCGTCATCGAGATGAACCCGCGCGTCTCGCGCTCCTCGGCGCTGGCGTCGAAGGCCACCGGCTTCCCGATCGCCAAGGTCGCGGCGCGTCTCGCGG
>CAZNAE010000050.1:0-21944 GCA_964570695.1 uncultured Devosia sp.
CCCACCAGCGGGGAGCCTCTCCCCCTTGTGGGAAGGGTTGGGGAGGGGATAGGGCTGGACAACCCAATTCGGATTTCAACATGCCCCTTTCGCCAGCCATGATCGATGCCGCCCTCACCTATGCCGACACCCATATGGACCAGAGCCTCGGCCGCCTGCGCGAACTGGTCGGCATCAAGTCGATCTCCACCGATCCGGCCTACAAGGCTGAGTGCCAGCGCGCTGCCGACTGGTTGGTGACGGAGCTCAACGCCGAAGGCTTCGCCGCCTCTGCACGCCCCACTCCTGGACACCCGGTGGTGGTCGCACATGCGCCAAAGACCGCCGGTCCCAGCGTGTTGTTTTACGCCCACTACGACGTGCAGCCGGTCGATCCGGTGTCATTGTGGAACACCGATCCATTTGCGCTCGTCGAGCAGAAACAGCCAGATGGCGAGACGCATCTCGTGGCCCGCGGCACCTCCGATGACAAGGGCCAGCTGCTGACCTTCCTCGAGGCCTGCCGGGCGCTCCGCGCCACCACCGGCGGCCTGCCGCTCAACGTCACCCTCTGCCTTGAGGGGGAGGAAGAGTCTGGCGGCAAGAACCTGCCGCCTTTCCTTGCATCAGCCAAAGACGAGCTGGCGGCCGACGTGGCACTCGTCTGCGACACCGACATGCTCGACCCGCAGACGCCCTCGATCACCACGATGCTGCGCGGCCTTGTCGGCGAAGAGGTCGAGATCACCGCCGCCAACAAGGACCTCCACTCGGGGATGTACGGCAATGCCGCCCGCAACCCCAACCAGGTGCTGGCCGAGATCATCGCCAGCCTCCGCAATCCGGATGGCTCTGTCGCCGTCGCCGGTTTCTACGACGACGTCAAGGAAGTCGATGCCACCACCATGGCGAGCTGGCAGACCCTCGGCTTCGACGGTGCCGCCTTCCTCAAGGACATCGGCTTGTCGATCCCGGCCGGCGAGAAGAGTCGCTCGGTTCTGGAGCAGACCTGGTCACGCCCGACCTGCGAGATCAACGGCATGAGCGGCGGCTATACCGGCGCCGGCTTCAAGACCGTCATTCCCGCCAAGGCGAGCGCGAAAATCTCGTTCCGCCTCGTCGCCGACATGGACCCCGACAAGATCCGCGCTGCTTTCCGCGCCCACGTCCGCGCCCGCGTGCCGGCCGATTGCTCGGTGAGTTTCACCGAGCATGGCGGCGGCCCCGCCATTTCGGTGCCGACCACCGGCAAATATCTGCAGCAGGCGCGCGCCGCCCTCGCCGACGAATGGGGGCGCCAGGCAGCCCTCCGCGCTTCTGGCGGCTCGATCCCAGTGGCGGGCGATTTCAAGCGCATCCTCGGGCTCGATACGCTGCTCATCGGCTACGCTAACGCGGACGACCGGATCCATTCACCCAACGAGAAGTACAACCTCAAGAGCTACCACAAGGGTATCCGGTCCTGGATTCGCATCCTCGCGGCGCTTGCCGGCTAGGAGTGCGACGAGTCATCGGCCTCTTGGTGGAACACCACTTCATTCACGGCGCCCGCCTCGAGCAGCGAGCGCAAGGCCTCGAAATCCGACCGCACCCACTCGAGCTCGGAGGCGAACTGCTCGTCGCTCATCCCCGGCCGCTGCAAGAGCGTGAACAACACCTCGGCCCCTTGCTCGTTGGCAATGAGCCGCATCGGGGTCGTTAACGGCGTCGTTCCCTCCGCGTAGACTGCATGATCGAGGATGCCGAATTCATTGCGCGGCGCAAAGCGAAGGATAACGCGGCCCTTGCGCGTCTGAGTTACCCATTCGAGGCCGCTCAGATGTTCGAAGCTCGACCCCAGATTCGACGCCCAGCTCGGAAAATTGCGCGGCTCGGCGAGAAACTCGTAGACCTCGTCATAGGGCCGGGAGATCGGAATCGAAATGGTCTGCGACTTGAGCATCGCTGGCAAAATCCTTCAAATACGACACCTGCAATAAAGTCAGCCGCCTTCGAGCAAAGTCTTCAGCCGCTGCAGGTCGGACGCGATCCACTGCACATCCGATTGAAACCGCTCGTCGGTTGTGCCGGGCGCCTGGAACCACACCATGATCAACTCGGCGCCCTCGCCGTTGGGGATCAATCGCACCGGGACTGCCGAACGGGACTCTCCGCCCGGCGGAAACACCTGGTAATCGAGCACGCCAAAATTATTGCGCGGCGCAAACCGGATCGCCATCCGCCCGCGCGGCAAATCCACAAGCCAGTCGCCGCCGTCGAGCGGCTCCATGGACGAGCCGGGGTTGGCCGCCCAGGTTGCAAAATTGAGCGGCTCGGCCAAAAATTCGTAGACGTCGGCGAATGGTCGTTCGATCGCGACCTTGATCACCTCGGACGCAAGCATCCAGTCCACCCACAGGCTGCAGAGGTCGAGTTCGGCGAATGGTAGGCGGATTTGATCACGTTGCCAATTGGCGTCGCGTGCAGCAAAAAGGCCCGCCGAAGCGAGCCTTTGAACCGGACCGGTCGCTGTGCGAAGCGCCGAAAACCTTAGCCCTGGCGGGCCTTGTAGCGCTTGTCGACCTTGTTGATGATGTAGACGCGACCGCGCCGGCGCACCAGCTTGTTGGCGCGATGACGGCCCATCAAGGCCTTGAGTGAATTGCGGACTTTCATCGGGCAACCTCGGAAACAAACAAAAAGAGGCGCCGCGCGCCCTTTGGATTGCGGGTGAAATAGAGGCAAAACCAGCCTGTGTCAACGCTTTCGCCGTAGCGTTCCGATGGCCTTTTGGGAGGCAAATTAACGCCGCCGCAAGGTAGCAACGGCAATGTGCGGACATGTCCCAGCCCGCCGCCGATTTCCGCGTCCTCGTTGCCGATCCGTCGACCCACATGGCCGGCCTCGCGACGCTGATGCTGCACAGCCTCAAGGTTCGGGCGGTCGACGAGGTCGCCGATACCGCCCATGCGGCGGAGTCGCTGAGCCGGCGGCCCTACGATCTGGTCCTGATCGACAGCCATCTGGGCGGCGAAGCCGATTTCGGCATGATCCGTTCGCTCCGCCAAAGCAAGGATCACCCGAACCGGGCAACCCCGATCATCATGATGGCCGGCACGCCGAGCGCAGCGATGATCGCCGCGGCCCGCGACGCCGGCGTGAGCGAATTCCTCCGCAAGCCGTTCTCGGCCCAGCACATCCAACTGCGACTCGACGCGATCCGTGCCGCACCGCGCGCCTTCGTCGAGACCGAGGCGTATGCGGGGCCGGATCGGCGTCGCCGTACCCAGGCCGTCGGCGTCGGCCGCCGTGCGGCGGACGAGAAGAAGTCGGCCTAAGCCGACGCCTCCATCCCCGGCATTGCGTCGATCTCCTGCCAGCGGTGGCAGGCGACCAGCCGTCCCTCGCCGACTTGCTCGAGCAGTGGCCGCGTTTCGGCGCAGAGACCGATGGCGTAGCGACAGCGGGTGCGGAAGGTGCAGCCCGATGGTGGATTGATGGGCGACGGAATCTCGCCGCTCAGCGCATCGATGTTGCGTTGCCGCGCTCGCTTCGGATCGGCGATCGGCACGGCCGTGAGCAGCGCCTTGGTGTAGGGGTGCTTCGGATCATCGTAGAGATCGTCGCCGCTGGAGAGTTCGACCATGCGGCCAAGATAGAGCACCAGGATCCGGTCCGAGACGTGCCGCACCACCGACAGATTGTGCGAGATGAAGATCAGCGTCAGCCCGAACTGATCCTTGAGCTCGCTGAGGAGGTTGAGGATCTGTGCCTGGATCGACACGTCGAGCGCCGACACCGGCTCGTCGCAGACGATGAGCTTCGGCTCCGAAATCAGCGCCCGGGCGATGCCGATGCGCTGCGCCTGGCCGCCCGAGAATTCGTGGGGGTAGCGGTTGACCATTTCGGGCTGCAGCCCGACCGCCTCCATCATTTCCATGACGCGCTCGCGGCGCTGTGCGGCGTTGAGTTCGGGCAGCAGCGTCTTCAGCGGATCGGCGACGATCTCGCCGACTGTCATGCGCGGATTGAGGGAGGCCTGCGGGTCCTGGAAAATGATCTGCAGATCGCGCCGCTTCTTGCGCATCGATTCCGCATCGAGATCGAGCAGGTTCTTGCCGAGCCACAGCACCCTGCCCTCATCGGCGCGCAGCAATTGCAGGATGCAGCGCCCAAGGGTCGACTTACCGCAGCCGCTTTCGCCCACGATACCGAGAGTCTCGCCGCGATTGATCGAGAACGAGATGTCCTGCAGCGCGCGCAGCTTCAGCTTTGGCTTGAACATCCCCCCGCCGATCGAAAACGTCTTCGAGAGGTTCTCGACGCGGAGCAGTTCGTTGGTTGTATCCAGGCTCACGCGGCGCTCTCCTCGAGGATCAGCTTGCTCTCGTAGTGGCAGGCCTTCTTGCGGTCGGTATCGCCGACTTGCAGCAGGGCCGGCACCTCGGCAAAGCACCGCTCGAAGCGATAGGCGCAGCGTGGATGGAACGCACAACCCTTGGGCAGCTGTTCGAGGTTCGGCGGCGCGCCGGTGATGGTGTTGAGGCGCGCGGTGCGCTCCTCCACATTGGGCGTCGAGTTGAGCAGGCCGAGCGTATAGGGATGGCGCGGATCGTAGAACAGCTCGTCGACCGTTCCCATTTCGACGGCGCGGCCCGCGTACATCACCATCATGCGGTCGGCGAGGCCGGCGACGACGCCGAGATCGTGCGTGATGATAATGAGCGCGGTGCCGAATTCGGCGGTGAGCGAGGTGAAGAGCTCGAGCATCTGCGCCTGCACGGTCACGTCGAGTGCCGTCGTCGGCTCGTCGGCGATCAACAGCTTCGGCCGGCAGAGCAGCGCCATCGCGATCATGATGCGCTGGCGCATGCCGCCCGAGCATTCATGCGGGTAGCGGTTGAAGATGTTCTTGGCGTCTGGCAGTTTGACCGCGTCGAGCATGCGGATCGCCTCGGCCTGCGCGGCGCGCCTCTGCATGCCCTTGTGCAGCTTCAGCACCTCGACCAGTTGCTCACCGATCCGGATATAGGGGTTCAACGACGTCATCGGGTCCTGGAAGATCATCGCGATCTTCTCGGCCCTGACCTTGTTGAGCTTGGCCTCCGGGAGCCCGAGGATTTCCTGACCTTCGAACCGCACGCTGCCGGTGGCATAGCCGTTCTTGGCCAGCAGCCCGATCAGCGAGAAGGCCGTCTGCGTCTTGCCTGACCCACTTTCGCCGACGATCGCCAGCGTCTCGCCCTCGTTCAGGGAGAAGCCAACCCTTTTGACGACCTCGACATCGCGGCCGGGCATGTGGAAGCCGATCGACAGATCGGTGACGTCGAGAAGAGCCATCAGCGGTCCTTGGGATCGAGCGCGTCGCGCAGCCCGTCGCCCACGAAAAAGAAACTAAATAAGATGACGACGAAGAAGGCGAGCGGGAACCCGATCTGCCAGAGCTGGCCGTATTGCATGGTGCGGGCGCCGTCCGAAATCAGGGCACCAAGCGACGTATTGGGTTCCTGGATGCCTAGCCCCAAGAACGAGATGAAGCTCTCGAGCAGGATGATCTCGGGGATCAGTAGCGTCGCGTAGACGATCACGATGCCGAGCAGGTTCGGCACGATATGGCGGAACACCACGGCCAGAGGCTTCACACCCGTCGCAACCGCCGCCTCGACAAATTCGCGGTTCTTGAGCGTGAGCGTCTGACCGCGCACGACGCGAGACGTTCCGAGCCATGACAGCAGGCCGATGCCGACGAACAGCACCACGAACGATTTGCCGAACATGATCAGCAGCAGGATCAGCACGAACAGGAACGGGATCGAGTAGATGATGTCGACGAAGCGCATCATGACGCTGTCGAGCCGCCCGCCGAAATAGCCCGAAATGGCGCCATAAAGCGTGCCGAAGGTCACCGCGACTGCCGCGCCCATCACGCCGACGGCGAGCGATATCTCGGTGCCCTGGATAACGCGCGAGTAGAGGTCACGCCCCACTTCGTCGGTGCCGAAATAATGGCCGCTGGCGAACGACGGAAGGCCCTTGGTCTTGACCATGCCGACCACCGACCAGTCGATCTTTTCAATCGACCACGCGGCGATGAACGGCCCGAATAGCGTGAAGAGAACGATCAGCGCCAGCACGATGAGACTGACCATCGCGGCGCGGTTCCGTGAGAAACGGAAGCCGGCGTCGCGCCACAGCGACCGGCCCTTGACCGGCGCGGACGCCGGAGCGGCAAGCGCCGGCTCCGCGGTGGTTTCAACTCTTGCCTCAGCCAGCATATCTGCGGCTCCTAGTAACGGATCTTCGGGTCGATCCATGCGTAGATCACGTCGACCACGAGATTGCCGGCAATGGTGAGAGCGCCGAGCAGAATGGTAACGCCCAGGATCGTCGAATAGTCGCGATTGAGCGCGCTGTTGATGAACGCCTGGCCGATCCCGCCGGTGGAGAAATAGAAGTCGACGACCACCGAACCGGTGATCATGCCGACGAACACCGGTCCCAGGTAGGAGACCACCGGCAGCAGCGCCGGCTTCAGCGCATGTTTGAGGATGACCTGGTAGCCCGGCACGCCCTTGGCGCGCGCCGTACGGATGAAATTGGAGTTCAGCACCTCCAGCATCGACGAGCGCATAAAGCGCGCGATGTTGGCCATATAGGTGGTGGAGAGCGCGATTACCGGCAGAACAACGTAGTTCCACTTGCCGCCGTTCCAGCCGCCGCCCGGCAGCCAGTGCAGCCAGAGGGTGAAGATCAGCACCAGGATCGGGGCGAGCACGAAGTTCGGCACGACCTGCGCACCGATGGTGACGCCGACGGCGAAATAATCGACCCAGCTGTTCTGCTTGACCGCCGCGACCGCGCCAAGGCTGATGCCGACGACGGAGGCAACAATGAACGACCAGAAGCCGTAGTTCAACGTGACCGGGAAACCCTGGGCGATGATATCGTTGACTGAACGGTCCTTGTACTTGAAGGACGGGCCGAAATCGAAATGTGCAACGATGTTCCAGATGTATTCGAGCAGCTGCTGCCACTGCGGCTTGTCGAGGCCGTAGCGCGCGAAAATGTTCTTCAGCGTCTCGGGTGGCAGGTTCTTCTCGCCGGTGAATGGGCTGCCCGGGGCGATCTTCATCAGCACGAAGCTGAAAATGATCAAGACAAGCAGCGTCGGAATCGCGATCGCCAGGCGTTTGAGAATGAAAACTATCATGCAGTGTTATTTCCAGATGGCCGAAGCCGAAATGGCTGAAGCCCCGCGCATAATAGCGCGGGGCTTCGATCTCATCCGACGGATTTACTGAGCCGTCTTGTAGAGGTCCTTGCCGTACCAGGTCTGTTCGACGTTGTCGTACGGCCATCCCTTGATGTCGGTCTTCTGCAGGAACACCTTGGTGTAGAAGTAGATCGGGATGATCGGGATATCCTTCTGCACCTGCTCTTCAACCTGCTTGTACTGGACGTTCGGGTCCTTGGAGGTCGAGGCGTCCTTCAGCCACTGGTCAACGTCCTTGTTCGCATAACCAGAGTTGTTCTGCGACGAGTCCGACGCCATCAGGCCTTCAAAGGTCGAGGCCTCGTTGTAGTCGCCGCACCATGCGTCACGGGCGACCGAGAAGTCGCGCTGGTGGCGCTTGTCGAGCAGCGTCGCAAATTCCATGTCCTGGATCTGCATGTCGATGCCGAGCTTTTCCTTCAGCATCTGCGACACGACGGTGGCGATCTGCTGATGGCCGACCGAGGTGTTGTAGATGTAGGTGAAGCTGATCGGCTTGTCCGGACCGTAACCGGCGTCGGCGAGCAGCTGCTTCGCCTTGGCGTCGCGGTCGGCCTGGGTCATCGTCGCCATCGGCGCATCCGGCGGCACGAAACCGGCAGTCGCCGGCGGCGTGAAGTAGTAGGCCGGCAGCTGACCACCCTGCAGGATGTTGTTGACGATCACATCGCGATCGATCGCCAGCGAGATGGCCTCGCGAACCTTGACGTCCTTGAGCGCATCGACGGTCTGGCTCGCCGTCATGTTGATGTCGAAATAGTAGGTGCAGAGCTGCGGCACCGAGTGGGTCTCATCCGGGCTCGCCGCCTTCATGGTCGGATACTGGCCCGGCGGCACGTCGGTCTGATCGACTTCACCGGCCTGATAGCGGGTGACGCCGGCATTGTCGTCGTTGATGGTCAAGAAGTTGATGGTGTTCATGACGGTGTGCGCGTCATCCCAGTATTTCGGGTTGCGCTTCACGGTGACGCGCTCGCCGGGCGAATTCTCGGTGAGTGTATACGCGCCGTTGCCGACGATGTTCTCGGGCTTGGTCCAGTCGGCGCCGAACTTCTCGACCACCGCCTGCGGGATGGGGAACAGCGTGGCGTGAGCGGTCATGCGCACGAAATACGGGACCGGCTTGGAGAGGTCGACCTCGAGGGTTTTGTCGTCGATCGCCTTGACGCCGAGCGCGGTGATCGGCTGCTTGCCGGCAACGATGTCGTCGGCGTTCTTCACGCCGGCGAGGCCGAGGAAATAGGAGTAGTTGGAGGCGGTCTTCGGATCGACGGCACGCTCCCAGCTATAGACGAAGTCGCTGGCCTTGACCGGATCGCCATTCGACCACACCGCATCGCGCAGGTGGAAGGTGTAGACTGTGAAGTCCGCGTTCACGTCGTAGCTCGACGCGACACCCGGAACCGGGTTGCCCTTCGCATCTTCGTTGTAGAGGCCCTCGAAGAGATTGCCGACGACGTAGGACGTGTCGACGTCTTCGACGATGTCTGGATCAAGCGCGTTAATATTATCGAGGACGCGGTAGTTGAAGGTCTGATCATCGGCCAGCTTGGTGCCGTCCGGTACCTGGGCCGCAAAGGCCGGCAGGGTGAGCGCGGTGGCGCCCATAAGGGTCACGGCGATGGCTGCCGCCCCCAGCATCGGTTGCAGTTTCATTGTCGTCCCATCTCCTTGTTTTGACGTTTCCCGACAGCTCGGGGTTCTTGGCCCCGTAGCACTTCTTTTGTGCCGGCGGTTTTTTGACCCGCCGGTCAAGATTGTCCGAACCCTATATGGCAAAAGCGTCCACTGACAAGCAAAAGCATGACGTATGCGTCAACGGCTGGAACGGCCTTCGCAACCGCTTGAATCAAATGAATTTTCAGCGGGACGACGGTTACGCCTGGCCGGTCCGCGGAGGCATATCCTGACATCGCCGAAGGCGGCGGTCGTTAGGATGCTCGCAGTTTGTTCTGAGGCTATGCCGCGCGCTCGATGATCGCTGCGACGCCCTGCCCGCCGGCGGTGCAAACCGAGATCAGCGCCCGCTGCTTCATCTCGGTCGCGACTTCCTTGGCGGCGAGGCCGAGGATGCGCGCGCCGGTTGCGGCGAACGGATGGCCGTAGGCGAGGCTCGAACCTTTCGGATTGAGCTTGGTCCGATCGACGGTGCCGAGTGGCGCGTCGCGGCCGAGGACATTCTTGCAGTAGTCTGGATCTTCCCAGGCCTTCAGCGTGCACAGCACCTGCGCGGCGAACGCCTCATGGATCTCGTAGAGGTCGAAATCCTGGAGCGTCAGGCCGGCCCGCTTCAGCATCTCCGACACGGCGATGGTGGGTGCCATCAGCAGCCCCTCGCCATGCGCGAAATCGTTGGCGGCCACCTGGCCGAAGCTGAGATAGGCGAGGATCGGCAGGTCGCGGGCCTTGGCCCACTCCTCGCTAGCGAGCAGCACCGCCGAGGCGCCGTCGGTCAGCGGGGTGGAGTTGGCGGCGGTCAGCGTGCCATGGCCAGAGCTCTTGTCGAAGGCCGGCTTCATCACGGCCATCTTGGCGAGGCTGGTGTCGGCGCGCACATTGTTGTCCTTGAGCACGCCGGCGCAGGGCACGATCAGGTCGTCGTGGAAGCCCGCATCGTAGGCTTTGGCAGCGTTGATGTGGCTGGCGAGCGCCAGCTCGTCCTGCGCCTCGCGGGTGATGCCCCATTGCCGCGCCATCAGCTCGCAATGCTCGCCCATGCTGAGCCCGGTACGCGGCTCCTGCGTCGAGGGCGCCACCGGCGTCAGCTCGCCCAGCGTAAAGCCCCTGAAGGCGGCGAGCTTTTCCTGCGGGGTGCGGGCACGGTTGAGATCGACCAACCGGTGCTGAAATTTGCTGCCGAAGACGATCGGCGAGTCCGACACCGTATCGGTGCCGCACGCAATGGCGCTCTCGATCTCGCCGCTGGCGATCTTGGCGCCGAGATTGAGCGCCGCCTGGAGGCTCGTACCACAGGCGATCTGGAGGTTCGTGCCCGGCGTGCGCGGCGAAAAGCCGGCGTCGAGCGCCGCCTCGCGCGCCACGTTGAAATCGCGGCTGTGCGAAATCACGGCGCCGCCCATCACTTCGTTCACGGCCTGACCCTTGAGCCCATATTTGTCGGCGACCCCAGCGAGAGCAGCCGTGAGCATCGAGAGGTTGGTCTCGTTGGCGTAGCCGGTGTAGGCGCGGCAGAACGGGATACGGGCCGAACCGACGATGGCGATCTTTCTCAACTGCGCCATCTCAGGCTTTCCCTTCCTTGCGCGCCTGTATCGGACCACCGAGGAACGGCGCGAAGCCAGTCCCCAGGATCACCCCGATATCGGCCAGGTCGGCGCTGGCGACGACGCTCTCGCCGACCACCACTTCGGTCATGTCGACCATTGGCTTCACCAGTTCACGGCCGAGACCGGCAAGATCGGCATGCGCCGGCGTCTCGCCCTTCTGCGCCTTGCCGTCGACCCATTTGTAAAAACCCTCGCCGGTCTTGCGGCCAAGCTTCTTCTGCGCGACGAGGCTGGCGAAGCGGCTGTTGTCCGGCAGCGACTGGCCGAGCTCACGTGCGACGCTCTGGCCGACGTCGAGGCCGACGGTGTCCATCAGCTCGATGGGCCCCATCGGCATGCCGAAGGCCACCGCCGCGGCGTCGAGCAGCTCCTTGCTCTCGCCCTTTTCAACCCGCTCCACGGCACCCAGCATGTAGGGCATCAGCACGCGGTTGACGAGGAAGCCCGGCGCCGACCTGACCAGAACGGGACTCTTGCCGATGGCGAGGGCGAAGCTCGCGCCCATCGCCGCATCGGCGTCGACATTGTAGCCGGAGCGGATCACCTCAACCAACGGGAGCTGCGCCACCGGATTGAAGAAGTGCAGGCCGATCAGCCGCGACGGGTCCTTGAGCGCCGCGGCGATCCGCTCGAGCTCGATCGACGAGGTGTTGGTGGCAAGAATCGCGTCCGGTTTGGCCTTGGCTTCGAGGTCGGTGAAGAGCTTCTTCTTGATGTCGAGGTTCTCGACCACCGCCTCGATGATCACGTCGGCTCGGGCGATCCCCTTGCCGGCCGGATCGGCTTCGAGCCGCGCCACGGCGGAGGCAACCTCGGTGCGGCCCCTGAGCCGCTTCTTGAACAGCGACTGCGCCCGCTCGAGCGCGGGGGTGATGCGCTCCATGTCGAGGTCCTGCAACGTCACACCCAGCCCGCGCAGCGCACACCAGGCCGCGATGTCGCCGCCCATAACGCCGGCGCCGATCACATGCACTCGCGCGAACACCGGCTTCTCCTTGCCGCGCAACCCCTGCTTCTTGAGGCTCTCAGAGAGAAAGAACACGCGGCGCAGATTGCGCGCGGCGTCGGAGGCCATCAGCGGCACAAAGCCGGCGGCCTCGCCGTCGACCATCGCCCGCCAGTTGTCGCCGTGCTTTTCGAACAGATCGATCAGCGCGTACGGCGCCGGATAGTGTTCGGGCCGTGCCTTCTTCCGGGTCTCGGCCCGCATCTTCGCCACGACCTGGGCGCGCAGCGGCCCCCACGCCATGACGCGCTGGATGAACGGCGCCGGCGACGATTTGCGCTTCTGTAGAACGGCCTTTCGGGCCTCCCAATGCAGCATGTCGCGATGCCGGACGAGCTTGTCGACCAGCCCCATACCGCGCGCGGCGCCCGCGCGGATCATCCGGCCGGTCAGCATCGCCTGCATCGCCGGTACAGGGCCGGCCTGCCGGATCGAGCGCCCGGTGCCGCCGAAGCCCGGGAAGATGCCGAGATTGACTTCGGGGAAGCCAAGCCGCGTCTTGTCGTCGTTGACGGCGATGCGGTAGCCGCAGGCGAGCGCCAGCTCGAGCCCGCCACCGAGACAGAAACCATGGATGGCCGCGATCACCGGGGCCTTCATGCGCTCGATCCGATCCATCACCGCATGCGCCCGCTTCAGCGCCTCGGGCAGCACCGCCGGATCGGACATCGAATCGAACTCGGTGACATCGGCGCCGGCGATAAAACCAGAATCCTTGCCTGACTGGATGACGAGGCCGACCACCTCACCCGACGCAATGAGGTCTTCAACCCGAAGCAGGATCGTTTCGAGCTCGGTGATCGACAGCCGGCTCAGCGTGTTGACCGGTGACTTCGGCGTGTCGATCGTCAGCCAGCCGATGCTTTCGAAGTCGACCTCGAAGCGCCAGTTCGTGGCGGCGGGCATTTGCGGCTGCTGCACGGCGGACCCTCTCTATTCGGCGGCTCTGCCGCTTTGCGGCGTGCGCGCCAGCTGCCTAGCGGCCAGCTCGTCCGGATCGAAATCATCGACCCTGATGACACGATCGGTCGCCTGATCGGCAAGCCGTAGAATTGCTGCTTCCGCCTCGGTCAAGACCTGCGCATCGACCGCGTCGGTGATCGCATCGCGGTCGAGCCGGCGCTCGACGATGCCCTTCTTGATGGCCCGCACGAACTTGGTTTCGATCTCCTCGGCGCGCGTCACCTTGACGAGCGCGTCTTCGAGAACGCCGGTCACGTCTTTTGGGTCCATCGACACATAGGTGCCCATCGTCAGCCGGTCGCGGAAGGCGCCGGGCCGCAGCACGGCACGGGCGAGGCGATAGGTCTCGCGGTCGGACGCCGGCTTGCGGTGCCGGCCGAGCGGGAACACCAGCACGCCCATCAGCCAGCTCAGGAACGGATTGGGGAAGTTGGCAAACACCGCCGCAAAGCTCTGCTCGATGGCGTAGAGATGATCCTTGGCGATCGCGTCAACCAAAGGCCCGTCCTCGCCGATGCGGCCCTCGTCCTCATAGCGTTTCAGTACCGCCGACAGCAGATAGAGATCGGAGAGGATGTCCGCCATCCGCCCAGAGAGCCGCTGCTTGCGCTTGAGGTCGCCACCGAGGAACGCCACGGTCCAGTCGCCGACCAGCGCAAAGCTCTGCGAATAGCGCGCCAACTGCCGGTACCATACAGCCATCTCATGGCTCACCGGGGTGGAAGCGAAGCGCCCCAGGGTCAGCCCGTGGAGGAAGCTGCCGCTCATATTACGCAGCATGAAGCTGATATGCCCGCCGAAGGCCTTGTCGAACGCCGTAATGCCGTGCTTCCGGTCTTTGTTCTGCGCCGCTGCGATTTCCGCATAGAGGTACGGATGCGCCCTGAGAGCGCCCTGCGCGAAAGTGATCAGCGTGCGGGTCAGGATGTTGGCGCCCTCGACGGTGATCGCCACCGGCGTCGTCATATAGCCCGAGAACAGGTAGTTCGACGGCCCGTCCTGCACCGCGCGGCCGCCATGCACGTCAAGCGCGTCGTTCACCCGGTCGCGCATCGCATCGGTGGTGCGGTATTTGAGCAGCGCCGAGATCACGGCCGGCTTCTGACCCTCGTCGACCATCGACGCCGTCAGCCCGCGGGCGGCCTCGAAGGTGTAGGCCGACCGCACCATGCGGCTCAGCGGATCGGCTACGCCCTCCATGACGCCGACCGCGATGCCGAACTGCCGGCGGATGCGGGCATAGGCCGAGGTCACGCGCAGCGACTGCTTGATCGATACCGTACCGATTGCCGGCAGCGAGATGGCGCGCCCCGTAGAAAGGCATTCCATCAGCATCCGCCAGCCCTGGCCGGCATACTCGACGCCGCCGATCAAAAATTCCATCGGGATGAAGACGTTGCGGCCCTTGATCGGGCCGTTCATGAACGCCGCGCGCGCCGGGAAATGCCGCCGCCCGATCTCGACGCCGGGGAAATCGGCCGGGATCAGTGCCAGTGTGATGCCGATATTCTCCGTCTCGCCGATCAGATGATCCGGGTCGTGCAGGTGAAAGGCGAGCCCGACTAGGGTCGCGACGGGCGCCAGCGTGATGTAACGCTTGTCCCAACTGACCTTGACGCCGAGGGTCTTCTTGCCCTGGTACATGTCGTAAGTGGCGACGCCGACGTCGCGCATGCTCGCCGCGTCCGAACCCGCATAGGGCCCCGTCAGCGCGAAGCACGGCACTTCCTGCCCCTTGGCGAGGCGCTTGAGGTAATGATCCTTCTGCTCGGGCGTACCGTATTTTTCGAGCAGCTCGCCGGGCCCGAGCGAATTAGGCACCATCACCGTGATGCCGGCCGCGACCGAGCGGCTCGCGACCTTGCTCACGACCTGGCTCTGCGCCTGGGCGGAAAAGCCGAGCCCGCCGTATTCTTTGCCGATCAGCATCCCGAGGAAGCCCTGCTCCTTGAGATAGGCCCACACCTCTGGCGGTAGGTCGGCGCGGTTGTGGCGCACGTCCCAGTCGTCGATCATGGCGCAGACCTTATTGACCGGTCCATCAAGGAAGGCCTGCTCGTCCGGCGTCAGCGTCACCTTACGGATGCCAAGCAGCTTGTCCCAGTTGGGCCGGCCGGAGAACAACTCCGCGTCCCAGCCGACCGTGCCGGCATCGAGCGCCTCCTGCTCGGTACGCGAAACACGGGGCAGAATGGACTTGACGAGGCCATAGGCCGGAGTGGCGATGACGAGGCGACGGATCGGTGTCACGGCCAGCAGTCCGACGACGATCGCCGGTAACAGGGCCAGAATCCAACCGGGCAGGTCCGAGTAGATGCCGAACGTCGTGCCGTCCCAGCCAAGCCGGCTGAGGACGCCGATCACCGCAAACCCAAGAGCCCACTGCCAGAGCGGCGCGCGGCGCATCGCCAGCGTCAGGATGCCTGCAATGGCAATGATGATGACGGCCAAAACCAGCAAGACTCATCCTCCCGCCGCAGATGACGCGGCATTTAATCCCGGCCTTCCGCTGTTTCAAACACCCTAGCTTAGATTGACGTATACGTCAACGCAGCGTCCTATAGGTGAGGAAGCAAATTGCCGTGGTGTCCGTGGTTTGACGCTTACGTCAACCCATGCTCTATTTCTTGGGAGAGGGCAGCGAACAGCCCCGGAGGAGAGCCATGGATACGGACGCAGCGACGGCGCCGTCGAGCCACCCCCGCCCCTGGGTCGACCACTATCCCGCGGGTATCAGCTGGGATGTGAAGCTCAATGTGACGCCGGTGCACGAGCAGGTGCTCGCCGCTTGCGCCAAAACCCCCGATGCGATTGCGCTCGACTTTCTCGGCGGCAAGACCAGTTTCGGCGCGCTGGCGAAAGCGATCACCGCGCTCGCCGGTGCGTTGCAGACCCAATACGGCGTCAGGAAGGGCAGCCGCGTCGCGCTGCTGCTGCCCAATACGCCGTTCTACGTCGTCGCCTATTTTGCCGTGCTCCGGGCCGGCGGCACCGTGGTCAACTGCAATCCGCTCTATACCGTCCCGGAGCTGTCGCACATCACCTCGAACGCCGGCGCCGATGTCGTCGTGACGCTCGACCTCAAGCAGATCTTCGACAAGGCCGAGGCCCTGGTGAAGGCCGGGCGGGTCAAGAAGATCATCGCCTGCCACTTCCCGGCGGCGCTGCCGCCGCTGAAGCGGGCGCTCTATACGATCGCTAAGCGCAAGGATCTGGCGAAAGTCGGCAAGTCGTCCGTGGCCGATGTCACCACTTGGTATGCCGACCTGGTCGCGCGCAACGACACGCCGACGCCGGTTGCCATCGACGCCACCATGGACGTGGCCGTGCAGCAATATACCGGCGGCACGACCGGGCTCCCCAAGGGCGCCATGCTGAGTCACGCCAACATCGCGGCGAATATGAGCCAGATCGATGCCTGGGGCTGCGGCATCTTCTATCCACCGAGCAAGGTCGTCGCGATCCTCCCCTTCTTCCATATCTTCGCGATGACAGTCTGCATGAACGTGCCGCTCTGCAACGGCACGCAGGTCGTGATGATGCCGCGTTTCGAGATGAAGGGCTTTCTCGACATGGTGCGGCGCACGCGTCCCAATATCCTGCCCGCCGTGCCGACGCTGATCCAGGCGCTGAGCAAGATCGACGCCGAACAGGCCAAGGCCCTCGACTGTCTCGACGTCGTTATCTCGGGCGGCGCAGCGCTGCCCAACGAGGTTCGCGGCAAGTTCGCGAAGGTCTCCAAAGCCATCCTCGCGGAGGGCTACGGGCTGACCGAAGCGTCACCGGTCGTCTGCTGCGCGGCCTTGCGCGTCGCCTCGAAACCAATGTCGATCGGCCTGCCGGTCCCGGCCACCGATGTGCGGTTCATCGACATCGAGACGATGCAGCCGGCAGCCATCGGGCAGCGCGGCGAACTGCAGGTCAAAGGACCGCAGGTGATGCTGGGTTATTACGAGAACCCGGAATCCACGCGAGAGGCCTTCATGGATGGATGGCTGCGCACCGGCGACGTCGGCTATGTGGACGACGAAGGCTATGTGTTCCTCGTCGATCGCATCAAGGACCTCATCATTTCATCCGGCTTCAACATCTATCCGCGCACCATCGAGGAGGCGCTGATCGCCCATCCCGCTGTCGACGAGGCCAATGTCATCGGCGTGCCCGACGAGTATCGTGGCGAAGCCGCGGTGGCGTTCGTGAAGCTCAAGGACGGCCAGAGTGCCAGCGACGCGGAGCTCAAGAAATTCATCGGCGAACGGATCAACAAGCTCGAAATGCCGCGCGAGATCATCTTCAAGGACCAGCTGCCGAAGACCTTGATCGGCAAGCTGTCTAAGAAGGAGCTGCGCGACGAGTACAAGGCGATGAAAGGGACCAAGAGTGAACCGGCGTGAAAGCGAGAACCGCGACCTCTTTGCTATCGCCGACCTCGCCCGCGAGTTCGGCATCTCGACCCGGGCGATCCGGTTTTACGAGACCAAAGGGCTACTGAACCCAGAGCGGGTCGGCTCGACCCGAGTGTTCCGTCGGCGCGATCGGGCCCGGCTGATCCTCATCCTCCGCGGCAAGCGCCTCGGCTTCTCACTGCGTGATATTTCGGACTATCTCAGCCTCTATGAGGCGGATCGCACGCAACACGCGCAGGTCTCGCTGCTGGTCGAGATGGTCGACCAGCGGATGACCATGCTCGAACAGCAGCTGGCGGATCTGCAGACGACGATTGCCGAATTGCGCGAGATCAAGAAGCTCGCCGGCGAGCGGCTGGCGCAGGCGAGTTAGGCGGCGCCGCGCACCGCGACAGCGACCGTCTGGCCTTCCATCCACTGCTCAAAGGCAAGCGGCGGCATGGCTTCGCCGAAAAGATAGCCCTGCATCACATCGCAGCCGAGTGCTTCGAGGAAGCGGCGCTGCGCCACCGTCTCGACGCCCTCGGCAACGACCTTGAGCCGGAGGCTTTCGCCGATGCGGATCACCGCCGTGACCAGCGCCCGCACGGCTTCGCTGTCTTCGAGATTGGCCATGAAGCTACGGTCGATCTTGAGTTCGGAGACTGGCAGGCGCGCGAGGTGGCTGAGGCTCGAATAGCCGGTACCGAAATCGTCCATCGATAGCACCACGCCGAGATCGCGCAGTGCGTTGGCATTGGCGACGGTGGCCGGCGAGGTATCCATCATCACACCTTCGGTGATCTCGATGACGAGCCGGCCGGCATCGAGGCCGCTTTCAGCGAGCAGTGTCGCGACGAGATTCGGCAGGCCGACATCGCGGAAATGGATCGGTGAGACGTTGACGGCGACCTGTGGCACGTCGAACCCGTCGTCGTCCCACGCCTTGAGCTGCCGCGTCGCCTCGCGCAGCGCGAATTCGCCGATCTCGCAGATCAGACCGCAATCTTCTGCAAGCGGAATGAAGCGGCTAGGCGGCACTGCGCCCAGCGCCGGGTGGCGCCAGCGCGCGAGCGCCTCGACGCCCGCCAGGCGGCCGGTACGGGCATTGATTTGGGGCTGGTAGCTGAGCGACATCTGGCCGTTGCCGATGGCGTCGCGCAGCAGCGCGCCAAGCAGCAGGCGGTCCTGCGCCATGCGGTTCATTTCTGCCGTGAAGAAGCGATAGGTGTTCCGCCCCTCGCTCTTGGCCCGGTACATCGCCGTATCGGCATTGCGCAGCAAGGTATCGCTGTCGTGGCCGTCGGCAGGACAGAGGCTGATACCGATGCTGGCCGAGGCCGGCAGTGAGACGCCGTCGATGACCACCGGTTCGGCGATTGCCGCCAGCAGTTTTTCGGCGACGCGCTGGGCCCGCGGACCGTCGGCGCCCTGCAGCACAATCACGAACTCGTCGCCGCCGTGCCGGCTGATGATGTCGTCGGCCCAGACCGCGGCGCGCAATCGGCGCGCGATCTCCTGCAGAAATGCATCACCGACCGGATGGCCGAGCGTATCGTTGACATCCTTGAAGTGATCGATGTCGAGGAAGATGAGCGCCGCTTTGGGCGCCTCCGCCTCGTCAAAACAGCGCACCATCTCGTCGCAAAGCTTGGTGCGGTTGGGCAGGCCGGTCAGCGCGTCGTAATAGGCGAGCTTGGCGATGCGCTCCTTCGCCTCGTGACGCTCGAGCGCCAGGATGCAAAGCTGCACGCAGGCATTGACCATCTGCTCATGCCAGGCACCGGGTCCGCGCTTCTCGCGGAAATAAAACGCAAACGTGCCAGCGACGCGGCCGTTCTTGAGCTTGATTGGGCTCGACCAGCAGGCCAGCAACCCAAGCGGCAGAGGCAGCCCCTTGTAGTCGGCCCAGAGCGGATCGGTGTCGATGTCAGTGACCGTCACAGCCTCGCCACGCCAGGCGCAGGTGCCGCACGACCCGGTCACCGGACCAATCGGCAAGCCATCGATCGCAGCCGCGAACGACGGTGGCAACGATGGCGCCGCGAGCGGCCGAAGCGTCCGCTCCGTATCGACCGCGAGGATCGAGCATACGACCTCGGGGAAGACCAGCTCGACGCGTTCGCAGATGAGGCTCATCACATCGACGAGCGGCATCTCCTGCGCCACGGCTTCGAGCACGTCGCGCTGCAGCTTCTGGATCTGCCGGGATTCAGTGGTGTCCTCGAGGATGCCGACGAGGTGCTTGAACGTGCCGTCCTCGCCGACCACGGCGCGGAGGATCAGGGTCAGCCAGACTTCGCGCCCGTTGCGGTCATGCGTGCGGACTTCTTCCTGCACGCTGCGGCCGCGATTGAGCTCGCTCCACAGCCGGGCGTAGTCGGCGTCGTTGTAATGTTTGCTGCCGAGCACCTCGCGGGCGCGACGGCCGTAGACCTCGGGCAGCTCGTAGCCGAGCATGGTCGTGAAGGTGCGATTGATGAAAACGATCTTGGCGTTTTCATCCGTCACATAGACGGCGGCGTTGGATTCGTTGACCGCAAGCTCCATCAGCTCCTGCCGGTCAGGCGCCCTCGCTGCCCCTCTCACCCCGTACGTGTCCATAAGTCCCGGCGCGTATTGTGCGCGCCTTCCTCCGGTCTCTACGCAACTCTAGAGCCCGCGACAGTAAACAATTGCACTACGTGCCCGGCCGCAAGAGGACTCAAACTTCGGCAAATACGTAGGATGGTTGCGGAAGTGTTGCCTAGCGCGACCGCCCGCGCGGCTTGACGTTCGTTGTCATTGGACTTGGTTTCTTCGGGCGGGTCCAGCCTTTGGGCGGCGCCACGACTGGAACCTGCGTGCCAAGACCCATCTGGCCGGGAGGTGGTTGCCGGACCGTCTGGCCCTTGAGGGTCTCGATCTCGTTGCGCAGCCTCGCTGCACGTTCGAAATCCTCGGCGGCGGCCGCAGCCGACATTTCTGCAGCCAACAATTCGATCTTCCGCTGAATGGATTGTGACGACATCACGTCGCCTCCAGGAATACGCGCATATCGTCGAGCGTCGCGGCTTCGGCGGCCGGCTTATCCCAGCGGATGCGGTTGATGCGCGGGAAGCGCAACGCCACGCCGGATTTGTGCCGGGTCGATTGCTGGGCGCTGTCGAACGCCACCTCGAACACCAGCTCCTTCTTCACTTCGCGCACCGGTCCAAAAGCCTGCACGGTGTTGTTGCGCACCCATTTGTCGAGCTGCTTCAGCTCCTCGTCGGTGAAGCCGAAATATGCCTTGCCGATCGGCACGATCTCGTTGCCCGCCCATACACCGAACGTATAATCGGAGTAGAACGATGACCGTTTGCCGTGGCCGCGCTGGGCGTACATCAGGATGGCATCGACGACGTTGGGGTCACGTTTCCACTTGAACCACAGTCCCTTGGGCCGGCCGGGAACATAGGGCGAGGTCCTGAGCTTGAGCATGACGCCCTCATGCCCCTGCTCGGCCGCACCGCGCCGGCGCATTTCGGCGAGCTCGTCCCAGTCCTTGAAGCTCAGCACCTCCGAGAGGTTCACGCGGGTCTGCGGAGTCTTCGCCAGCCACTCCTCGAGATGTCGGCGCCGCTCGCTCCACGGCAGAGCCCGGATATCACGGTTGCCGTCAAAGAGCATGTCGTAGACGCGGATGAAGGCCGGGTATTCGTCCATCAGCTTCTGTGTGGCGATCTTGCGGTTGAGCCGCTGCTGCAGATCGTTGAAGGGCAGCGGCTGCAGATCGTGGCCGACCAGCAGCTCGCCGTCGAGCACCGCCTCGCCGAAGACGTTGTCGACCAGATCGGGAAAGCTCTGCGCTATGTCGTCGCCGGTGCGCGAGAACAGCGACGCCTTGCCCTTGCCGAGGATCAACTGAACCCGGATACCGTCCCATTTCCACTCTGCCGAGAAATCGGCCGGGTTCAACACGGCGAGGTCCTTCACCTCGTCGATTGGATTGGACAGCATCAGCGGATGGAAGCGTGAGGCGTGGTCGATGTCCGGCCGCTCGGCTCTGCCATCGAGCCAGGCGAAAAGATCGGTATAGGGCACCGTGAGGCCGTGCCAGATCTCCTCCAGTTGCTGCAGGTCCTTGCCGCTCATCTCGGCCAGAGCGGTCTTGGCGAGCCGCGCCGACAACCCGATGCGCAAGGCGCCGGTTGCGAGTTTGACCAGCGCCCACCGCTCGTTGATGCCGGCACGCGTGAGGAGCGAGGCGATCAACGCCGGCAACTCGCTCTTGCTCGTGGTGTTGAAGAGCTCGATCAGCCCGGTCAGCGACGGCAAATCGTCCTGCTGCCCGTGATGCGGCCAGATCAGCGCAATGGTCTCGCCGAGATCGCCGACATAGTCGTAGCTGAGCCCGAAGAGATGCGGGTCGACTTCGCGGGTGACGACATCGCGCAGCACCGCTGGTTTGATATTCTTGAACGACAGCGCTCCGGTGAGGATGGCAAGGGCATAGCCGCGATCGGGATCGGGTGTGGAGGCAAAATACTGGCTCAACGCCTCGATCTTGCGGTTGCGAGACGGGGTGAGCGCCAGGAGTTCGAGAAGCTGCGCGAACTTCTTCACTCGGCCTCCTCCCCGGCATCGTCATAGGCCTCGATGCGGAGCGGCTCGGCCGCGAGCCCCTGAAGCTGGCTCCAATAGACCAGCGCGTCCTCACGGCCGTGCGTGACCCAGATCGTCTCGGCTTCGGTCTCGGTTATGGTCTGCCTGAGCTCGTTCCAGTCGGCGTGGTCAGAGATCACCAGCGGCAGCTCGACCCCTGACTGGCGGGCGCGCTGCTTGACGCTCATCCAGCCCGACGCGACGGCGAGCACCGGATCCGGCAGCCGCCGGCTCCAGCGGTCCTTGATGGCCGAGGGCGGCGCGATGACGATCTGGCCAGCCATTTCGGCCTTCGTCGCCCCGAGCGAGAGACGCAGGTCGCCGAGCGGGATGCCGCGTTCCTCGTAGAGGTCACAGAGCTTGACCATCGCGCCGTGCAGATAGATCGGCGCGTCGTAGCCGCTTTCGCGCAGCAGCGAGATGACGCGCTGCGCCTTGCCGAGCGC
>CAZNAE010000051.1:0-21394 GCA_964570695.1 uncultured Devosia sp.
CGTCATGCCCATGCCGTAGGAGCTTTCGCGCAAAAGCGTCGGCACGGTTTGGAACACGTCGCGGGTAATCGAGGTGATGAACGGCAGCACCATGATGGCGAGGATGATGCCGGCCGTCAGCAGGCCGATGCCGTAAGGCGCGCCGCCGAACAGGATGCCGATCCCCGGCACCTTGCCGATGGTGCCGATCAGGAAGGGCTGCACTGTGGTCTGCAGGAACGGCGCGAGGAAGAAGAAGCCCCAAAGGCCGTAGATGATCGACGGGATGCCGGCGAGCAGCTCGATGGCGGTGCCGATCGGCCGGCGCAGCCGCGGCGGGCAGAGTTCGGTCAGAAAGATCGCGATGCCGAAGCTCACCGGGATGCCGATGACCATGGCAATGATCGAAGTGACGATGGTGCCGTAGATCGGCGACAGGGCGCCGAAGATGCCCTTCACCGGGCTCCAGCGCTGGGTCCAGACGAAGCTGAGGCCGAACTGCGTGATCGCCGGCCAGGAGCCGATGATCAGGGAGACAATGACGCCGAGCAGGAGGGCGACGACGAGGGCGGCAGAGCCGAGTGTCAGCCAGAAGAACACGCGATCCTGGAGGACGGCGGCGCGGGCCTTGCCGAGCGCGACAGAGGGTGCGCCAAGATCGAGTGTGCTGTCCGCCATCTGCCGTCCCCGCTGGTTAGAAGAAGCGGGCGCCCGAGGACGCCCGCTCCGATACTCGGATAGTCACTGCGCCGTGAAGACCGGCTTGCCGCCGCTGGTGATGCCAGCCCACGACTTTTCGACCAGCGCAACCACTGCATCGGGGATCGACACGTAGTCGAGCGCCTTGGCCTGGTCCTTGCCGCCCTTGTAGGCCCAATCGAAGAACTTCAGGGCTTCGCCAGCAGCGGCGGCGTCATCGGGAGCCGCATGGATCAGCACCCAGGTCGAGGCCGCGATCGGCCAGCTGGTATCGCCCGGCTGGTCGGTGATGATCAGGTTGAAGTTCTTGGCGCTGGCGAAGTCGGCATTGGCCGCCGCCGCGTTGAACGAGTCGAGCGAGGGGGCGACGGTCTTGCCCGCCGCGTTGATCATCTTGGTGTAGCTCAGATTGTTCTGGGCGGCGTAGGCGTACTCAACGTAGCCGATCGAACCGGCGGTCTGCTTGACCGCGGCGGCAACGCCTTCCGAGCCCTTGGCGCCGACGCCGACAGGCCACTCGACCGCGGTGTCCGACCCAATCGTCGACAGCCAGTCCGGCGATTCCTTGCCGAGATAGTTGGTGAAGTTGAAGGTGGTGCCCGAGCCGTCCGAACGGTGCGCGACGACGATCGGCGCCGACGGCAGCGTGAGCGAGGCGTTCAGCGCCTTGATCGCCGGGTCATCCCACGACGTGATGGTGCCCATGAAGATGCCGGCGAGAGTCTTGCCGTCGAGCACGAGGTCGCCCGGCTTGATGCCGTCGATGTTCACGATCGGCACGATGCCGCCCATGATCATCGGGAACTGCACGAGGCCGTTCTTGCTGAGCTCGTCATCGCCGAGCGGTTTGTCGGTGGCGCCAAAAGTCACCGTCTTGGCCTCGACCTGCTTGATGCCGCCGCCCGAACCGATCGACTGATAGTTCAGCCCGGTGCCGGTGTTGGTCTTGTAGGTATCCGCCCATTTGGCGAAGACCGGGTAGATGAAGGTCGAGCCAGCGCCCGAGATGTCGGCGGCGAGCGCTGTTCCAGTCATCGCGACGCCGAGGGCGAGCGCGGCGACGCCAGCGAAGATTGCGTGTTTCATTGTCGTGTCCCTTTCGGAAGGTTGGGGCACTGAGCCCCGTTCAGGCGGGCCGGATGCCCACTGGCCTGATCGGAGCGAGTCCTATTGGGCTTAACCTCAGCTTTTATGTCAGTTGAGCGACGAGTTTGTGACAGGTTAACAGACTGAACTTGCGTGCCTTTCCTTTGAACATCTCGGCTCGCTGCCGGGCGCCGCTGGCCACATGCGGCAGTCGGCCCCCCTCGCCCCTCAGGGGAGAGGGGGCGAAGCTTGGCCGGAGGCCTGGCGGAGCTGGGCGGGGGGGTGAAGTGCGTGGGCTGTGCAGTAGCGCAGCGCGTTGCGGCAGGCCGAGCGGATGCCGAGAGACCGACTGATGGACCCAATGAGCTGCTAGTTGTGCAGCAGCACTTCCACGCGCGTCCCCTCGCCGGGCTTGCTGCGGATCGTCAGCAGGCCGCGGTGCCGGTTGACGATGTGCTTGACGATCGCCAGCCCAAGCCCGGTGCCCTTCTTCTTGCGGCTCGATTCCGCATCGACGCGATAGAACCGCTCGGTCAGCCGCGGCACGTGCTGCTGCTCGATACCGACACCATGGTCGGTGACCGTCACCGCATGTTCGTAGCCGACCCGGCCGCCGGTGATCGCCACCTCCACCACACCGCCATCGCCGCCGTATTTGATGGCATTGTCGATGAGGTTCTCGAACACCTCGTAGAGCTCGTTCTGGTCGCCCGTCACCGTCGTCGGCGCCGCATCGATATTGATCTTCACCCCGGCATCCGCGGCCTGCGTCTCGAGCCCCTCCGCCACTTCGCGGATCAGCCGGCTCAACTCGACCGTGCCGGTCGGACGCAGATGCTGGCGCAGTTCGATGCGGCTCAGCGACAAGAGGTCGTCGATCAACGCCGACATGCGCGCCGCCTGCTGGCGCATGATGTTGAGGAAGCGCTCGCGTGCCGCCTCGTCCTTGGCGGCCGGACCGAGCAGCGTGTCGATGAACCCCACCAGCGAGGTCAACGGCGTGCGCAATTCGTGGCTGGCATTGGCGATGAAATCGGAGCGGAGCTGCTCGAGCCGCTTCTGGTCAGTGAGATTGTGTAGCGTTACCGCCAGCAGCCCCTCGCCGCCCGGCAGCGGCGCGACATTGGCGCGGTGCCAGGTTTCGTTCGGCACGGTTTGGTGCAGCTCGACCGACTGCGCGCTGTCGGTGCGGCGCGCCGCCTCGACGGCGTTGAGCAATGCCGGATTGCGGAGCGCCAGCGTCAGCAGATTGCCGGGCGCGACACCCGGCATCTCGCGCGCCGCCGCGGGATTGCGGTGCACCACGACCGAGCGGCGGTCGAGCACGAGGCAGGGATCGGACAGCGCATCGGCAAAGCCCCCGAGGATGTCGAGGCGCTGCTCCGAAGACACCGGGTCGGCCATGAAGAGGTCTCCGCTTACGGCGACGGTAACTGAGTCGGCGGGCCGGCACTTGCCACAAAAGCGGACGGGATGCACGTTCGCCGGCGGAGACCGCCCATGACCGACGACGACAAGCCCTTCGACATCGACAATCCGGAGCTACCCAAATGGGTCAGGAAGGGCGCGCTCAAGTCCGGCGGCTATCCCTATGAGGACCGGATGGACGATGCCGCCTACCTCAAGGCCCTCGAAAAGCTGCAGCTCGAGTTGGTGAAGCTGCAGGCGCATCAGCTCAAGACTGGTGGCCGCATGATCCTGCTGTTCGAAGGCCGCGACGCCGCCGGCAAGGGTGGCGCCATCGACACCTTCCGCGCGCATCTCAACGGCCGCTACTGGCTCGACGTCGCGCTGCCGCGGCCGTCCGACCGCGAGCGGACGCAATGGTACTTCCAGCGCTATGTCGACTGGCTCCCGGCCGCCGGCGAAAGCGCGCTGTTCGATCGCTCCTGGTACAACCGCGCCGGCGTCGAGCCGGTGATGGGCTTTTGCACGCCGGAGCAGACCGAGCAGTTCCTCGACGAAGCGCCGCGCTTTGAAAAAATGCAGGTTCGCGACGGCGTGCACCTCTTCAAATTCTGGCTTGCCATCGGCCGCGAGATGCAGCTCAAGCGCTTCCACGACCGCCGGCACGATCCGTTGAAGCAGTGGAAGATCTCCGACATCGATATCGCCGCGCTCGGCAAATGGGACGCCTACACGGACGCCGCGCACCGCATGCTGACCACGACGCACACGCCCGAGGCGCCCTGGTCCGTTGTTCTCTCCAACGACAAGCGCCGGGCCCGGCTGGAGATCATCCGCATCGTGCTCACACGCATGGATTACGAGGGCAAGGACGCTGGCGCCGTGGGCACCGTCGACGAAAAGATCGTCGTCGACCCCGATCGCTTCATCCGGCAACACAGCGAGAGCTGACCGCGGAACAAGTGCGGTAGTCGACGCGCGCCTTACTGGTAGAACAGGACTTGCAGCGGCCCTTAGTGGCTGGAGACCTTGTTCCCCTTCGTGAGCCCCCGGCTGGAGTCGCTGGACTGCGACTGTTCAGCGAGACCCAAAACATGCTTTGGCACGATGATGTGACGGGGGCACTTCCACGGCGCCGTCCACCCGCACACCGGTGGCGGGGTGATGAGCGGCAGGGGAGGCAGTGTCACGCAGGTCCATACGCCTTTTGCCGTGCTGCCGTCCCAGCAGATCGGCGGATCGTTGCCATATGCGGCAGTTGAGATCATCGCACTGACGAGCGCTAAGGCGCCCATGGTTCTCATCATCACGGATTTCTCCCTTCCAACGCCCTCCAAATTCATCATACGACATACCACCCGCAAAGGCGAGATGATGGTCAGTGGGCGAACAGCGGGAGGGTAGCGAAGCGTAGCCGCGATCCAGCGGAGGTAGGTGGGCCGTCTCGGCCCGAATTGGCGCGCTCCTGACCAATCGGTCAAGATTTCCACAAGCGCCTGCTTTTGGGCGGCTGCGGCGGTTTGACACTCGCGGAAAAAGCGAATCAATTGCGTGGGTTGACCGGCAGCACGGGCGTTTCGACCGGCCGCCGGAGCGGGCAGACAAGCGTCCCTGCCCGTGATCGGGGGCGACATGGGCTACGCAGGGGTACCGCGCCTGGACGCGGATCTTCTGGCGCCGGTGCGGACCGTGAATGCGGAAGGCAAAAGCCCTTTCGCAATCGTCTGCGATCATGCTTCGAACCGCATTCCACCGCGCTATGGCGATCTTGGCCTGCCGCCGAGCGAACGCATCCGTCATATCGCGTGGGATCCGGGTGCACTGGCGGTCTCGATGCGGATGAGCGAACTGCTCGATGCGCCGGTGGTGCACTCGACGGTGTCGCGGCTGGTCGTCGACTGCAACCGCTTCACCGACGCCCCGACCATCATGGCCGAAATCTCCGAGACCACCGAGATCCCCGGTAACGTCGGGCTCGACGCCGCCGAACGGACGGCGCGGATCGCGCGCTACTACACGCCCTATCATGATGCGATCGACCAGTTGCTGACGGCGCGCCGTGCGGCGGGCCTCGAGACGATCCTCGTCTGCATGCATTCCTTCACCCCGGTGTTCAAGGGCTTTGCTCGACCGTGGCCGATCGGGCTGCTTCCGGCGCCCGACGAAACCTTCACGCGGGCATTGTTCGAGGCGCTGGGCGCCGAGTTGCCGGACATGAATATCGGCTGGAACGAGCCATATGCTTCGGCCAAGGGCGTCTCCTATACGGTCGATCATCACGGCGAAGGCCTCGAGGCCACGATGATCGAAATCCGGCATGACGAAATCCTCGAACCAAACGGGGTGGCTATATGGGCGTCCCGGCTGGCCCGGTGCCTCACGACAGCGCGCGAAGCGCTGCGCGGCGCGCCGGCACATCTCTCCTCACCGCTACGCGGGGCAACACGGTTGGACGGAAGGGACTAGACTATGAGCACGGACCATCACGAGGACACCAAAGTCCTCCACTCCATGGGCTATGCCCAGGAGCTCTCCCGCCGAATGAGCGGGTTCTCGAATTTCGCCATCTCGTTCTCGATCATCTGCATCCTTTCGGGCGGCATCAACTCGTTCGCCCAGGCGACGTCGTCGGTCGGCGGCGCCGGCGCCGGCATCGGCTGGATCGTCGGCTGCTGCGTCTCCGGATTCTTCGCCGTCGCCATGGCGCAGATCGCCTCAGCCTATCCGACCGCCGGCGGCCTGTATCACTGGGGCTCGATCCTCGGAAACCGCTTCGTCGGCTGGGTGACGGCGTGGCTCAACCTGCTCGGCCTCATCACCGTAATGGGCGCCATCAACATCGGTACGGCGTTCTTCTTCGTCGGTACGTTCGGTGCCCTATTCGGCATCACCGGCACGCCGGAGCAGATCGTGCTGCTGGTCGCCGGCATCACGGTGCTGCAGGCGATCATCAATCACCTCGGCATCCGCCTCACCGCGCTGCTGACCGACTGGTCTGGCTATCTCATCCTCGCCACGACGGTGATCCTCATCGTTGCGCTCATCGCCTTTGCGCCGACGCATGACTGGAGCCGCCTCTGGACCTTCACCAACTACTCGGGTGATGCCGGCGGCGGCGTGTTCCCGCAAAGCGACAACATGCTCTATCTGTTCTCGCTCTGCCTCCTGCTGCCGATCTACACCATCACCGGCTACGACGCCTCGGCGCATACCTCGGAAGAGACCGTCAAGGCATCGAGCTCGGTACCCAAGGGGATCATCAACGCAGTGGTGATCTCATCGCTCGTCGGCTGGGTCATGGTGTCCGCCATTGCGATCGCCATCCCCGATCTTGCGGTCGGCGCCAAGCAGGGCTTCAACGTCTTCTTCCTGACGCTGACGGCGATCATGCCGAACTGGCTCGTGCAACTGCTTTATGTTCTGATCCTGATCGCGCAGTTCCTGTGCGGCCTGGCAACGGTGACTTCTGCATCGCGCATGATCTTCGCCTTCACGCGCGATGGCGGCCTGCCGCTGGTCTCGAAGGCGGTCTCGTCCGTTTCGATGCGCTTCCGCACGCCGGTGGTGGCGATCTGGACGGGCGCCATTCTGGAGATCCTGTTCGTCTGGCTGGCCCAGACAGTCTCGGTGGGCGGGTCGAACATCTACACCATCACCGTCAACGCCACGCTGATCTTCCTCTTCCTCAGCTTCACCGTGCCGATCGTCGCTGGCTTCTTTGCCATCGGCACGGCGAAGTGGCCGCATATGGGGCCGTGGAATATCGGCATCCCGCTGTACCGGCTGTTCGCCATCCTCAGCGTGCTCGGCATGATCCTGATCGTCTTCATTGCGGTGCAGCCGCCCAACAGCAACGTGCTGTGGATCACCCTCGCTTTCCTCGTCCTCGCTGCCATCCTCTGGTTCGCGTTCGAGAACAAGCGCTTCCAGGGCCCGCCGGTGGGCGAGATGATCAAGAAGCGTCAGGCCGAGATCGCCGCGATCGAAGCCAAATACGGCACGCCGGCCGAGTAGAACGGCACTTCGCACTCAGGGGCCGCGGTGCGCCGCGGCCCTTTCCATTCCAGCACCACTGTCACATGAAGAAAAGTCCAGGGAGTTCTCACGATGGCCGCCTATACGCTCGCCCAGCTCAAAGCCGATGTCGCCTCAGGGGCCATCGACACGGTGCTTGTCGCCTTTCCGGATATGCAGGGGCGGCTGATCGGCAAGCGCTTCCAGGCCGAGTTCTTCCTCGAGGGCGCCATCGACGAGACGCATGGCTGCGATTACCTCCTCGCCAACGACATGGATATGGAGCCGGTCCCCGGCTATGAGGCCGCCAACTGGGCCAAGGGCTATGGCGACTTCGTTATGAAGCCTGATCTCGGCACGCTGATGAAATGCACCTGGCTCGACGGCACGGCACTGATCCTCGCCGATCTCGTCGACCACCATCACCACGAGCCGATCCCGCACAGTCCGCGCGGCATGCTGAAGGCGCAGCTCGCCCGGCTCGAAAAGCTCGGATTGACTGCAAACTTCGCCTCCGAACTGGAGTTCTATCTGTTCGACGAGACGTTCCGCTCAGCCTACGAGAAGGGCTACCGGAACATGACGACGGCCGGCTACTACATCGAGGACTACCACATCTTCCAGACGACCAAGGAAGAGGGCGTGATGCGGGCGCTGCGCAAGCACCTCACCGCCTCCGGCATTCCAGTCGAGAACAGTAAGGGCGAGTGGGGCCCGGGCCAGGAAGAGATCAACGTCAAATATGCCGACGCGCTGACCATGGCCGACCGGCACGTGGTGCTGAAGAACGCCACCAAGGAGATAGCCCACCTCCAGGGCCAGGCGGTGACCTTCATGGCGAAGTGGGATTTCGGCCTCGCCGGCTCGTCGAGCCACATCCACATGTCGCTCGCCAAGGGCGGGAAGAACGTCTTCATCGACAGCAAGGACAGCCTCGGCATGTCGGCGATGATGAAATCGTACATGGCAGGCCTTTTGACGTACGCCGGCGACATCACCTATTTCCTCGCGCCCTACATCAACTCCTACAAGCGCTTCCAGGCCGGCACCTTCGCGCCCACCAAGGCGATCTGGAGCCGCGACAACCGCACGGCCGGCTTCCGCCTCTGCGGCGAGAACACCAAAGGTGTCCGCGTCGAGTGCCGCATCGGCGGCGCCGATCTCAACCCCTACCTCGCTTATGCGGCGCTGATCGCCGCGGGCCTCCAGGGCATCGAGGACAAGCTCGAGCTCGAACCGGCCTTCAGCGGCGATGCCTATCTCGGCAAAAAGCTCCGCGAGGTGCACAAGACCCTGCGCGACGCCACCGCGGCGCTCAAGAAGTCCAAGATACTGAGCGCGGCCTTCGGCCAGGGCGTCATCGACCACTACGTCCACACCGCCGAGTGGGAACAGTTCGAATATGACCGGCGCGTCACGGACTGGGAGTTGAAGCGCGGGTTCGAACGGAGTTAGTAAGTTACTGTTGTAACTTGTAACATGAAATAGTACATGGGCGTGGAAAGGAACGCGCCTATGTCCAAATATGACCCGTTGCTTGACCACCTTGTTCATTCAAAGGGTGTCGTCGAGTTCCAGTTCATCGACGTAGAAAAGGTCCTCGGATTTCCTCTGCCCGCGTCAGCTCGGCGCTACGCGGCGTGGTGGAGCAATAGCGGCGGCACTCACGTTCAGGCTGCTGCATGGCTCGAGGCGGGCTACCGTACGGAAGATGTCAACATCGAACAGGAGAAGCTGCGCTTCGTTCCTGACAGGCAAAGCGGGATGGGTGAGATGAAGCAGGATGGCTACAAGTATTCCGGGGCAGCCTCGAGCAAGCTGGACTTACCGGCAAAGAAATCCGGCCGGCATCCGCTATTCGGCGTCTGGAAGGGCCTCGTGACGCTGGTCCCCGGCTATGACTACGCGAAGCCGGCGTTCGACGAGTGGAAAGAGCTTTATGGCGACGAGGAGTAACCTTCTGCTCGACACCTGCGCCGTTATCTGGATGGCAGGCGATCTACCGCTGGACCCAGAAGCTGAACGTCAAATCAGCAATGCCTTCTCAAACAATGAGACAATCACCGTGTCTGCCATAACAGCCTGGGAACTTGGGCTGTTGAGCAGGCGGGGCCGGCTCCCGACGGCCAAGCCGCCTTTCGAACTCTTCGAACGCTTTACCAACCGGTCGGGCGTGAGTGTTGCGCCTGTCACGCCAGCGATGTTCATTGACTCCTCATTCTTGCCGGGCGATTTCCACAGCGATCCGGCTGACCGCATTGTCGTTGCAACGGCGCGTGCGCTTGAGCTGACGGTAGTTACGCGCGACAGCGCAATTCTCGACTACGCCCAACGGGGCTACGTACTCGCCCTCGCCTGCTGAACAAAGGAATTCTTCCCATGACCGAGACGGTCAAGATCGTGTCGCCCGTGGACGGGCGGGTTTATGCCGAGCGGCCGGTGGCGGGGGCTGCCGAGATCGAGGCGGCGGTGCAGAAGGCGAAGGCGGCGCGCAAGGCGTGGGGCGAAGTCACGGTCCGCGAGCGGGCGAAATTCCTCAATCATTTCGTCGATGCGCTGCTCAGCAAGAACGACGAGATCGTGCCTGAGCTCGCCTGGCAGATGGGCCGGCCGATCCGCTTCGGCGGCGAAAAGCGCGGCGTCGAGGAGCGCTCGCGCTACATGATCGATCTCGCCGAGAGCGCCCTCGCGCCGGCCGAAAAGACCGGCAAGGACGGCTTCAAGCGCTGGATCGCCCGCGAGCCGCTCGGCACCGTGATGGTGATCGCGCCCTGGAACTATCCGTTCCTCACCGCCGTCAATTCGATCGTGCCGGGCCTGATGGCCGGCAATGCGGTGATCCTCAAGCACGCCAGCCAGACGCTGCTGGTTGGCGAGCGTTTTGCCGAAGCGATGAAGGCCGCTGGCTTACCGGACGGGCTCTTCCAGAACCTCGTTCTTAACCACGCCGATACCGAAAAGCTGATCGCCTCTGGGCAGATCGACCACATCAACTTCACCGGCTCGGTCGAAGGCGGTCGCCGTATCGAGCGCGCCGCGGCCGGCACTTTCGCCACCCTCGGGCTTGAGCTCGGCGGCAAGGACCCCGCCTATGTACGGGCCGACGCCAAGCTCGACTACGCCGTCGAAAACCTCGTCGACGGCTCGTTCTTCAATTCCGGCCAGAGCTGCTGCGGCGTCGAGCGCATCTATGTCCATAAGGACGTCTACGACAAATTCGTCGACGGCTTCGTCGAGAACGCCAAGGGCTGGACGCTCGGCAATCCGCTCGATCCGGCGACGGTGGTCGGCCCGATGGCAAGCCCGAAGGGCGCCGACCTCGTGCGCGAGCAAACTCTCGAGGCGCTGCGCAAGGGCGCCAAGGCGCACCTCAATTCCAAGCACGATCTCGACGAGGAATCCTCGCCCTATCTCGCGCCGGAAGTGCTGACCAACGTCAACCACCAGATGGCGGTGATGCGCGAGGAAAGTTTTGGACCCGTGGTCGGCATCATGAAGGTCGCCGACGACGAGGAAGCGATCACGCTGATGAACGACAGCCCGTACGGTCTCACCGCCTCGATCTGGACCGAGGATCTCGACCAGGCGGCAAGGATCGGTGCGAAGGTCGAGACCGGCACGGTGTTCGCCAATCGCTGCGACTATCTCGATCCGGCGCTGGTCTGGACCGGGGTCAAGGAAACCGGCAAGGGTGGCGGGCTGAGCGAGATCGGCTACGCCAATTTGACGCAGCCCAAGAGCTACCACTTCAAGATCGTCTGACGGCCGCCGGGGGGCGACAAGGAGACGAACATGACCGACGACACCCAACCTACCGCTCCGCCGCCCCAGGCGGCCGGATCGACTGCGGCACTAACCGGCATCGGCGGCTGGCTGATCCTGCCGATGCTGGGCTTGATCTCCTCGGCGCTGACGCAGGTCATGTCGCTGCCCGATTTGTTCGGCGCCTTTGGTCAGCTCGGCACGTCGGGCATGGGCGGCGTGGCGTCGAATCTGGTGCAGCTCGACATGATCCTCGAGCTCGCCATCTATCTGATCGCGCCGGTGGTGCTCCTGGTGCTGATGTTCGGCAAGAAGCGATCGTTTCCGCGCAACTTCATCCGCTGGGCGATCGTCGCCTCCATCTTCGTGGTCTTCGACGTTTTTCTCGGCTACTGGCTGAGCCATGCCGCGCTCGAAGCAGAGGGCGTCGGGTTCTTCGACTACGGTCTGCTGCGCGAGGTGCTGGGACCGATCGCCAGCCTCTGCATCTGGACGCCGTACATGCTCAAATCCATCCGCGTCAAAAACACCTTCGTGAACTAGGACGTCTCATTCATGGCCACCAAAGCCAACTGGAACTACCCCACCGCCGTCCGTTTCGGTGCCGGCCGCATTGCCGAACTGCCCGATGCCCTGAGGGCCACCGGCATCAAGAAGCCGCTCCTCGTCACGGATGCCGGCCTGGTCAATTTGCCGGTGACGCAGAACACGATAAAGCTGCTGAGGGACGCGGGCTTTGATGTTGGCGTCTTCGCCGACGTGAAACCCAATCCGATCTCGGCCAACGTCAACGCCGGGGTCGAGGTGCTGCGCAAGGGCGGCCATGACGGCGTCATCGCCTTCGGCGGCGGCTCGGGCCTCGATGTCGGCAAGGTCATCGCTTTCATGGCCGGCCAGACCCGGCCGATGTGGGATTTCGAGGACATCGGCGATTGGTGGACCCGGGCCGACCCCAAGGGCATCTTTCCGATCATCGCGGTGCCGACCACTGCCGGCACCGGCTCCGAAGTCGGCCGCGCCGGCGTCATCACCGATGAGACCACGCACACCAAGAAGGTGATCTTCCACCCGCTGATGATGCCCAAGATCGTCATCGCCGATCCGGAGCTGACGGTCGGCATGCCGGGTTTCATCACCGTGGGCACCGGCTTCGACGCCCTCGCACATTGCCTCGAGGCCTATTGCGCGCCGGGCTATCACCCGCTCGCCGACGGCATTGCGGTGGAAGGCATCCGCCTTGTGCTCGAAAACCTGCCCAAAGTCGTCGCCAATCCCAGCGACATCGAGGCGCGCGGCCACATGATGAGCGCCGCCGCCATGGGTGCAACGGCGTTCCAGAAAGGCCTTGGGGCCATCCACGCGCTGAGCCACCCGATCGGGGCGCTCTACGATACGCATCACGGCATGACCAACGCGGTGTTCATGCCCTATGTGCTGGTGGTCAACCGCGACGCCATCGAAGCCAGGATCGCCCGCCTCGCCGCCTATTGCAGCCTGCCGCCGAGCTTCGACGCCTTCCTCACCGCCGTCATCGGTTTGCGCAGCAAGCTCAAGGTCCCGCACACTTTGCCCGAGTTCAAGGTCGACAACACGAAGCGCAATCTGATCGGCGACATGGCGATCGTCGACCCCACCGCCGGCGGCAATCCGATCGAGCTGACCAAGGCCCGGGCGCTGGAGATTTTCGACCGGGCGTATGAGGGGCGGGTGTAGTCAGGCCGGATTGATTTCGGCGATCAGATTGCGCCAATCGGGATTGGATTCTTCGATCAGTCGAGTTTTCCAATCCCGGTGCCAGCCCTTCAGGCGCTTCTCGCGCTCGATGGCCGTGGTGGGGTTCCCATGCAGTTCGTACCAGACTGGGCGTTTGATGTCGTAGCGCTTGGTGAAGCCTTCGAGATCGCTGTTTTTGTGCTGCCATACCCGACGCTCGGGATCGCCGCTCACAGCCGGTGTAGATCGCACCGTTCTTCCGGTTCGCCATCATGTAGACCATGAAGACCTTGGCCATAGCAGCCCCCCGTTTTGCCTACGCCCCGGGACTCGCCCGCTTCAAACCTCCGAGACGCATCGCGCCGTCGGACGCGTTCGCTCGCCCGTCGCATCCCTGCAATCTGTGGCCCCTACCCTCGCCCTCTGGCCACAACCGCCGGCATGGTCTTAACTCGGCCGGCGCCGATGGGTCCGGCGCGTTCCAGAAGGCTCAACCCTCAGGGAGACGATAATGAAATCCATATTCATGCGGCTGGCAGCGGCGGCGCTGCTCGGCGTCGCGGCGAGTGTCGCGGCCGGAGCGCCGGTGATGGCCGATGCGGTCAAGATCACGGTGGTCGGCGTCGGCGACATCTATGCCTTCGAAGGCGGCAAGGTGCGCGGCGGCTTCGCGCGGCTCAACGCGGTGGCCAAGGCCGAAAAGGCCGCCAATCCGAACACGCTTTACCTCTTCGACGGCGACATGATCTCGCCCTCGCTGCTGTCGGGCATCGATCAGGGTTCCAACACCATCCAGCTCACCAATGTGGTGCCGTTCGACCTGGCGGTGCCGGGCAACCACGAGTTCGATTTCGGCCCGTCGGTCTTCCTCGACCGCGTCAAGCAGTCGAAATATCCGTGGGCGGCGATCAACATCGAAGGTCCCGACGGCAAGCCGGTCGACGGCGTCGGCCACGACACGGTGATGAAGGACATCGATGGCGTGAAGGTCGCGCTGGTGCCGGTCGAGCTCGACGACACGGTGACGCTGGCGACCACCAAGGACTGGAAGTTCGACCCGACGGTCGCGACCGCCCTCGATGTGGCGCAGAAGGCGCGCGACGCCGGCGCGGACATCGTCATCGCTGTCGTGCACGCCGCGCACGCGCAGGACTATGCGATGCAGGACTCGCACAAATTCGACCTGATCGTCTCCGGCCACGACCACGATCTGCGCATCGGCTACGACGGCATCACCGCCTATGTCGAGACCTCGACCGAGGCCAACTACCTGCCGATCGTCGACCTCAACGTCACCGTGACGCCGGCCTCAGGCGACAAGAAGCGGACCGTCACCTGGGAGCCGGAATTCCGCATCACCGACACCGCGACGGTGACGCCCGATCCCGACACGCAGGCCATCGTCGACCAGCTCAAGACCAAGCTCAGCGCCGATCTCGACGTGCAGATCGGCACCAGCGTCGGCGAGCTCGACAGCCAGCGCGCCACCGTGCGGTTTGAGGAAACCACGATGGGCGATCTCGTCGCGGACGCACTGAGGGCGCAGACGGGGGCAGACGTTGCCATCACCAATGGCGGCGGCATCCGCGGCAACAAGGTCTATCCGGCCGGCACGGTGCTCACCCGCAAGGACATCTTCACCGAGCTGCCGTTCGGCAACAAGACGACGATGACCGCGATCACCGGCAAGGCGCTGCTCGCGGCGCTCGAGACCGGCTTCAGCGAGATCGCCCCGGGCGGCGACGGCCGCTTCCCGCAGGTTTCGGGCATCGTGGTCACCGTTGATATGACCAAGGCGCCCGGCGCCCGCGTCGTCACTGCCGAAATCGGCGGCAAGCCGCTCGACCCGGCCGCGACCTACAAGGTCGCCACCAACGACTACATGCTGGGCGGCGGCAACGGCTACGCGGCGCTCGGCACCGGCAAGGTGCTGATCACCGCCGAGGCCGCGCATCTGATGGCCTCCGACGTCATCGACTACGTCACCGCACAAAAGACCATCGACGAAAAGGTGGACGGACGCATCACGCTGAAGAAGTAGGAGCGCCTGGAGCGGGGGCCCGTTGCGAGGGCCCCCTCACCCAAAACCCTCTCGCCCAAAGCGAGAGGGTTATCCGGGATCACCTCTCCCTGGGGGAGAGGTCCGAGCGAGGCGGTGAGGGGCCTTGCCCGGCTCTCTGAATCCACTCATAAGGCCGAGCATGAAACGGTTCGTCAGCGTCGGCGAGTGCATGATCGAGATGTCGGGCGGCGAGGACGGCGTCTATCGCCAAGGCTTTGCCGGCGACACCCTCAACACCGCCTGGTACGCGCGGGCCCGGCTCGGCGACGACTGGGAGGTCGACTACGTCACCGCGCTCGGCGACGATCTCTACTCGCAGCAGATGGTCGATTTCTTCGCCGAGAACGATATCGGCATCGGCTGGATCCAGAAATTCCAGAACAAACGCCCCGGCCTCTACATGATCCACCAGGCCGATGGCGACCGGCACTTCACTTACTGGCGCGGTCAGTCGGCGGCGCGGCTGATGGCGGACGTTCCCGGCAAACTGGCCGCTGCTCTCGAGGGCGCCGACCTCGCCTATTTCTCGGGCATCAGCCTCGCGATCCTCAGTCCGCGCGGCCGCGGCCAGTTGCTGCGGGCGATCCATCTGGCGCGACAGGGCGGCGCCAAAGTGGCGTTCGACCCCAACGAGCGGCCGCTGCTGTGGAGTTCGCCGCGCGTCATGGGCTCGACGCTCACCGTTGCTTCGATCGTTGCCGACATCGTGCTGCCGACCTTCCCGGATGAGGCGGCGTTGTTCGGCGATGCGTCACCGGAAGCGGTGGCGGAGCGTTACCTGAGCTGGGGCGCCGAAGAGGTGGTGGTCAAGAACGGCGCCGAGCCCGCTTTCGTCGCTTCGCGTGAATCGCAGGGCTGGGTGGCGCCGAAACCGGGCGCCGTTAGCGTCGACCCGACCGGCGCGGGCGACAGCTTCAACGGCGCCTATCTCGCCGCCCGCATGCACGGTGCGACGCCGCTTGAAGCGGCGGAAGCGGCGCACACGCTGGCTGCTATCGTCATCGGCCACAAGGGCGCGTTGGTGCCGCACGAAAAACTCTAGAACATGCCTTCAGTGCTGGCGCAGTAGGCCTCTTCCTCGGGCGTCGATATCCGCCCGAGCGCCACGTTGCGCTTTGGGAAGCGGCCGAAGCGCTTTATGAGATCGGCATGGCCGGTCGCATATTTCATATAGTCCGGCACGCCGAGCGCCAGATGCAGCCGCACCGATTCCTGCTGCACCAGCGGCGACTCCGAGTGCATGAAAGGCAGCAGCACGAACATCCGCCGCTCGAAGGGCAGGAAGTGATGGTGCCCGCCGCCAACCGCCTCCTGCGCCAGCGTCAGGGCCATCGGGTCGGTGGCGAAGGCCCTCGCCTCGCCGCGAAAAAGCTGCCGCGAGAACTGGTCGAGGACAATGATTTCGGCCACCCGGCCGTCCGGCGTCGAGCGCCACGACCAGCCCTCGCCGCGGGCGATAGCGGCGTGCGTCTCCGTAAAGGCGGCGGCAATCTCGGCGTCGAATTCAGGCTTGGCGCCGAACCAATCGGCCTGACCATGGTCGACAAACCAGAATTTGAGGACGTCATCTGCGGTTTTCATGGGCGCGATGTTAACCGATTTGCGGCAGGAGTCATGCGGCGCAACGGAGTTCTGCCATGCAGCTCGTCAAGTTCACCACCGACGACAACCCGGTCATGATCAACCCGGAACACGTGGTCTCCGTGCGCAAGGGCATGAAGGACACGCAAATCCAGACGCTGACCGGCGCCTATACCGTCAAGGAGAGCGTCGAGGTTGCAGTGCGGCTCCTCGGCGCCGAAGAGCTGGCGGTCGACGTGACCCCGACGATGCAGAAACTGATCGAGATGTAGCGGCGGCCCTACGCCGTCACGACTTTCACCAGATTGCCCGACGGATCGCGGGCCTCGATGCCGCCGCCGATTTCGCCGAAGGCGAAATGATGCGCGGTGAGACGAGCCTTCACATCGTCCAGCGTCGCTTCGTCCGGCACCACGATGGTGAACCAGCGCAGCCCAGCCGATCCTGCCGGCGCCTGCGCAGCATTGGGGCCGGCCCACACGTTGAACGCGATGGCGTGCGGCGAATAGTCGAGGCCGACATCGCCCATGCCGAACGACTTGATGATGAACAACCCGCCGAAGCCGATGGCGTCGCGATAGAACGCCATGGATTGGTGCAGATCGTTGACGTGCACGTGGACATGCCCAATGCGGGTGCCGACCGGCATCGTGGGCTCGAGCACCGGGTTTGGCCCGAGCTCGTCCAGCATCTGCTGCAGGTCGATCGGCTCGCGGCCGGAATGCGGCTTGCCTTCGGTCGTCGTCGCATAGGCGCCGGACTCGGGATCGCCGAGCGTGCCGCGCCAGGGCGTCTCGAAGGTGATCTCGATGCCGTTGCCGTCGAGGTCCCAGAGGTAGATTGCCTCGGATACCAGATGGTCGGTGGGCGCGATACGGGCATTGCGCTGCAGCGCGCGGATGGCGAACTGCGCCATGTCGGTGCGCTTGGGCACATGGATGGCGACATGATAAAGCCCGGTGGTGCGCTGCACGACCGGCCGGAGGGCGCCGGTCTCGAGCACGATCAGCACCTTGCCGCCGACGCCGAGGCTGAGCTCGTTGCCCTGCTCGGCAAGCAGCTCGAGGCCAACCACGTCGCGCCAGATGGCGAGCGCCCTCGCCTTGTCGGTAACGGCAATGTGCACCGGCCCAAGCTTGGTGGTGAGGGGGAGAGCCGGTGCGGTGCGCACCTTGGACTGGGATTCGACGGGGAAGATCATCTTCGCCTCCGGAACGGAACTGGCCTTCATATAGGGCCATCGATTTGACACCGCCATGCCGGGCGGTTCACCCAGACCGAAGGCTTCGTTCGCTATTCCGCGCCATTAAGCCACCACCCACAGGGTCGAGGAAATCTCACGCAATCCGGCGTCGCCGATATTCGCTCGCGAGCCACACCACCACCGCGGCGAAGATCAGCCCGATGACGAGACTGAGCCAGTCGGTCTCGGCAACGAGCCGGCCGATATAGGTCGGCGCGCTGAACTGTCCGGGCATCAGCACCATTTGGCCATAGTCGAAGTCGTTCAGTCCGAACTGCCAGCGATGCGTCAGGTACTTCCAGACATAGCCGCCGCGCGGACCATTGCCGAAGAACACGATATTCTCGATGACCCCGATCAGCCCCGGGATGACAAAGGCGAGCGGCAGGCTCCAGCGGCCAAAGACGGTGGAGAGCCCCCCAACCCAGGCGAAGAACGGCGCATACCAGAGCATGCCGATCGCCATGAAGACGATACCGAACAGGCTGATCTGGCCGAAACTCGCGAGCGCCGTCAGCGGGTCGGGCGGCACGAGGCCCGGCAACGCAAGCGCGGCGAGGTTGACCGCTACGAAATGCATCAGCCCGGTGAGGGCCGCCATGACGAAGATTACGAGCGGAAACATCGCGGCGCCGGCGACGAACTTCGACGCGAGAATCTTCAGGTCGGAGACCGGCATCGACTTCCAGAAGAACATCGCGTTGTTCCGCCGGTCGGCGCTGAAGGCATCGCCGAAATAGAAGAACTGCACGATGGCGAGGTAAACCAGCCAGAGCGCAATCAGCCCAATGTAACCGATTTCGTAGATCTTGAGCCCGCTTGGTATGGGGAAATTGGCTAGCACATTCACGCGGTGGAAGCCGAGCGCCGAGACGGCCGACAGAGCCAGCAAGACGATGATGCCGAGCGGAAAATAGAAGAACGGAATGCGGTGCTCGCGATATTCGCGGACGAGCAGCGCTCGCCAGGATTTGAGGGAGAACATCAATTGACTCCGGTGTCGCGGCTCATCAGCGCGACGAAAAGATCGGACAGGCTGGGGGTGGAGACGGTGCCGAGCGCGCCGAGCGCCTCGCGGTCGGCGCCATCGAAGACCATGACGGTTTGGCCGAAGCGCGTTTCGGCGAACACCGGCTTCAGGGCCTTGGCAGCCTCGAGCTTGTCGGGCTGCACCACGACCTGCGCGAAGCGCTTGCCGACTTCTTCCATCGGTGTATGGAGGATCAGCGCGCCGTCGCGGATGAACATGATGTCGGACAGCATGAACTCGATCTCGTCCACCTGGTGAGTGGTGATCAAGAGCGTGCGGTCGGCGCTCATATAGTCCTCGAGCAGCCGCCGATAGAACCTCTTTCTATAGGTGATGTCGAGGCCGAGCGTCGGCTCGTCGAGTACCAGTAGCCGCGCATCGATCGCCATGACCACCGCGAGATGCAGCTGCGCCAGCATGCCCTTGCTGAGATTGGCGATCAGCGCGCCGAGCTTGACGTCGGTGCCGTCGAGGAACCTCACCGCCTTTTCGGCCGAGAAATTCGGATGGATATCGGTCAGCATCTGAAACAGCTCGCGCACCTTGAGGAAGCGCGGCAGGCTCGCGACGTCGGAGATGAAGGCGACATCCTTCATCAGCCGAGCACGGTGCCGGTACGGATCCTCGCCGAGCACCTGCACCGAGCCTTCATATGAAGTCAGCCCGAGCATGGCGTTGAGCGTCGTGGTCTTGCCGGCGCCGTTGTGACCGATGAGGCCATAGATGCGGCCGGAGGGGATATCGAAGTCGAGCCCGTGGAGGATTTCCATGCGGCCGAAATGCTTCTTAAGGCCGCGGACCGAGACGATGGGGTTGGTCATTTGCCAGTGTCCTTGAGCAGCGCGTCCATATCGAGGCCAAGCGATTTGATGCGGGCGCGGAGGCGCGGCCACTCCTCGGCGAGGAACTTCTGGCGCTCATGGGCAAGCAGCTTGTCGCGCGCGCCGGCGGCGACGAACATGCCCATGCCGCGGCGGCTCTCGACGACGCCGAGATCGACAAGCGCGTCATAGGCCCGGGTGACAGTGAGCGGGTTGACGCTGAGGTCGGCTGCGATCGATCGAACCGATGGCAGCGCTTCGCCTTCCTGGGCGGCTTCGCTCAAAATCATGGCGGCAATCCTCTCGCGGATCTGGACGAAGATCGGCTGGTTTTCGTTGAAGTCGCTCATCTGGCGTCCGTTTTAGTGTGATAGTTATGTAGCACACTATATCAAGATGTCAAGGAACATCGAGCGGCGACCGGCGTTTTTGGAAAGCACAGAGAAAACAGGAGGAAACGATGCGCGCCAGCAAGCTTCGCTATGTCGATATTCCGTCCATCATTGTCTTGGTCGTTGCGATCGGCGCGCCAGTGGTGGCGTTGCTAATCTAGGCCCGGCCGAATTCGTCCTCGATGCGGATGATGTCATCCTCGCCGAGGTAAGAACCGGTCTGTACTTCGATCAACTCGAGCAGGATCTTGCCGGGGTTGGCGAGCCGGTGCACGCAGCCGAGCGGCAAGTAGATCGACTCGTTCTCACTTAGCATCGAGACATTGCCGTCGATCGTGACCTCTGCGGTGCCGGAGACCACCACCCAGTGCTCGGCCCGGTGGTGATGCTTCTGCAAGGACAGCTTCTTGCCCGGTTTGACGAACAGCCGCTTCACCTGGAACCGCGCTCCACTGAGGATTGAGGAGTAGCCGCCCCATGGACGGTAGGCGGTACGGTGGATTTCGGTGATGCCCTGCGTCTCGGTCTTGCCCTTCAGCACCTTGACCATGGCGCCGACCTTCTGCGCCTCGCTCAGCTTGCCGACATACACTGCGTCCTCCGTAGCAATCACCGCCACGTCGTCCAGCCCTTCGACGGCGACGTGCGCTTTCTCGCTCAGCACGAAGGAGTTGGAGGTGTTGGAGAGCGTCGCGTCGCCCATCACGGCATTGTCCCGGGCATCCTTGTCCGAAACCTTCCACACCGCATCCCAGCTGCCGAGATCCGACCAGAAGAAGCTCACCGGGATCATCGAGATCAGCTTGGTCTTTTCGAAGATGGCGTAGTCCACCGAGATGTTCGGCGCCTTGGCAAAACTCTCGGCATCGAGCCGGATGAAATCGAGGTCGGTTTTGGCCTTCTCGACCGATGCCCAGGCGGCCTCGTAGCTTTCCGGCGATAGCGCGCGGCATTCGGCGAGGAAAGTGCCGACGCCCAGCATGAACATGCCGGAGTTCCAGTAGAAGCCGCCCTGCTTCAGCATGGCGGCAGCCTTTTCGGCATCCGGCTTTTCAACGAAGCGCGCCACCTCGTGCGTACCGTCGCCGCGCGCTTTGCCGGCCTCGATATAGCCGTAGCCAGTCTCGGGGGCCGTCGGCGCAATGCCGAAGGTCACCAGTCGCCCGGCAGCCGCGGCCTTGGCCGCGAGGTCCACGGAGGCCCAGTAATTGGCGTCGGTCTCGACCGCATGGTCCGAGGGCAGCACATGAATTACCGCATCGGCGCCACTCTGCCGCTCGGCGAACACCGCAGCGGCGGCAATCGCCGCCGTGGTGTTCCGCGCCACCGGCTCGAGCAAGACGCCGGCGAGCTTGATCCCCAACTCCTCGGCCTGTTCGCCGACGATGAAGCGGTACTCGGCATTGGTGATGACGACCGGCGCCGCATAACGGCCGGCGTCCTTGACCCTAAGCAGGGTTTCCTGGAACGGCGAGTACTTGCCGGTCAGCGACAAAAACTGCTTCGGCCGCGCGCTCCGCGACAGCGGCCAAAGCCGCGTCCCCTGCCCACCGGCCAGGATTACGGGGATCGTCGGGCTGGCCATAAAATTCTCCGAAATTGGGG
>CAZNAE010000052.1:0-21374 GCA_964570695.1 uncultured Devosia sp.
GTGACGCCGGGCATCGTGCATCTGGGCATCGGGGCATTCCACCGGGCGCATATGGCGGCCTATGTCGACGATCTGCTGGCCCGCGATCCGCGTTGGGGCATCATTGGTGCCTCGCTTCGGCGGGCGGATACGCGCGAAGCGCTGGCGCCGCAGGACTTCCTCTACACGCTGGCGGTGCGGGACGCTTCGGGCACCAAAGTGCGGGTGATCGGCTCGCTGCTCGATGTGCTCGATGCCAATACGCAGCGCCAGCAGTTGATCGACACGCTGGCCGATCCGCGCATCCGCATCGTCTCTCTGACGGTGACCGAGAAGGGCTATTGCCACGATCCAGCGAGCGGTACGCTCGACCGCAAGCATCCCGACATCGTGCACGATCTCGCACACCCGGACGCGCCAGTGAGCGCGCCCGGGTTGATCGTGCGCGGGCTGGAGCTGCGGCGGGAGAGGGGCATCGCGCCATTCGCGGTGATGAGCTGCGACAATCTTCCGGCCAACGGCAAGACGACGGGCCGCATCGTCGCGGAATTCGCGCGGCTGCGCTCGGCGGAGCTTGGCGATTACATCGCCGCCAATGTGGCGTTCCCGAGCACCATGGTCGACCGCATCGTGCCGGCGACGACCGACGCCGATCGCGAGGCGGTGCGCGAAGCGACCAGCCTCGAGGATGCGTGGCCGGTGGTTACCGAGCCGTTCAGCCAGTGGGTGATCGAGGATCGTTTCCCGCAAGGCCGCCCGGCGTTCGAGACTGTCGGTGCGCAACTGGTGGACGATGTTGGGCCGTTCGAGCTGATGAAGCTGAGGATGCTCAACGGTAGCCATTCGACGATGGCGTATCTGGGTTATCTCGGTGGCTACCAATATGTCAGCGAGGCGATCGCCGATCCGGGGATCCGCAAGCTGGTGCATGGCCTGATGACCGAGGAGGCGATGCCGACGCTGCCGATGGACCGCGCCGAGCTCGGCGCCTATCGCGACCAGTTGCTCAAGCGTTTCGCCAATCCGGCGCTGAAGCATCGGACCTGGCAGATCGCCATGGACGGCAGCCAGAAGCTGCCGCAGCGGCTGCTCGGCACCATCCGCGACCGGCTCGCTGCCGGCCAGCCGGTGAACCGGCTGGCGCTCGGCGTGGCGGCGTGGATGCGTTATGTCACCGGCATTGATGAGGCTGGTAGTCCGATCGAGGTGAAGGACCCGCTGGCGGCGCGGCTGCGGGGGATCGCCGATGCCGCCAGGCGCGATGCGGAGCGGCTGGCGGTTGGGCTGCTGACGGTGAGCGACGTGTTCGGCACGGACCTGCCGGCGAATGTCGACTTCCGCGAGACAGTCACGCGGCATCTGGGCTCGCTGTTCGCCAATGGCGCGTTGGCCACTGCTAGGGCAGCGGCTTGATCATCAGATTGCGGAACGAAACCTCGCCGGGGTGATCCTGGAGGTCGATGTGGCCGGTCGGCACGACCCCGTATTCGAGCCAAGCGGCGAACTTGCTGTTGGCGACGCGGGCCTTCCAGTCTGGGGAACCGAGTTCGTAGCTCACCACCATCTTGCCGTTGAGCCAGTGCTCGACGTGGTTACCACTAACGATAAGTCGAGCGGCGTTCCACTGGCCGACCGGCAGCGTCAGGTCGGCCGACGGTGCATAAAGACCGTAGTCGCTGGCGGCGGACGTCAGCGGGCTCTTGGCGTCGGGCGCGCCGGCGTTGTCGAGGATCTGGTATTCCGGGCCGCTCTGGTAGGGCGCCGGATATCGCTCATCGACGCGGAACATCACGCCGGAATTGCCGCCCGGGGAAATCTTCCAGTCGAAATCGAGCTCGAAATCGGTGAAGGTTTCGACGCTGACGAGGTCGCCGTCGCCGCCCTTGTGGGTGATGACGCCGTCGGCGATGACCCAGCTCGCGGGGATACCGGTGCCGGCATAGGACCGCCATTCCGTCAGCGGCCGGAAGCCGTCATCGGCGAAGGCCGGGGCGATGGCGAGCGACAGGGCAGTGATGGCGATCAGTCTGAGCATGCTCAGCTCCGTCAGGCGAAGTCCGCGATCGCGGCTTCGACCGCCCGCGTAATGTCCGGCTCGCTCAGGGCGTGGCCGGCACCTTCGACGATCTGAACCCGCGCATCAGGCCAAACTTTGGCAAGCGCGTACGAGTTCCACGGCGGGCAAAGTAAATCGTAGCGGCCCTGGACGATGACGCCTTTGATGCCGGCGAGCTTTCCGGCCTCAGCCATCAACTGGTCGGGCCTGAGGAAGCAATCGTTGACGAAATAGTGCGCCTCCATGAAGGGCGAGGCGGGCAGGGTACCGGACGTCGCGTAGACGGCCTTGATGTCGAGCCGGGTGACCGGCGAGCGGGCCAGCGACAGCACACGCTCGGTGTCGTGCCAGGCGATGGCGGCGGGGCGATGCACGGCGGGATCGGCATCGAGGATGCGGCGCCAGTAATTGGGCAGCGGATCGGCGCGCTCGGTCGCCGGCAGCACGCTCAGGAAATCGTCGTAGAGGCCGGGATGGATGACACGCAGCGTCTCGCCGAACGCATGATCGAGCTCAGCGCGGGTGCCAAGGAAGGTGGCGCGCAGCACGATGCCGGTGACGCGCTCGGGGTAGCGCTCGGCATACGCCAGCGCGAGCGTCGCGCCCCACGAGCCGCCGACCACCAGCCAGCGCTCGATGCCGAGCGTGGTGCGGATGAGCTCCATGTCGGCGATGAGACGCCCGGTTGTGTTGGCGGTGCGCGAGCGTGACGGCGTGCTGCGGCCGGCGCCGCGCTGGTCGAACAGCACCGCGCGGAACTTCGCCGGATCGAACAACGCGCGATGCGACGGCTGGCAGCCGCTGCCGGGCCCGCCGTGCAGGAACACCGCCGGTATGCCCAGCGGATTGCCGACCGTCTCGACATAGAGACTATGCCCGTCGCCGACGGGCAGCATTTGAGTGGTCAAGGGCGCAAAGCGGTCGAGCGGCTGGCCGTCGTCAGGCGTCATAGCCGCCGTCTGGCTCCAGCGTGCCGCCTGAGAAATTGCGGTAGAGGTAGCGGTTCGAGCCTTCCTCCGCTTCGACCGCCGCGGTCTTGAAGATGCGGTCGTGATGCGGCGAGAAGCTGCAAGCGGGATCGGTGTTGCCGGCGCTGCCGGTCAGCGCGAAGGCCTGGCAGCGGCAGCCGCCGAAATCTTCTTCCTTGAAGGCGCAGCTCTGGCACGGCTCTGGCATCCAGCCGGTGCCGCGATATTTCTGGAAGGCGTCGGAATTGTTCCAGATCCAGGCGATTGAATGGTTCGAGCGTACCGATTCGAAATTGAGGTCGGTGATCGTCTCGGCCGCGTGGCACGGCAGGATCTTGCCCGACGGTGTGATGTTGAAGAACTGCCGGCCCCAGCCGCCCATGCACTTCTTGGGGCGGATCGCGTAGTAGTCCGGCACGACGTAGTCGATCTCGATGACGCCGTGCAGCCGCTTGCGCGCCGCATCGACGACGCGCGTCGCCTCGTCCACCTGTTCGACGCTCGGCATCAGCGCCGTGCGATTCTTCAAGGCCCAGCCGTAGTACTGCACATTGGCCACTTCGATGCGGTCGGCGTCAAGTGCCACCGCGAGCTCGATCATCTCGGGCAATTGGTGGAGGTTCTGGCGGTGCATCACGGCGTTGACGGTCAGCGGCAGGCCGAGTTCGCGGGCCCAGCCGGCGGCCTCGAGTTTCTTGGCGTGGCCGTTCTTGAAGCCGCCAATGCGGTTCGCGAGAGTCGCGTCATTGGCCTGGAAGCTGATCTGGATGTGGGCAAGGCCGGCATCGGCCAGCGCCGCGAGCTTCTCTTTGGTGAACAGCACCGCCGAGGTGATGAGGTTGGTGTAGAGCCCGACATCGGTGGCGTGCTTCACCAGCTCGACGAGGTCCTTGCGCACCGTCGGCTCGCCGCCGGAGAAATGCACCTGCAGCACGCCGATCTCGGCGAGCTCGGTCAGCACTTTCTTCCATTCGTCAGTGGTGAGCTCGTTGCTCGCTTTCTCCATCTGGACGGGGTTCGAGCAATAGCCGCATTGCAGCGGGCAGCGATGCGTCATCTCGAGCAAAACGGCCAGCGGAATGCCGTAGGTTTGCGCGACTGAACGGCCGCGCTCCAGCACATCGACGCCATCGGCGCGGCCGGAACTGTCGACGAGCACCCGGCTGTCGGCGAGCACCGGGCTCGCATCGGTTAGTGTAGGCATTTACTTTCCTCCCCGGGCTTCGATGAGGAAACCCGAATCTGCAAGGTCCTGCAGCATGGCGATCACGTCAGTCATGATCTCTTGGCGCGGCGCGACATATTTGGCCGCCAGCTCGTCGGCGATGGTCCCTACGGACTTCTTGCCGTCGCAGAGCTGCAGAATTTCGATGGCGACATCGTCGGGCGCCAGCACCCGTTCCGGCACCAGCAGCACCCAGCGCTGCCGGCTTTCGTCGAAGCGCAGCCGCGAGCCGCGCGCCAGTGTCGGGATGCTGTCCTCCGCCACACTCATGCGGCGGCGCAGCGACGGCGCGAGCTTCTCGGCAGGCTTAGCAGTATCGTCGCCGTCCATCAGCTCGCCTCGGGCACGAAGGCGCCCGGCGGAATGTGACCTTCGACATAGGCGTGATAGAGCGCGTCGAGCTGCACCCAGAGCACGTTGGTCTTGAAGATCAGCGCATTGCAGACGAGCTGGCGCTCATGCGGCGTGTTGGCGTGCGCCTTGACGTATTGCAGCGCGAAATCGGCATCGCGCGGCGCCTGCTCCAGCCGCCGCTTGAAGTAGGTCATGACGTTGGGATTGATGAAATCGTAATGCTGCAGCATCCCCGAGATGCGCTCTTCATGCAGGTTCGGCGCGAACAACTCGGTCAGCGACGAGGCGATCGCTTCGAGCGGCGTCTGGTCGCGGACGAAATGCACGTAGGCGTCGACGGCAAAGCGGGTAGCGGCGAGGATACCTTCGGCAGACTCCACATACTCGCTGTCGAGGCCGAGTCCGGAGGTGAGCTTCAGCCAGCGGTCGATACCGCCCTCGGTGCCGATGGCGCCGTCATGGTCCTCGATGCGGTGGCGCCATTCGATGCGGGTGGCGCGGTCGCGGAAGCGCGAGATGACCACCGCATCCTTCAACGGGATCGAGCTCTGATAGTAGTAGCGGTTGAGCGCCCAGGCCTGCACCTGGCCTTTGTTGAGCTTGCCGCCGTGCAAGAGCTTATGGAACGGGTGGAGGCTATGGTAGCGCGTCGCGCCGATGTGGCGGAGCTGGTTCTCCAGGTCTTCCGCCGAGTTGAGCGGCGCATCGGTCGCCACCGAAAACGAGGTCATGGCGCTCATAGCGTAATCTCCGTCCCGTCAGCCGGTATGGTCCAGCCTGCGTCTCCCGCGATCTTCCGCTCGGCCGAGTCACCGCGCAATGCCGGGTTCGAATTGTTGATGTGGAGGAAAACCTTGCGGCCGATATCGAGGCCGTCGAGGGCCGGGATGGTGTCCTCCATCGCCATGTGGCCCATGCGCTGACCGGTCTTCTGGCTGAGGCCGGCAACGATCATCTCGTCGTCGCGCCAGAGCGTGCCGTCGAAGAAGACCAGATCGGCGCCGTGCAGGCGCGCCTCGATCGCCGGGGTGACTTCGGCGCAGGCGGCAAGAAACACCAGGCGCTGGCCGTCGGCTTTGTCGCGAATGACGAGGCCGACCGTGTCGCCTTCGCCGTCATCATCCTCGTCCTCGAGGAAGAGCGCGATCTTGCCGGGCACTGCGAAGGCCTCAACGACAAGGCCGGAGGGCGAGCCATTGGGCAGGCGCGGCTCGAATGGGGTATCGAGCGACAGAGCCGTGCGCGGCACGAGATCGCTGCGCAGCACATTGAAGATAGAGTTGTCGTGGAGGATCGAGAGCACCCGCTCGTGGCCATAGAGGTTGAAGGCTGTGCCCTCGCGCAGCGACAGGAGGCCCGCCAGCGCATCGACCTCACCATTGGTGAGGATGACGCCGGCGATCGGGCTATGGCGCAGGGCGCCGGGCTTCGGATGGAGGGCGGGGGTTTCAGTGAGCTGCTGGCGCAGATCCGGCGAGGCGTTGATCAGAAACCAATGCTCGCGGTCTGCGCTCACAGCAATCGACGCCTGCGTCGACTTCATTTCCGGATGGCCGTTACGGGCCGACCGGCAGTTTGGGCATCCGCAGTTCCATTGTGGGACACCGCCACCCGCCGCGGTTCCCAAGACAACAATGCTAAGCATGGTATGGAATCCGCGACGGACGCTTGAAGCTTAGCGCTTCGCGGTGAAGTACATCGTCACTTCCATGCTGACGGGCACTTCGACGATCTTCGGCTTGTTCCAGGCCATAGTAATCTCCTCACATATACGGGGCGAGATTGCCCCGACGCTTTGAAGGTTGGGCAAAGAACGGCGATCCACAATCTATTCGCGCGATAGGTCCGATCTATCGGTTAGAGGATGGATGACGTTTGGTTAGAAATTGGAGAGAGACGGCCGCGCGAGGAACGGCGGGGTTGGCAGAATCGGCGGCAACGAGGTGGCCGAGCCGATTTGCTGCAGTGTGTCGAGCAGGGTGGAATACGGCTCCATCCGGCGGTACTGCGAGGGCACCAGCGCGACGATCTGCCGGGGTGGCGCCTGGATGCGATAGAGCCGCAAACCCTCGGACGCGCCGAGGCCGGCCACCGTCGACAACGCCGGCGCGATGCAGATGCCGGAGCCGGCGCGGACCAGCCCGATGGCGACCTCGAAGCTGCGGCACTGGGCGACAATCCGATGGTCGGGCAGCAGCTCGTCGTACCAGTCCTCGACCCGCTTATCGTGCTGCGTGCCGAAGATGAACTGGATGGTCTGGTTGAGTAACGCCGCGTCGGCAGGCTTCAGTTCGCGCCCGGGGTCGGTGATGCCGTCGAGCACCAGATGCTCAGGCACGACAAGGACATTTGGATCCTCGACCACCGGCACCTGGACGAAGCCCACGGCGTCCTGCGCCACGGAATTCGCGGCCAACAGGCCGATATTGATGCGCCGGCCGTAGAGCAGTTCCAGCGTGTCCGCCGGGGCGCTTTCCTGGATATCGAAGTCGGCGTCGGGGAACTTGCCGTGCACTTCGCGGATGGCGGCCGGGAGGATGACCCGCAGCACCGAGTTGATGCCGGCGATCCGCACGGTGACCCGCTGGCCGCCGCTGAACTGGCCGAGGCCATCCTCGAGTTCGCGCATCCCGCGCAGCACGTGCTCGGCGCGGGGCAGCAGGTAGGTGCCGGCCTCGGTCAGGGTCAATTCGCCCGAGCGACGGTGGAAAAGCTTGGTGCCAACGGTGGCTTCGAGCTTGGCGAGCTGCTGCGACATCGAGGGCTGCGCGAGGCCGAGTTGCTTCGCCGCCTTGGTCATGGTGGCTGAATGCACCACCGCCCAGAAGATGCGCAGCTGATGCACCGTCACTTCGGCGCGCTTCTCGCCCACGCTGGTCCGCCTCCCGCTCCCCTCCGTCGCCCGCAACGCGGGCAGCTCGAGGCCGAGAGCATCTAATGCATCTTTGCGGGCAGGTCGGTCCATAAATCCGGGTACGCGGCGTCGGGGCCTCAATCTTACGAAGGCTTGCCGGGCGCGGCGCGGCGCCATGCCAATGTTGAGAATTGGTTTTTCGGAAGCCGGAGGATCAGGTTCCGGCGATCTGTGGCAGGAAATTGGCGCCCTTTTCCTGCAGAAACTCCTCGAACGCGACCATCACGGGAGTCAGTGTCCGCTCGGCGCGCGACACCGAGAACCATTGCCGGCGAATCGGCATCCCCTCGACGTCGAGCACCGCGAGCCGGTTCAGCTCGAGTTCGAGCGCGATGGTATGGGCCGAGATCAGCGCGATGCCGAGGCCGGCCATCACCGCCTGCTTGATGGTCTCGTTGGAGCCCATCTCAATCCCCGGATTGTCGAGGCGCCCCGGCAGCTCGCTGAGCACGATCTCCAGCGCCATGCGGGTGCCGGAGCCGGGTTCGCGCACGAGGAAGCTTTCCTGCGCGACCCGCTCCTTGGCGATGTTTTTCTGACCGGCCAACGGGTGGCTCGCGGGCGCGATGATGACGAAGGGGTGCTCGCCGAAGAAGGCGGCCCGCACCGGCACCTCGCGCGGCGGCCGGCCCATCAGCGCCACGTCGACCTTGTGATCGCGCAGGCTCTCGATGGTTTCGGCGCGGTTGCCGACCCAAAGGGTCATTTCGATCTCGGGATGCTCCTTCATGAAGGCGGCCATCAGCGAGGGGGCGAAGTACTTGGCCGTCGAGACGACGCCGAGCCGTAACCGGCCCTTCTTGCCGCCGGCGATGGCCGTGACCTCGTCGGCCAGCTCGCGCAACCGGTCTTCGATGCTCAGCGCCGCCTCGATCACCGCAAACCCTGCGGCAGTGGGACGCATGCCGTCCGAAGTACGGTCGAAGAGGGTCGTTCCGGCGATCGCCTCGGCATCGCGGAGCTGCAGCGAGACGGCTGGCTGGGTCAGGCCCAACTCCTTGGATGCAGTGACAATTCTGCCCGTCCGGTGGACGGCCATGATGGTGCGAAGCTGGCGGAGCGTGAAGTCGGTCATACGACTATATGAGTAAATCTAATGCTCTATGTAAAGAGACCAAATTTTACTTATGGCATGGATGGGCGTCAGCTTCGGTCAGTCGCGACCGGACGCAATGAGCCGTGACGGAGGAGCAGGGAAGTGGCAGCGCGGACTTTGGGAGACTATCTGGCCGAGCATGGCGCAAGCGGCGCCCCGCACGCCGACGCGGTGGTCGAAACCATCGCGGCGCTGGCACGCGGTGCTGTCGCCATCCGCGACGCGGTGACGCTCGGAGCTCTCGGCACCGCCTTCAGCGGCAGCAAGAACGGCGTCGCGGGTGCCGGCGGCGACATCCCGAAGGACCTCGACCTCCACGCCGACGCGCTGCTGCTCGACGCGGTCCGCACCGCGCCGGTCGCGCTCTATGCGTCCGAGGAGCTCGAGCATCCGATCCTCGTCAACCGGAGCAAGCCGCTGGCGATCGCCGCCGATCCGCTCGACGGCTCGTCCAATATCGACACCAACGTCTCGATCGGCACGATCTTCTCGGTGCTGCCGGTCGTCGGTCATCCCGAGAGCGACGGGCTCGCAAGTTTCCTGCAGCCGGGCGCCAACCAGCTCGCGGCGGGGTTCTTCGTCTACGGCCCGCAACTCGCTCTCGCGCTGACGCTCGGCAATGGCACCGACATCTTCGTTTATTCGCCGCGCATCGGGGTGTTCGTCCGCGCCTACGCCAATGTCGCGGTACCGCCGACGACGCAGGAATTCGCCATCAACGCCGCCAACTACCGGCACTGGGACGACGGCGTCCGCCACTATTACGACGATTGCCTGCAGGGCAGCGCCGGGCCGCACGGGCGCGATTTCAATATGCGCTGGATCGCCTCGATGGTGGCCGACGCTTACCGCATCCTGATCCGTGGCGGCATCTACCTTTACCCTGGCGATGCTCGCAAAGGTTACAGTAATGGCAGGTTGCGGCTGGTCTATGAGGCCAACCCGATCGCCATGCTGATGGAACAGGCGGGCGGTTGCGCCACCGACGCTACTGGTTCGATCCTCGAGCGCGTCGCGACCTCATTACACGAGAAGGTGCCGCTGGTGTTCGGCTCGAAAGCCGAAGTGCAGCAGGTGGCACGCTACGCCGCAGAACACGATTCCATGGGTCTTCGCTCGCCGCTGTTCGGCTCGCGCGGCCTGTTCCGCAATTAGGGGCCTGAGACCGTGACCGCCGCCCATCCCATCATTTCCATCACCGGCTCTTCGGGCGCAGGCACGACCTCGGTCAAGCGCATTTTCGAGCTGATCTTTCGGCGCGAGAAGGTTGGTGCCGCCTACATCGAGGGCGATGCCTTCCACCGCTACAACCGTGCCGACATGAAGGCCAAGATCGCCGAGGAAGACGCCAAGGGAAACCCGAATTTCTCGCACTTCAATGCCGCTGCGAACGAGCTCGAAACGCTCGCCAACATCTTCGCTGAGTATGGTCGCTCCGGCACCGGGCGCACCCGCACCTACGTGCACGATGACGACGAGGCGGCGCAGTTCGGGGTGCCGGCTGGCACCTTCAGTCCGTGGCGCGAGTTCGAGCCGTCCGATCTGCTGTTCTATGAAGGGCTGCACGGTTGCGCGGTGACCGAGACGGCGAACGTCGCGCAGCACGCTGACCTTCGCATCGGCGTCGTGCCGGTGATCAATCTCGAGTGGATCCAGAAGATCCACCGCGACAAGGCGAGCCGCGGCTATTCGACCGAGGCGGTGATGGACACCATCATCCGCCGCATGCCGGACTATGTCCGCTACATCACGCCGCAATTCTCGCGCACCCAGATCAATTTCCAGCGCGTGCCGGTGGTCGACACCTCGAACCCGTTCATCGCGCGCTGGATCCCGACGCCGGACGAGTCGATGCTGGTGATCCGCTTTGCCGATCCGCGTGGCATCGATTTTCTCTATCTGCTGTCGATGATCCACGACTCCTTCATGTCGCGCGCCAACACCATCGTCATGCCGGGCAACAAGCTCGACCTCGCCATGCAGCTCATCCTGACGCCGCTGATCCTGCAGCTGGTCGAGCGCAAGCGGCGCAGTTCATAGAGAGGTGGCGGCATGAACCTTCCCGACATCCGTATCGCGCCTCTCACCGGCAAGACCGTGCTGCTGCGCGCCGACCTCAACGTGCCGCTGATTGCCGGCAAGATCGCCGACGACAGTCGGATCGTCCGCGCCGCCAAGACCATTGCCTATCTCACGCAATCGGGCGCCCGCGTCGTCGTCATGGCACATCTCGACCGGCCGCGCGGCGTCGCCAATCCTGTGCTGACCATCGCGCCGATCGCTGAGGCGCTGAGCGACGAGCTCAACCAGTCCGTACGTTTCGTGCCCGACAGCGTCGGCGCGACGGCGGAGCGCTGGACGCGGACGTTGCCGGAGGGGGGCATTGCGCTCCTCGAAAACCTCCGCTTTCACGCCGAGGAGGAGCAAGACGACCGCAGCTTCGCTATGATGCTCTCGGTGCATGGCGATCTCTATGTCAACGACGCGCCGGCCTGCTCGATCCGTTCGCACGCCTCGATCCACGCTATCGTGCCGCTGATGCCGGCCTTCGCCGGGCCGCAGCTTCTCGCCCACGTCGCGACGCTGAACGAAGTCGACGCGATGGCGATGCCTGGCGTCGAAGCACTCGTCACCAAATTCAAGATTCTGGAGAATTCGTAGATGGCCCGCATCACGCTGCGCCAGTTGCTCGATCATGCCGGTGAGTACGGCTATGGCGTGCCGGCGTTCAACATCAACAACATGGAGCAGGCGCTCGCCATCATGGAGGCGGCGCGCGACGTCGATGCGCCGGTGATCCTGCAGGCGAGCCGCGGCGCGCGCTCCTATGCGGGCGACATCATGCTCGGCAAGATCATCGACGCGCTCGAGGAGATGTTCCCGTCGATCCCGCTCTGCATGCACCAGGACCACGGCAACAATGTCGCGACCTGCCTGAGCGCCATCCAGCACGGCTACACTTCGGTGATGATGGACGGCTCGCTCAAGGAAGACGCCAAGACCCCGTCCGATTACGACTACAATGTCGGCATCACCTCCGACGTGGCGCGGCTGGCGCATTACGTTGGCGCCTCCGTCGAGGGCGAGATCGGCGTCCTCGGCTCGCTCGAGACCGGCGAGGGCGAGGCCGAGGATGGCGTCGGCTTCGAGGGCAAGCTGCAGCGCCACATGCTGGTGACCGACCCCGAGGAAGCGGCGCGCTTTGTCGCCGCCACCAAGGTCGACGCGCTCGCCGTCGCCATCGGCACCAGCCACGGCGCCTACAAGTTCACCCGGCAACCCTCCGGCGAAATCCTCGCCATGGACATCATCGAGAAGCTGCACGAACTGCTGCCGAATACTCATCTGGTCATGCATGGCTCGTCGTCCGTGCCGAAGGAATGGCAGGACGTGTTCAACGCCCATGGTGGCAAGATGCGCGAGACCTGGGGAGTACCGGTCGAGGAGATCGTACGCGGCATCCGGCACGGCGTGCGCAAGGTCAACATCGATACCGACCTGCGCCTCGCTGCGACTGCGGCCTTCCGCCGGGCCGGCGCGACCGATCCCAGCGAGTTCGATCCGCGCAAGTTCCTCAAGCCGGCCATCGAGGCGATGCGCAAGGTTTGCCGCGAGCGCTTCGAGGCGTTCGGTACTGCGGGCAATGCCCAAAAGATCAAGGTCATCCCGATGAGCGAGATGGCCAAACGCTATGCGTCAGGCGCGCTCGATCCGCGCACCTCCCCCTCCAAGATTGCCGCGTAGCGGACAACGAAAGGAAACGACCATGGATGACGTTGCTGACGGCAAGCAGACCGAGCTCAAGGGCAAGGCGCGCTACAAGTCCGGCGTGCTGAAGTATGCCCAGATGGGCTACTGGAACGGCGATTACGTGCCCAAGGATACCGACATCCTGGCGCTCTTCCGCATCACCCCGCAGGACGGCGTCGATCCGATCGAAGCCGCGGCGGCGGTGGCGGGCGAGAGCTCGACGGCGACGTGGACTGTGGTTTGGACCGATCGGCTCACCGCCGCCGACCAGTACCGCGCCAAGGCCTACCGGGTCGAGCCGGTGCCGAACAATCCCGGCCAGTGGTTCGCCTACATCGCCTACGACCTGATCCTGTTCGAAGAGGGATCGATCGCCAACCTGACGGCCTCGATCATCGGCAACGTCTTCGGCTTCAAGCCGCTCAAGGCGCTTCGTCTCGAAGACATGCGGCTGCCCGTTGCCTATGTGAAGACGTTCAAGGGCCCGGCGACCGGCATCGTCATGGAGCGCGAGCGGCTCGACAAGTTCGGCCGGCCGCTGCTCGGCGCCACCACCAAGCCGAAGCTCGGCCTCAGCGCCAAGAACTATGGCCGCGTCGTGTACGAAGGCCTCAAGGGCGGCCTCGATTTCATGAAGGACGACGAGAACATCAACAGCCAGCCCTTCATGCACTGGCGCGACCGCTTCCTCTATTGCATGGAGGGCGTCACCAAGGCAGCGGCAGCAACGGGCGAGATCAAGGGCCACTACCTCAACGTCACCGCCGGGACGATGGAGGAGATGTACAAGCGTGCTGAGCTCGCCAAGGAGATCGGCTCGACCATCGTCATGATCGATCTGGTGATCGGTTACACCGCCATTCAGTCGATGGCGAACTGGTCGCGCCAGAACGATATGATCCTGCATCTCCACCGCGCGGGACACGGTACCTACACCCGGCAGAAGACGCACGGCGTCTCTTTCCGCGTCATTGCCAAGTGGATGCGCCTCGCCGGTGTCGACCACATCCATGCCGGAACCTCGGTCGGCAAGCTTGAGGGCGATCCGATGACCGTGCAGGGCTACTACAACGTGCTGCGTGAGATCAAAAACGAGATCGACCTGCCGCGCGGCATCTATTTCGAGCAGGATTGGGCGGACATCAAGAAGGTGATGCCGGTCGCCTCGGGCGGCATCCATGCCGGCCAGATGCACCAGCTGATCGACCTGTTCGGTGACGACGTCGTGCTGCAGTTCGGCGGCGGCACCATCGGACACCCGATGGGCATCCAGGCCGGCGCGACCGCCAACCGCGTCGCGCTCGAGGCGATGGTCCTCGCCCGTAACGAGGGGCGCGACATCAAGAACGAAGGCCCGGAAATTCTCCGTGCCGCCGCCAAGTGGTGCAAGCCGCTCGAGGCCGCCCTCGATGTGTGGGGCGACATTTCGTTCAACTACCAGTCCACCGACACGTCAGACTACGTGCCGTCCGTCGGCGTCAGCGCCTAACCGTCAGGAGATCATGAGATGCGAGTTACACAGGGCACTTTTTCCTTCCTGCCCGACCTGACGGACGAGCAGATTTCCGCCCAGGTCGAATATTGCCTCAACAACAACTGGGCCATCGGCGTCGAGTACACCGACGATCCACATCCCCGGAACTATCTCTGGGAGATGTGGGGCAATCCGATGTTCGACCTCCGCGATGCGGCGGGCGTGATGATGGAGGTGCGGGCCTGCCGCAAGGCCTTCCCCAACTTCTACATCCGCCTCAACGCCTTCGACTCGACGCGCGGCTTCGAGACGGTGCGGCTGAGCTTCATTGTCAACCGGCCGAAGGTCGAGCCGACCTTCAAGTATACCCGTGCCGAAGTCGCGGGCCGTACCGTCAATGTCACGATGACCACCGAGTACTGATGTCGACCACGATTGTAGCAAGAGGGGAGGCGCCGCCCCAGGCGCCTCCGGCTCCCGATGTCCCGCCGACCTCGATCGATCTTGCGGAAGACTTCCGCGAGTCCGGCGTCGCACAGGTGCTCGAGGAACTCGACCGCGAGCTCGTCGGGCTGAAGCCGGTCAAGCAGCGCATCCGCGAAACCGCGGCGCTGCTGCTGGTCGATCGCGCCCGCAAGAAGATGGGCCTGTCGCAGACCACGCCGACACTGCATATGAGCTTCACCGGCAACCCCGGGACAGGCAAGACCACGGTTGCGCTTCGCATGGCTGATTTGCTGTTCCGGCTGGGCTATGTGCGCAAGGGCCATCTGGTCTCGGTGACGCGCGACGATCTCGTCGGCCAGTACATCGGCCACACCGCGCCCAAGACCAAGGACGTCCTCAAGAAGGCGATGGGCGGCGTGCTGTTCATCGACGAGGCCTATTACCTCTACCGGCCCGACAATGAGCGCGACTACGGACAGGAGGCGATCGAGATCCTGCTGCAGGTGATGGAGAACCAGCGCGACGACCTGGTGGTGATCCTCGCCGGCTATGCCGACCGGATGGACAAGTTCTACCAGTCCAATCCGGGCTTCCGCTCGCGCATCGCGCACCATATCGATTTCCCGGACTATGAGGACAGCGAGCTGCTCGCCATCTCGGATACCATGCTGACCGGGCAGAACTATCACCTCGATGCCGGCGCCCGGGCGGCGATGACGCAATACATCGCGCTCCGCCGCAAGCAGCCGCATTTCGCCAATGCCCGCTCGATCCGCAACGCGCTCGACCGCGCGCGGCTGCGCCAGGCCAACCGGCTGTTCGAACGGAAGGGCAAGGTCGGGGTCGAGGACCTCTCGACCATCACCGCCGCCGATATCCTCGCGAGTCGCGTCTTTTCGGGCGGCCTCGACAGCGAACGCAAGGAGCAATCATGAGCAAGACGCTGATCGCTCCGTCGATCCTCGCCGCCGATTTCTCGAAGCTCGGCGACGAGGTCGAGGCTGTCATGGCGGCGGGCGCCGACTGGATCCATCTCGACGTGATGGACGGTCACTTCGTCCCCAACATCACCTTCGGTCCGGCCGTCATCAAAGCGCTGCGGCTACGGACCAAAGCCATGTTCGACTGTCATCTGATGATCGAGCCGGCCGATGCTTATCTCAAGGCGTTCGCCGATGCCGGCTGCGACATCATCACGGTGCATGCCGAGGCGACGCGGCATCTGGACCGCTCGCTGCAGTCGATCCGCGATCTGGGCAAGAAGGCCGGCGTGGCGCTCAATCCATCGACGCCGGAATCGGTGATCGAATACGTTCTCGACCGGCTCGACCTCGTGGTGCTGATGACGGTCAACCCCGGTTTCGGCGGCCAGAACTTCATTCCGGCAGTGGTCGACAAGGTTCGGCGCATCCGCGGCATGATCGGGGGACGCGATATCCAGATCGAGATCGATGGCGGCGTGACGCGCGAGACCGCGCCGCTGGTCGTCGCCGCCGGCGCCGATGTGCTGGTTGCCGGCTCGGCTGTCTTCACCGGCGGTAGCGCTACCTACGCCCGCAATATCGATGCCATTCGCTCAGCCGCGCTCGGCGCGCTTGCTGCATAGGGAGATCGCCTTGAACCCCAGAGTTGTGATCGACGGCAACCAGCCGGTTGCGCAAATGGTGCTCTGGCCGATGCCGAAAGCGGTGCTGTTCGATCTCGACGGCACGCTCATCGATTCCGTGCCGGACATCACCGAGGCCGTGGCCGAACTGATGCGCAGCGAGCAATTGCCGCCGTTCAGCGAAGCGCAGGTGCGCCGCATGGTTGGCCGCGGGGTGCGAGCGCTGGTGCGCCGTGCCTATGACGCGCAGGGGATCGCGCTCGATGAGCTGTCGCTCGACCATCGCACCGATGCGATGATGGAAATCTATCCCCGGCACCTGATGGGCAGGACGACGCTGATGCCCGGCGTCCGCGAGGCCATCGCGTTCTTCCGCTCCGGCGGTGTGCCGATGGCGGTGGTCACCAACAAGCCGCAGAGCGCGGCCGAAACGATCCTCCGGCATTTCCGCCTCGCCGATGCGTTTGCGGTCGTTATCGGCGATACCGAAAATGGCCTGCCGCGAAAGCCGCAGCCCGACATGCTGCTCTCGGCATTGGCGCGGCTCTACGTGCATCCGCGCGACGCCATCATGGTGGGCGACAGCAGCATCGATATCCGCGCCGCGAAGGCCGGACGCATCCGTGCCGTGGCGCTCCGCTGCGGCTACGCCAGCGAGCCGCTCGAGACGTTCGAGCCCGAGCTGATGATCGAAGACCTGACGGAAATCGCCGCGATCTTTGCTCCGGCCTGACCGGCTGGCTGCTGGCCGGGAACGGTGATCGCTGGGCAATTGATCAGCGGCGTCAGATCCTTGTTCGGCAAAACTGTCGTGGTCTGGTCCCGGCGTCGAGAGATCCTCCAACTTCAGCCCTCAGCACCAGTTGGGTCGAGAATGGATGGGGCTCTAATCGGCTCTACCGATTTTGCCTATTGCCGTTTCTCCATGCAGGCCCGATCACAAGGGGCGTTGGGAAGAAGCCTGAGCAAGGCATGACACGATGGACGAGATGACCAACCCTTTGCCGTTCGGCTGGCAGGAACATGCCTTTCGATCGACCATTCATGGCGAAACACATGCGCGTCCATCAGCGCCGATTGATGGCGCCGCTACGGTGCGGCGCGTCGCCTTTTTGAGCCGCGATCGCGGCAAGGATCTGCAGGTTGTCGCGGAACGGATTCGGACGTTGGCGGGCGAGGAGGCGGGGGGCTCGGCACGGCAACTGAGCTTTGTTCGCGGTTCCTATATGGTGACGCTCGAACTCCACAATGAATTTGCCACGCTGACCTGGCGTGCGCCGGCAGGCGATGACGTGATCTGGCCCGAGGGCATCGGGCTTGAGGCACTGGCGCTGCTCGACTTTTTTGCCGCCATGCGGGTTGAGGTCGTGCTCGCTCCCACAGTGCCGGCGGAACGGATTTCCCAGTCGGCCGCAGCGAGCCTCTGCCATTCGGGCCTCTATGATGGGCAGGTGGAAGTCGCGACCAACTTCATCGCTGATTCCGATGGCTATGTGACCTTCCTGCTGGCCGCTTCCCAATGCGGGGCACAGAGGCGGGGCGTGATCGTGCGGCGTTTGCTCGAAATCGAAACCTATCGCTCGCTGGCGCTTCTCGGCCTGCCGATCGCCCGGCAGGTGGGCGGACGCGTGCAGGCGCAGGAACATGATCTTGAGCGCATCACTGCCGAGATCGGCGATCCGTCTTTCATTCATGTGCAGCGGCGGGCGCTCGATGACCTTCATCGCCTCTCTGTCGAAGCCGGGCGACTGGTCGAGGAGACGGGATTTCGTTTTTCCGCAACGCAAGCCTATGGCGACATTCTCGCCAACCGGCTGGAGCGACTGGGCGAACGGCCGCTAGGGGAATCGACAACGATCACGCGCTATCTCGACAATCGTATCCGCCCGGCGCTTGCGACATGCCGGGCGATGGAAAAGCGCCTGACCGATCTGGGCGGGCGGGTGCAGCGCTCGATCGAATTGCTCAATGCCACCATGTCGGTGGCGATCCAGAGCCAGAACCAGGAAGTGCTGGACACCATTCTGAGCACCGCACAGAGCCAGTACAGGTTGCAGGAGACGGTCGAGGGCCTGTCGATCATCGCCATCACCTATTACGGCCTCGGCATTCTGAGTTATCTGCTGGAGGGCATGCACGATGCCCTGCCGATCTCCAAGCCGGTGCTGCTCTCGGTCGCGGCGCCAGTTATCGCCATAATGGTATTCTTCGTCGTTCGGCGGCTTCGCCGGCACAAGGGCGCGTCATAGAATCGGAGCGAAATTGCATCGCGTGGCTCGCAGACAGCGTGCGGCCGGAATGAACTCTGCGTCGACGCGACCGTTGACGCACGCGAGGGGCAAAATAGAGTTCGGGGCGAAGACCCAATGGAATGAGCAAGAATATGAAATGTTGGTCAGTCGCTATCCTGCTGGTGCCGCTGCTGTCGGTGCCGGCCTACGCCGCGGGCGACCCGGCGGTGGGCGCCACGGTGTTCAACAAATGCAAGGCCTGCCATGCGGCAGGACCGGGCGCCACGAACCGGGTCGGGCCGGTGCTCAACGATGTCGTCGGCCGGGTCGCCGGGACGTTCGCGGGCTACAGCTATTCGGATGCGCTCAAGGCCGCCGGCGCCGCCGGCCTGGTCTGGACGCCGGACGTGTTGGCGAAATGGCTGGCGAAGCCGAAAGACCTTGTTCCGGCAACTAAAATGTCGTTTCCCGGTCTCACCGACCAAGCCGACATCGACAATGTCATGGCCTACCTGGTTTCGATGTCGCCGAACTACAAGCCGGCAGATGGCGCCGCGGCACCGGCCGCGTCTTCCTCCTCGGCGGCCCAGTAAAAAACCGGGAAATTACCGGGAAAATTGCGCGGACTGAGGCACTTTGCCCCGGTCGGCCTTGCGACTTAATATTCGGTTCCCCAATGTAGGCCATTGTGTTCTGATCGCCCCCTGAGGAGAGTGGGCCGATGGACATTACCCTGAAACAACTCCAGATTTTTCAGGCCGTGGTGGTTGCAGGATCGATCACCAAAGCGTCGCGCCGCGTCGGGCTGTCGCAGCCCTCGATTTCGCAGCAATTGGCCAAGCTCGAAGAGAAGCTCGGTGCGCAGCTTATCCAGCGCAACCGCACCGGCGTCATCAGCCTGACGCCCTCGGGGGAATACTGGTTCAAGATCGGCGAGGAGATGCTGCGGCGTCTCGATCAGGCCGTGACCGAGCACGACAAGCGCTACGTCGACAACTCCGTGACGCTGCGCATGGGCGTCACGCCGACGTTGCGCGGGCCGTTCATCGCGGCAGCGGCTAAGATCGCTAGCGAGAGCCCGGGATTTGCCCGCTTCGAGCTGCGCTTCGCTCTCACCAGCGGCGAGTTGGCCGAGCAGCTCCGGCTGCACCAGCTCAACTGCATCATCGTCAACGAATCGGCGATTGCCGAGGACCGCAGTTCCTTTGCGGTGGCACAATTGTTCGAAGAGCCGGTCTGCCTCGCGGTGCCCCGCGACGTGCCGCTGGACGACATCGCCAAGGCGCTGGTGCCCTCGAACCGGCCGCAGCAATTGCCGGGTGCTCTGGCGCGCTACGTCGAAATGGTCAGCAACGTGCCGATGCGGCCGAAATCGGACGAGTGGTACCGGCATAACATGCCGGCGGCGACGCCGATGTTTTCGACCATGACCTATGCAGCTGCGGTCGACATCGTCGCGGCGGGGCTGGCGACAACGCACTGCCCACTGTCGCTGCTGCCGGGACTGCCGGAATCGGTGTCCTCGAAATGCCGGTTTTTCGCGCTCGAGGGGTTCACCCGGTCGGTGATCCTCGCCATGCCCAAGCACCTGATCACGCTGCCGGCCTATTCCGGCATCTACCAGAAACTTGTGGCGTTTTGTCGCGACGAATATCGGCAGGGCACGCTGATGGCGCTGCTCGACGAGCTGCCCCGCACGGGGCGCGTGGTGGAGTGGCCGAAGCGCGCCTGAGCCCGCGCGCTGAAGCAACATTCCATGAAAGGCCAATGGCGAAGATTGGATTATCCTTGCCGACGGTCCCGCTTACAAGGAGTGCCAAGCTTGACCTGCGGAAAATGGCGCTGCTAGCATGCTTTTTAAGGTTGCCGGGTAATCGCCGGTGATCACTGCAAATTCACACGATGACAGCCAGCCGCCTGATGGCGCGCCGGCGCGAGGGAATAATGGCACAGACTGATGCGGCAAGCACGACAAGCACAACCCGCGGCAGCGTAGGGATACTCGAATGGATCTTCCGCGTCCTGCTCGTCGCCGGCGCTGCTTTCATGGCCTATTCTTGGTTCCAGCCGTGGTGGAGTGGAGACTTCGTCGTCATCCCAGGGGCTCCCGACATGGTCTTGCACCCATGGGGTGTCGACGCGGTTTCCCAAGTGAGCAGCAACGTCGACGAATCGTCGTTCGAGCTGCCTTACCCTCAGATCGCTGCCGTCATCCTTTGGGCGTATCTGGTCGTCTGCGTGCTGGGTCTTCTGGTCAGCCTGTTCTGGAAGGGACGGTTGCGGCTTGGCCCGATCAATGTTTCGTGGGCGATGATCATCATACTGCTGGTCGGCGTGACCTACGCGGCCGCACCCGGAATTGCGTACGAAATTGGCACGTTGAAGGCTGCCGCGTCAGGGGCCAAGTTCATTGGCACGTCGAGTGTCCTGGAACCCGCCACGGGTGTTAAGGTCAAGATGACTTCGCAGCTGGAACTCGGGTTCTGGCTTTCTATCGCGGCGGGAGGCGTTCTGATTTTCCTGGGTCTTGTCCGCTTCCTGTTTGTCCGCCGGTGGGGAAAGAAGGGTTGAGGCCGTGCAGGCCTGGCGAACGATTGCCTGTCGTCGCGGCGTGAGAGCGGCAACCTAGTCTTGTAGAGCAATGGTCTGGCGCATCACGAGCCTCGCGGTGCGCCTTTCTGTTTGGCCAGCTTCCGGCTCTGGCGTCGGTCCCTGCGTTCATCAGGGTCAGGCGTTACGTCAGCCGCCCAAGCCGTGGCTGCCGTGCAGACTCTCGCAAGAGTCTTGCCACCTCATTGCCGTCACTGCGTTCTGGTTGATTTTTCGGACCGACGACGATCCGGCTCCGCGTTGCATCGGTTCGACCCGTAACCAAGCCGATGCGTGAACACAATCCGACCTGATTTGGTTACCGGCGAAGCAAGAGCGGCTGTGTCCTGCTCTTCGCTAAGGCGATCGCGGCATTGATGCCAGAGGGGCCACAGCGCTCAGGGCAGATCAAAATTAGGATCGTCTATGCTGAGGATTGGACCAGCCTTGCGCATCGGGGTCCAGCGTTCCCGGACGGATGTGTGGCATCCGTTTCTCAGGGGAGAAATCAATGAGAATGGCAAGATTATTGGCCGGAGGCTGCGCGGCAGTCCTGGCTTTGAGCATGACGACGGCTTGGGCGGCGGAAGTAACGCCCGACCGTCTGGCGAAAGCAGGGACCGACGCCGAAGCCGGAAACTGGCTGATGGTCGGCAAGACCTACAACTCGAACCGGTTCTCGACG
>CAZNAE010000053.1:0-1990 GCA_964570695.1 uncultured Devosia sp.
CCCGGTGGGTGTGAGGATCAGGCTCTTGCCCGCAAGTCCGCAATGATCTCGTGGGCGCCGGTGGTCTCGGCTTCGTGGCCGGGCTCGCGGGAGGTCTCCTTGATGGCCGCGGCATACCATTGCTGCATGGCGGGGAGGGCGAGGAGGCGGGCGACGTAGTCGCTCGACGTGGACGCCAGCGGCAGGTCGTAGGTCTGGACGCGGAAGGCGACCGGGCAGAAGAAGGCGTCGGCGGCGGTGAAGACGGGACCGGCGAGGAATGGACCGCCGAAGCGGCGAAGGCCGTCGGCCCAGAGGACGTCCAGCCGATCGAGGTCGCGCTTCAGGTCGCCGGCGATAGGGAGCCGTTTCGCGCGGATGCCGAGATTGCCGCCGCAGGCGTTGCGGAGCGCGCCGAAACCTGAATGCATTTCAGCCGTAGCCGAGCGGGCCCATGACCGGGCAGTGAGATCGGCTGGCCAAACCTCGGGATGCGTCTCGGCGACGTGCAACGCAATGGCGAGCGAGTCCCAGATTTTGATGTCGCCATCATCGAGTACCGGGACGAAGCCGGTCGGCGAGAACTTGCTGAACTCGGGGTAGGACGGACCGTCGGCCGGGAAGATGTGCAGGCGTTCCTCGAACGGAATGCCAAGCGCCGTCAGCAACACCCAGGGGCGCAGCGACCAGGTGGAATAGTTCTTGTTGGCGATGTGGAGGACGTACATGTGGATCCTTTCCTACTCTGTCCGATCGAGCCCAGGAAGGCTCCATCGTCCAGCCGCTAAAGCTCCGGGAGGATGGCGCGCAGGCGCAGCAACGCGATGCGTTCGACCTGGCCGCAGGCGACGCGGAATTCGCTGTCGCGGGTGTTGCTGAGGCGGGTGTGCATGGCGGCGAGGATCATCGGCTTGGTGTTGTCGCGGACCGCGATGATGAAGGGGAAGCCGAATTTTTCGACATAGGCGGCATTGAGCTCGCTGAACTGGCCGCGTTCGTGGTCGGTGAGGGCATCGAGTCCGGCGCTCGCCTGCTCGGCGGTCGAGGCGTCGGTCAGGCGGTGGGCGGCGGCGAGCTTGCCGGCGAGGTCAGGGTGGGCGGCGAGGACTCCGAGACGGTCGTGTTCGCTCGCCAAGCGGAACTGGTTGCGCAGCGCAAAGTGGAGGCCGGAGGCCGTGTCGTTGACCGGGCCGAGCTCGCCGTCGAAGGCGCGTTCGGCGATCCATGGCGAATGCTCGAAGATCGAGCCGAAATGGCCGACGAACTGCGTCCGATCCATCTCGGACGGGACCAGCGCCGGCGCCTCGTAGGGGTGGTGCTGGGCCCAGTGGCGGGCGATGTCGATGCGGCGGGCGATCCAGACGTGCTGCTTAGACTGGACATAGTCGATGAAGCGCTTCAGGCCGGCGAAGCGGCCGGGCATGCCGACGAGGCGGCAATGAAGGCCGATCGACATCATCTTGGGGGCGCCGACGCGACCCTCCTCGTAAAGAACGTCAAAACTGTCCTTCAAGAACTGGAAGTATTCCTCGCCATTGTCGAAGCCCGGCGCGGTGACAAAGCGCATGTCGTTGGCGGCGAGCGTATAGGGGATGATGAGCTGGGCGCGGCCCTTGCGCGGGCGCCAGTAGGGAAGGTCGTCGTCATAGGTGTCGGAGACGTATTCGAAGCCTCCCTCTTCGGAGACGAGGTCGACTGTCTGCAGCGACGAGCGGCCGGTGTACCAGCCGGTGGGACGTTCGCCCGTGGCGACGGTGTGGAGGCGGATCGCTTCGGCGATCTGGGCACGCTCCTCCTCGGCCGGCATGTCCTTATGCTGGATCCATTTGTAGCCGTGGCTGGCGATTTCCCAGCCGGCTTCCTGCATCGCGGCGAGCTGTTGCGGGGCGCGCAGCAGGGCCGTGGCGACGCCATAGACCGTGACCGGCACGTTCTGGCAGGTGAACAGCCGCCAGAGCCGCCAGAAGCCGGCGCGGGCACCGTATTCGTACATCGACTCGACATTGGCGTG
>CAZNAE010000053.1:2090-4163 GCA_964570695.1 uncultured Devosia sp.
CGACCAGAGAAGAAAGGGACCGGAATGGCGGGGTTACCGCGCCTGACGACCCACGTCCTCGACACCATGCACGGCAAGCCCGCAAGCGGCATGCGGTTCGACCTCCTGATGCTGCATGGCGATCATAGCCACCATGTGCTCACTGCCAACACCAATGCCGACGGGCGCACGGAAACGCCACTGCTCGACGGCGACCGGTTCCATCTCGGTGCCTATGAGCTGGTGTTCTACGTGGCGCCGTATTTCGAGCGGTTGGGGGTGGACCTCGAGACGCCGTTCCTCGATCTGGTGCCGATCCGCTTCACCATGACCGAACAGGCGCATTACCACGTGCCGCTGCTGGTCTCGCCGTATGGCTACTCGACCTATCGGGGCAGCTGATGGAGGTGACTAAAGCGCTGCGCTTCATCCTCAATGACGAGGACATCGAGCTCACCGAACTCAAGGCGACGGAAACGCTGCTTGATTATCTGCGGCTGACGAAGCGGCTGCGCGGTTCGAAAGAGGGCTGCGCCGAGGGCGATTGTGGGGCGTGCACGGTGCTGGTCGGGCGGCTGCGCGGCGGCGAGCTTCGCTACGAGGCGGTCAATGCCTGCATCTATTTTGTTGGTATGCTACACGGCACACATGTGGTGACCATTGAGCACCTGTCGCCAGCCGGCGGGCCGCTGCATCCGGTCCAGCAGGCGATGGTGGATTTCCACGGCAGCCAGTGCGGCTTCTGCACGCCGGGCATCGTGATGTCGCTCTACGGGTTGTGGATGGAGGAGCCGCAACCGGGCGTCGCGGCGGTCGAGAAGGCGCTGCAGGGCAATCTTTGCCGCTGCACCGGATACCGGCCGATCGTTCAGGCGGGGCAGGCGGTTTCGACCTATGGCGCCGTCGAGGCCGATCCGCTGGTGGCGCATCGCGCGACGATGACGGTGCAGCTCGCAGCGCTGGCCGACGGCCGGACGGTCGACATCGGCGAGGGCAAGAACCGCATCATCGTGCCGGCGACTGTCGACGATCTGGCGGAGGTTTATGCGGCTAATCCCGGCGGAACGCTGGTCTCTGGTGCGACCGATGTCGGCCTCTGGGTGACCAAGTTCATGCGCGACATTGGACCTATGATCTATATCGGGCATTTGCCAGAACTGCATTCCATCGGCGAGACGGACGGCGCGCTGACGCTGGGCGCGGCGGTGACCTACACCGAGGCGACGGCGGCGATCGTGCGACACTTCCCGCAGCTCGGCGTGCTATGGGATCGCATCGGCGGCGGGCAGGTGCGCAACGCCGGGACCGTCGGCGCCAATATCGCCAACGGCTCGCCGATCGGCGACACGCCGCCGCCGCTGATCGTGCTCGGCGCGTCGATCACGCTGCGCAAGGGTAGCGAGCGGCGCGAGGTGAAGCTCAGGGACTACTTTATCGCCTATGGCAAGCAGGACCGGCAGCCGGGCGAGTTCGTGGAGAAGGTGACGATCCCCTATCTGCCGGCGGGCGAGCGGCTTGCCTGCTACAAGGTGACCAAGCGCAAGGACGAGGACATCTCGGCGCTCTGCGGCGCATTCCGGGTGTTCGTCAACGATGACGGTAATGTCGGCATGGTGCGCATCGCCTTCGGCGGCATGGCGGCGACGCCGAAGCGGGCCAAGGCGGTGGAAGACGCGCTGATCGGCAAGCCGTGGAACGTGGCGACGATCGAGGCGGCGATCCCGGCATTTGCCATGGACTTCACGCCGCTGAGCGACATGCGGGCGAGCAAGGAATACCGCCTGCTGGCGGCGCAGAATCTGCTGCGGCGGTTTCACCTCGAGACTACCGGCTCCGTCGAGCGGCTGGAGCGGGACGTGGCATGAACAAGATGGACGTCATCGCCCGCGCCGAGGCGCCGACGGGGCGGCTTCACACGTCGACGCCGCACGATTCCGCCGCCAAGCAGGTGGCAGGGCGAGCGGAGTATGTGGACGACCTGACGGAACCCGAGGGGACGCTGCACGCGTATCTGGGGCTGTCGAGCAAGGCGCACGCGGAGATCGCGTCGATCGACCTCGAAGCGGTGCGCAAGGCGCCGGGTGTGGTCGGTGT
>CAZNAE010000053.1:4263-17260 GCA_964570695.1 uncultured Devosia sp.
GTGACGATCGGCGGACAGGAGCACTTTTACCTCGAGAGCCAGGTCGCGCTGGCGATCCCCGGCGAAGACGACGAGGTTTTGTTGCAGGTCTCGACGCAGCATCCGACCGAGATACAGGTGATGGTCGGGCAGGTACTCGACGTTCCGCATGCGGCGGTGACCGTCAACATGCGCCGCATGGGCGGCGGCTTCGGCGGCAAGGAAACGCAGGGCAATCTGTTTGCCGTGGTGGCGGCGCTGGCGGCGAAGAAGTTCAATCGCGCGGTGAAAATCCGGCCGGACCGTGACGACGATTTCACCATCACGGGCAAGCGCCACGACTTCGTCGTTAGTTACGACGTCGGCTACGATTCGGACGGCAAAATCCAGGCAGTCGCGGCGGACTTCGCTGCACGGTCGGGTTTCTCCGCCGATCTCAGCGGACCGGTCACGGACCGGGCGCTGTTTCACGCCGACAACGCCTACTGGTATCCGGCAGTGCGCGTGCAATCGCTGCCGCTATTCACCAATACGGTCAGCAACACAGCGTTCCGTGGCTTCGGGGGACCGCAGGGGATCATTGGCTGCGAACGCTGGATCGAGCACATCGCCTACGCGCTGGGTAAGGACCCGCTGGAAATTCGCAAGGTCAATTTCTACGGCATCGAAAGCAACAACGTCACGCCGTACCACCAGCCCGTCGAAGACAACATCATCCATCAGATTGTCGATGAGCTGGAACAGAGTTCCGACTACCAGAAGCGGCGGCAGGCGATCCTGGCGTTCAACCGCGACCACAAGGTGCTGAGGAAGGGCATCGCGCTGACGCCGGTAAAGTTCGGCATTTCGTTCACGGCGACTTGGCACAACCAGGCGGGCGCTCTGGTGCATGTCTACCGCGACGGCTCGATCCATCTGAGCCACGGCGGCACCGAGATGGGGCAGGGGCTCCATATCAAGGTGGCGCAGGTGGTGGCCGAGGCATTCGGCGTGCCGGTCGGCCGGGTGCAGGTCAATGCCAGCAATACCGGCAAGGTGCCGAACACCTCGGCGACGGCGGCGTCGTCGGGCACCGACCTCAATGGCATGGCGGCGCTCAATGCAGCCGAGCAGATCAAGGTGCGAATGCATGCGCACGCGGCGCGCATGTACGAGGTCGAGCCGAAGGATGTGCATTGGGAGTTCGGCGGTATCCGCGCCGGCCGGCAATTCGTCCCATTCGACGAGCTGGCCACGTCCTGCTGGATGAACCGGGTGCAGCTTTCGGCAGCTGGGTTCTACTCGACGCCGAAGATCCATTGGGATCGCGCCAGCGGCCGAGGGCACCCATTCTATTATTTTGCCTATGGCGCGGCGGCTGCCGAGGTGACGATCGACACGCTGACCGGCGAGTACCAGATCGACCGGGCCGATGTGCTGGAAGATGTGGGCCGCTCGCTCAATCCGGCGATCGACATCGGGCAGGTGGAAGGCGGCTTCATTCAGGGCGTCGGCTGGCTGACGACCGAGGAACTGGTGTGGGACGAGAAGGGGCAGCTCCGCACGCACGCGCCGTCGACCTACAAGATTCCCCTCGCTTCCGATGTACCGCCGATCTTCAACGCACGGCTGGCCGATTGGTCGGTCAACAAGGAGCCGGCTATCGGCCGCAGCAAGGCGGTGGGCGAGCCGCCGCTGGTGCTCGGCTATTCGGTGGTCGAGGCGTTGAGCATGGCAGTGGCATCGGTCGCCGACTACAAGATCCACCCCAACTTGGACATGCCGGTAACGCCGGAGCGGGTGCTGATGGGGGTTGAGCGGATGAAGCGGGAGGCAGATGCCTAATGCGTTCCGCCGAGCTCCAGAGCTTCGTTGTCGCCCACCGCTCCGCCATCGTGGCAGAATTGATCGGCGTACGCGGCTCGTCCCCGCGCGAGGCGGGGGCGTTCATGGTGGTTGCGGCGGATGCGCTGATCGGGACGATCGGTGGGGGCGCTCTCGAATACATGGTGACCGCGCGGGCGCGGCAGGCGCTGCGCGATGGAATCGAGCCGGGCGGCCTCGATGTGCCGCTCGGGCCGGAGATCGGGCAATGTTGCGGCGGGCGGGTCGAGGTGGCGCTGCGGGTTATGACGCCGGCGCAGAGTGCGGAACTGGTGGCGCGGCTCAAGGGCCTCGAGGCCAGGCTGCCACATGTCTATCTGTTCGGCTCGGGACATGTGGGCAAGGCGCTGGCGCGAGCCCTTGCGGCGTTGCCACTCAATGTGCACGTGATCGACACGCGGCCGGACGAATTGCGCGATCTGCCACCTGGCGTGAATGGGCGGGCGGTGGCGATGCCTGAGGCGGTGGTTCGTGCCGCGCCTCAGGGCAGCGCCTACGCCATCCTGACCCATGACCATGCGCTCGATTTCCTGATCGCGGCCGAGGCGCTGAAGCGAACGGATTCGCCCTATGTCGGGATGGTCGGGTCGAAGACCAAGCGGGCGCGGTTTTCGAGCTGGTACCTCAGCGAGGGCGGCGACCGCGAGGCGCTCCGGCGGCTGGTGCTACCGATCGGTTCGTTCGGGCTCGTGGATAAACGGCCCGAAGTGATCGCGGCTCTAGCGGCAGCCGAGATTATGGTCCACATTGGCCGGCGGGAAGTCATCGAAGAGCGCGCGGCGCCGGAGACCAAGTTCGCTTTGGGAGCCGATGTTGACTGACACTTCGCCGCGCCTCAGCCTTCGCGGCATCACCAAGCGCTTTCCCGGCGTGCTGGCCAACGACGACGTTTCCTTCGAGGTCAAGCCCGGCGAAGTCCACGCGCTACTGGGCGAGAATGGCGCCGGCAAATCGACCCTGGTGAAGATGATCTACGGCATCATGCAGCCCGATGCCGGCGAGATTTTCTGGAATGGCGAGCGGGTCCAGATTTCCAACCCAAAGGCCGCGCGCAAGCTCGGCATCGGCATGGTGTTCCAGCACTTCTCGCTGTTCGAAGCCCTCACTGTGCTCGAGAATATCGCGCTCGGCATGGATGCGAAGATTCCACAGCGCGAGCTTGAGGGCCGCATACGCGAGGTAATGACGCAATATGGGCTGAAGCTCGATCCGCAACGGGTCGTGTCAGACCTCTCCGTCGGCGAGCGGCAGCGCATCGAGATCGTGCGTGCGCTGTTGCTCAACCCGACGCTGCTGATCATGGACGAGCCGACCTCGGTGCTGACGCCGCAGGAGGTCGAGCAGTTGTTCGTAGTGCTGCGGCAACTGGCGAAGGAGGGCTGCTCGATCCTCTACATCAGCCACAAGCTACACGAGATCAAGGCGCTGTGTGAGACAGCGACGATCCTCCGCGGCGGGCGGTTGGTCGACACCTGCGATCCGCGCGTCGAGACCTCGCGCTCGATGGCGGAGAAGATGATCGGCGGGAACCTCAAGGACATCCAGAAGCCGGCGCGGCGGGCGCAGGGGCGCGAGAAATTCGTGGTCACCGAACTCAATATGGCGGGCGTCGGGCAGTTCGGCATTCCGCTGCGTGACATCAGCTTCCGTGTTCATGCGGGTGAGATTTTCGGCATCGCGGGCGTGGCGGGCAACGGCCAGACGGCACTGCTGCTGGCGCTGAGCGGCGAGATGACGACGCCCGACGCGCAGGCGATCCGCATCGACAACGTCGAGATCGGCCGGCTCGATGCGAAGGCGCGGCGCCTCAAGGGGCTGGCGAGCGTGCCCGAAGAACGCAACGGTCACGCGGCGGTCCCCGATTTCACGCTGAGTGACAACTCAGTGTTGACCGGGCGCGACCGGCTGCGGCTTGCGATCTCGGGCATCATCCAACCGCGGGCGGCCAAGAAGTATACCGGGGAGGTGATTACGGCGTTCGACGTCAAGACGACCGGCGCGGATGCGATGGCCAGTTCGCTGTCGGGCGGTAATCTGCAGAAATACATTATGGGCCGCGAGATTTTGCAGCGGCCCGAAGTGCTGGTGGTGAGTCAGCCGACGTGGGGCGTCGATGCGGGGGCAGCGGCGGCGATTCATCAGGCGCTGGTCGACCTGGCGGCGTCGGGCTCGGCGATTGTGGTGATCAGCCAGGACCTTGATGAGCTGTTGTCGCTCTGCGACACGCTGGCGGTGATCAACGGCGGCCGGCTGAGCCGAGCGATGAAGGTCGGAGAGGCCGACATCAACGAGATCGGTCTCCTGATGGGCGGCATTCACGGCGAAGCACCACCCAATCCGGCGCCGCACGAGCCGGCCAGCATCGGCGTGGAGGTGGTCCATGCGGCTTAAGCTCGAAAAGCGTGCGGAGCCGAGCCGCCTCATGGTTTACACGACGCCGGTGGGCGCGGTTCTGCTCACTATGATCGTCGGGGCCGTCATCTTTTCGCTGATCGGCTACGACGGTCTCAACGCCGTATACCAGGTGTTCGTCGCGCCGCTGACGCAGACCTACAAGTGGCAGGACATCGCCCTCAAAGCGTCGCCGCTGATCCTGATCGGCGTCGGCTTGGCCGTGGGTAACCGCGCGACGATTTGGAACATCGGCGCCGAGGGGCAATATATCCTCGGGGCGCTGGGCGGCGTTGGTGTCGGGATCCTGACGCTCAACCAGCACGGACCGTGGATCCTGCCGCTGATGGTGCTGGCAGGCCTAGTCGCCGGCGCGCTGTGGGGCGCTATTCCGGCGCTGCTGCGGACGCGGTTCAACGTCAACGAGACCCTGTCGAGCCTGATGATGACTTACGTGGCCATCCACCTCATGAACTATCTGGTGACGGGGCCGTGGAAGAACCGTAAAGGGTTCAGCTATCCGCAGACGCCGACGCTGACGGCCGACCAGCAGATGCCGACATTGATCCCAGGCACGGTTGTGCACTACGGCGTGCTGTTCACGGTGATTATTGCTGTGATCATGTGGGTGGTGATGCAGCGGTCGGTGTTCGGCTTCCAGGTGCGCGTCGTTGGTTCGGCGCCGAACGCGGCGCGGCATGGGGGTTTTTCGCAGAAGGCGACGATCTGGCTGGTCTTTCTGCTGAGCGGCGCACTCGCGGGACTCGCGGGTATTTTCGAGGTCACCGGCCCTTACGGCCAGATGACACTGGGCTTTCCGCAGAACTACGGCTTCACGGCGATCATCGTCGCCTTCCTCGGCCGGCTCAATCCGCTCGGGGTGATCCTGGCGGGTATCGTCATGGCGATCACCTATGTGGGAGGCGACCTGGCGCAGTCGGCGGCGCAGCTACCCAACGCGAGTAAGGGCATTTTCCAGGCGATGGTCCTGTTCTTCCTGCTCGCCAGCGATATCCTCATCCGCTACCGCGTGCGTATCGTCGCCACGGCACCGCGGCCGGCAGCAGCTGCGCCGCAGCCCGTGCGGGATACGCCATGAGCATCGACTACGTCATCGCCTTCATCATCACTGTCGTTGGGGCCTCGACACCCATCCTGCTGGCAGGGCTCGGCGAGCTGGTCACGGAAAAGAGCGGCGTTCTAAATCTCGGCGTTGAGGGCATGATGCTGGTTGGCGCGATCGCCGGCTTCGCGACGATGGATCTGACCGGCAATCCGTGGCTGGCCGTGGCCGTGGCTGCTGCGTCGGGCGCGCTGGTGTCGATGATCTTTGCCGTGCTGACGCTGTCGCTCTCGGCCAATCAGGTGGCGACCGGGCTGGCGCTGACCATTTTCGGAACCGGGCTGTCGTCGCTGATCGGGCAGGGCTTCACCGGCCATGGCATTCCGACGTTCGACAGCATTTTTCCTGCGGCGCTGGCGCAGGATCGCTTCGGGAAGGTGCTGTTCTCCTATTCGCCGCTGGTCTATTTCGCGATCATCATGGTATTCGCGGTGGGCTGGTTCCTGCGGCGCACACGCACTGGGCTCATACTCCGCGCGGTCGGCGAGAACGACCTCAGCGCCCATTCGATCGGCTATTCGGTGATCGGCGTACGCTACGCCGCCGTCGCCTTCGGCGGTGCGATGGCTGGCATCGGCGGCGCATATTTCCCGCTGGTGCTGACGCCGCAATGGTCGGAGGGCCTGACCGGGGGACGCGGCTGGATCGCGGTGGCGCTGGTGGTATTTTCAGGCTGGCGCCCGAGTTGGCTGCTCGTCGGCGCCTATTTCTTCGGCCTGCTCGGCACGCTCGAGCTTTTTGCCAAGGCCGCCGGTACGGGCTGGACCTCGTTCCTTCCCTCGGAAGCCTGGGCGGCTTTCCCCTACCTCGCAACGGTGATCGTCCTTGCGGCGATCTCGGTGAGCAAATCCGCGGGAGGGAACGCGCCAGCCATGCTCGGCAGGCCGTTCATCCCCGCGGCATAAGACGAAGTAGACATGATCAACAGGAGCACGTCATGATCAGACTAAATCGACGCACTTTCATCGCCGGAGCGGGCGCTGCCGCCACGCTGCCGATGCTGGCTGGCCGCGCCAGCGCTGCCGACCCGTTGAAGGTCGGCTATATCTATGTCGGCCCGATCAACGATGGTGGCTGGAACACGGCGCACGAAGCCGGGCGCCAGGAGATGCTCAAGGCACTTGGCGACAAGGTGACCTCGGTCTATGTCGAGAACGTCGCGGAAGGCCCGGATAGCGAGCGCGTCATGCGCGACCTCGTCAACCAGGGCTGCAAGCTCATCTACGCGACGTCGGTCGGCTATAACGACTTTGCACTCAAGGTGGCGCAAGCGTTCCCAGACGTAAAGGTCGAGATGTGCACCGGCTGGAACCACGCCGACAATCTCTCGAACTACAACATCCGCTTCCATCAGGCGCGGTCGATCTTCGGCACGATGGCGGCGATGCTGAGCAAGTCGGGCGTGGGCGGTTACCTCGCCACGCAGGCGGTACCGGAAGTCGTTTCGGGCATCAACAGCTTCACCATTGCGGCCCGCAAGGTGAACCCGAACTGGAAAACCAAGGTGATCTGGATCAACACCTGGTACGATCCCGGCAAGGAAGCCGACGCGGCCCGCGCGCTGATCGCGCAGGGTGCGGACGTGCTGACCCAGCACACCGACAGCCCGGCCGCCGTGCAAGTCTGCGAGAAGGCGGGGATCCCGACCTTCGGCCAGGGCGCGGATCAGAGTGCGTTCGGCCCGACCATGTGCAAGAGCTCATCGCTCGACCTGTGGGGTTCGTTCTACACGACCCGGACGCAGGCAGTCCTCGATGGCAGCTGGAAGCCCGACGATACCTACTGGGGCTTCAAGGAAGGCGCGCTCGACATCGCCCCGATCGTCAACGTGCCGGACGACGTCAAAGCCGCGGCAGAGAAGGTCAAGGCCGGTTGGCTCGACGGCAGCTACAACGTCTACGCCGGCCCGATCAAGGCGCAGGACGGCACGGAGAAGGCCGCGGCGGGCGCGGCGCTTGATGACGGTGCCATCCTCAGCATGGATTGGCTGGCGGAGGGCGTCGACGGCCCGCTGCCGTCATAATAGAAAGGTTTTGATCAGAAGGGGCGGGCGAGAGCCCGCCTCTTTGTGTGTTTGGCCCAGGGTCTGGCCAGGGGGACGGACGACTAATGCCCGATTATGCGATCTTCTGGGAATGGCTGAGTTTTGCCGTGCGGTGGACGCACGTGATCACCGCCATCGCCTGGATCGGATCGTCGTTCTACTTCATTGCGCTCGACCTCGGGCTGCGCAAGACGCCGAGCCTGCCGCCGCTGGCGCATGGCGAGGAGTGGCAGGTGCACGGCGGCGGCTTCTACCACATCCAGAAATATCTGGTCGCGCCGGACTTCCTGCCCGAGCACCTGACCTGGTTCAAATGGGAGAGCTACTTCACCTGGCTGAGCGGCTTCATGCTGCTGATCGTCGTCTATTATTTCGGCGCGGACCTGTTCCTGATCGACAAGCACGTGCTCGACGTGCCGGCCTGGGCGGGCATCCTGATCTCGCTGGGGACGATCGTCGTCGGCTGGTACGTCTACGATTTCCTCTGCAAGTCGCCGATCGGCGAGTCCACGTGGGGGCTGATGCTGGCGCTGTTCGTGGTGCTGACGGCGGCGGCCTACGGCTACACGCTGCTGTTCACCGGCCGCGCGGCGATGCTGCACATGGGTGTGTTCACCGCAACGATCATGGCGGCGAACGTCGCGATGATCATCATCCCCAACCAGAAGATCGTGGTGGCGGACCTGAAGGCGGGGCGGGTGCCGGACGCCAAGTACGGCAAGATCGCCAAGCAGCGCTCGCTGCACAACAACTACCTGACGCTGCCGGTCATCTTCTTCATGCTGTCGAGCCACTATCCGCTGGCGTTCGCGACGCAGTGGAACTGGATCATCGCCTCGTTGATCTTCCTCGAAGGCGCGATCATCCGGCACTGGTTCAACACGCGGCATGCGCGCAAGGGCAATCCGCACTGGACGTGGGGCGCGGCGGTCGTCATCTTTCTCGTCATCGCGTGGCTGAGCTCGGCGGGCAAGCCCGGCGACATGCAGGAGGAGGTGGCGTCGGCGGGCGCCGGGCCGTTTCTCGCAGCAGCTCACTTTACCGCCGTCCGCGATGTGATCAACACCCGCTGCGCCGAGTGCCATTCGGCGGTGCCGGGCTATGAGGGCGTGTTCGAGGCGCCCAAGGACGTGCGGCTCGACAGCGATGCGGGGATCGCCAACCATGCCGAGCAGATCGCCATGGAAGCGGGGTTCTCGACTGCCATGCCGCCGGGCAATGTGTCGGAGATCACGCCGGCCGAGCGGGCGCTGATCGTCGAGTGGTATCGCGAGGCGACGCAGTAATGGACGTCAAGGTGCTGCGCGGCCGCGTGCTGAGCTTCCTCGAGGAGCCGCAGGCGATCGACGATGTGGCGAGCTATCGCTACATTGAGGACGGCGCGGTGGTCGTCGGCGGCGGCAAGATCCTGATGATCGGCGAGTTCAACGCGAAGGCGGCGGCACAGCATGAGGTGATCGACCACCGGCCGTACCTGGTCATGGCGGGCTTCATCGATCCGCATATTCATTTTCCGCAGATGCAGGTGATTGGCTCGTATGCGGCGAACCTGCTCGAATGGCTCAACACCTACACTTTCGTGGAGGAGCAGCGCTTCGCCGATCCGGCGCATTCGACGCGCATTGCGTCAAAGTTTTTCGACGAGCTGATCCGGCACGGCACGACCACAGCGAGCGCCTATTGCACGATACATCCGAACTCGGTGGACGCGTTCTTCGGCGAAGCAGCGAAGCGCGACATGCTGATGCTCGGCGGCAAGGTGATGATGGACCGCAACGCGCCCGCAGGCCTCTGCGACACACCGCAATCAGGCTACGACGAGAGCAAGGCGCTGCTCGAGAAATGGCACGGCCAGGGCCGCGCGCATTATGTGATCACGCCGCGCTTCGCCATCACCTCGAGCCACGAGCAGATGGAAATGGCCGAGGCGCTGGCGCGCGAATATCCCGACAACCACATCCAGACGCATGTCGACGAGAACCTCGCCGAGGTGGAATTCGCGCGCGAGCTGTTCCCCAACCTGCCGGACTATCTCGGCATCTATGAGCGCTACCACCTGCTCGGACCGAAGACGCTGCTCGGCCACTGCATCCACCTGACGCATCGCGAATGCGAGGTGCTGGCGGCGACGCGGAGCGTCGCCGTGTGGTGCCCGACGAGCAACCTCTTCATCGGCTCGGGTTTGTTCGACCATGACCGGTTGCATGCGCACGGGGCGCGGATCGCGGTGGCGACCGATGTCGGTGGCGGCAGCTCGTACTCTATGCTGCGCACGCTGGACGAGGGCTATAAGGTGATGCAGCTCAGAGGCCAGCGGCTCAATCCGCTGCGCTCGTTCTACATGATGACGCTGGGCAATGCCCGGGCGCTCAGCCTCGAGGGCCGGATCGGGGCGCTGACGCCGGGCGCCGATGCCGACCTCGTGGTGCTCGATGCCCGCGCCACGCCGCAAATGGCGCTCCGCATGGAGGCCGTGGATTCGCTTGCGAACGAGCTGTTCCTGCTGCAGACCTGCGGTGACGACCGGGCGGTGGCTGAGACATATGTGATGGGCCGGGCGATGAAGTCGGGGCTGGGGGCGCAGGGACGTGTTTCTGCTCTCCCTTCTTCCCTTGAGGGAGAAGGTGGCGCGTAGCGCCGGATGAGGGGTCGTTTCAGCAAATACGGTGCCCGTTGGACGAACCCCTCATCCGCCCTTCGGGCACCTTCTCCCTCAAGAGGAGAAGGGTGTCCCGACTGCTGGGATTCTTGCTTTCCTGAGATGGGCGGAATGGTATTGAGAAAGCCGATTGGGCGGGACGTTTGAATGGCGAACTATCTCGAGAAATCCGGCCTTCAGGTCGATACGCAGCTCGTGACGTTCATCGAAACCGAGGCGTTGCCGGGGACGGGGATCGCCGCCGAGGCGTATTGGGCGAGGCTGGCGGGGCTGGTCGACACATTCATGCCGCGCAACCGCGAGCTGCTGGAAATCCGCGACCGGATGCAGGGGCAGATCGACGAGTGGCACCGGGCGCATGGACCGGTCGGCAAGGATCCGGCCGGCTATGAGGTGATGCTGCGCGAGATCGGCTATCTGGTGCCGGAGCCGCCGAATTTTACGATCGAGACCAGCGGGCTCGACCCGGAGATTTCGACGATCTGCGGGCCGCAACTGGTGGTGCCGGTGTCGAACGCGCGCTATGCGCTCAATGCCGCCAATGCGCGCTGGGGGTCGCTCTACGATGCGCTTTACGGCACCGACGCGATCAGCAAAGACGGGGCGCTGGCGCCGGGCAAGGGGTTCAACGCGGCGCGCGGCGCGGCGGTGGTGGCACGGGCGGCGGAGTTTCTCGACAGCGCGGTGCCGCTGGCGAGCGGCAGCCATCGCGACGTCACCGGCTATCATGTGGTGAAAGAGGGCGAACGGCGGGTGTTCGTCGCCGACACGGCCGCCGGGCGCGTCGGGCTCAAGGAGCCGGCAGCGTTTGTCGGCTATGGCGGGACCGCAGAGCGCGGCGAACTGGTGCTGAGGCACCATGGCCTCCACATCATCCTCGTTATCGATCCGGCCAGCAGCATCGGCGCGACGCACGCGGCCGGGCTTGCCGACGTCATCGTCGAGAGCGCGCTAACGACGATCGAGGACTGCGAGGACTCGGTCGCGGCGGTGGACGCCGAGGACAAGGTCGCGGTCTACCGCAACTGGCTCGGGCTGATGAACGGCACGCTGAGCGAGACGTTCGAGAAGGGCGGCCGGACCATCACCCGGACGCTCAATGCCGACCAGTCGTACAAGGATACCGGCGGCAGGCCGCTAGTGCTGAAGGGCCGGGCGCTGCTGCTGGTGCGCAATGTCGGGCATTTGATGACGACGCGCGCGGTGCTCGACAAGAGCGGCGCTCCAATCGGCGAAGGGCTGCTCGACGCGGCGGTGACCGTGCTCTGCGCGTTGAGCGACAAGGGCAACAATTCGCGCACCGGGGCGATCTACATCGTCAAGCCGAAGATGCACGGGCCGGACGAGGTGGCGTTCGCCTGCGAGATTTTCGGCGCGGTCGAGGCGATGCTCGGGCTCAAGCCGAACAGCATCAAGATCGGCATCATGGACGAGGAGCGGCGGACCTCGGCCAACCTCAAGGCGGCCATCTACGCGGCGCGGGCGCGGGTGTTCTTCATCAACACCGGCTTCCTCGACCGCACGGGCGACGAAATCCACACCTCGATGGAAGCCGGGCCGGTGTTGCGCAAGGACGACGTAAAGTCGGAGAAGTGGATCCAGGCCTATGAGGACCGCAATGTGCTGATCGGGCTCGCCGCCGGATTTTCCGGCAGGGCGCAGATCGGCAAGGGCATGTGGGCACGGCCGGACGACATGGCGGCGATGCTGGCGAGCAAGGCAGCGCATCCCAATGCCGGCGCCAATACCGCCTGGGTGCCGTCGCCGACGGCGGCGACGCTGCATGCGCTGCACTACCACCAGGTCGACGTGTTCGCGGCGCAGCAGCGGCGGCACAATCAGCCGACGCCCGGGCTCGGCGAGCTGTTCTCGATGCCGGTGCTGGATGCCGGCACGCTCGACAGGGCGGCGGTCGCCGCCGAACTCGAGAACAATGCCCAGGGCATTCTGGGCTATGTGGTGCGCTGGGTGGACGAGGGCGTCGGCTGTTCGAAGGTGCCGGACATTCACGATGTCGGGCTGATGGAGGATCGCGCGACCTGCCGGATTTCGTCGCAGGCGATCGCCAACTGGCTGCGGCACGGGCTGGTGAGCAAGGACGAGGTGACCACCGTGTTCGAGCGGATGGCGGCGGTGGTGGACAAGCAGAACGCCGGCGACCCGCACTACATCCCGATGTCGGGCAATTTCGGCTCGCTCGCCTTCCAGGCGGCGCTCGACCTGGCGCTCAATGGCGCCGGCCAGCCGTCGGGCTATACCGAGCCGCTGCTGCACGCGGCGCGCGAGCGGGTCAAGACGGAGGGCGAGAAGCGGGCGTGAAGTAGAGGCAGAGCGCTGCAACGCCGAGCGCGAAACTTACCACGCCGACTGTATCGACGATCCAGTGCAAGCTGCCCTGGTAGTATTCGGGCTGCAGCACGACGTAGCCGAACTCGAAGAGGCTGAGAAAGATCGCGGTGGGCCAGGCCAGCCGGGCCAGCCGGTCGGCTTCCGGTAGATTCAACAATGGCAGGCAGGCGATCAGCGCCAGCCACGAGACCCAGAACTGCTGATTGCCGACCTTGTACGTGAGAAGTACGGCGAGGAAACCCCAGCAGGCGGCGATGAGCCAATTGTGGCGGCGCAGCCACGCTATGACGAGCGCGGTGAGCCAGATCAGCAACACTAGCGGACCATTGAAGCGGACGAGAAGATCGACGGCGTCGCCGGCGCCGAGACGGCGGCCGAGCTCGGTGATGGGCCTCAGGATCGAGAGGATTGTGGCGTCGCGGCTGACGCCATAGCTGACGGCTTCGAGCCAGGCCGAACCCCAGAGCCAGATGGCGATGCCGATACCGACGGCGACTGTGAGGATGGCCGTCAGGATGAGTCGTGGCTGGATCACCCGGACGTCGAGCGCGAAGAACGGGATCAGCAGTGCGGGGTAATATTTGTCGAG
>CAZNAE010000053.1:17360-21107 GCA_964570695.1 uncultured Devosia sp.
GTAGTCGTGCCGGATGCCGCCGAGCGTCGTGACGAGCAGCGCGAGCGCGGAGAGGCCGACAAGGACGAGGAATGGACGACGCATGGCCGGCATTGTCGGATGCGACGGTTAATTTCCGATTCTTGCCCCACAGGAACGCTGGAAGCGGAGATTGCCGCGTTGGCGGGAATGACCCGCTGAGGGTGACCTAGATTTCATGCACGGGCAGGTGCACGGCGCTGGGATGCGCGGGGTCGTGGAAGATCTCGATGACGACGGGCAGCAGATGCGTGGCGGTGCCGAAGGGCTCGTCGGTGCCGGGGTTGCGAGCGTAGCGTGGATGGGCGCCGCTGGCGACGATGACGCGCAGGCGGTGGTCACGCTTGAAGCGGTACGCGGTAGCATGGAGCCGGATCGAGAGCTTCCAGATGTCGTCGGACACTGCCGGATCGGCGGACGTCTTGCGGACGATGCCGTCGCAGATGTTGATCGACCGGCCGGCCTCGTCGACGTCGCAGAGTTTGACGAAGAGATCGGCGTTGGGGAGGCTGGCGCGGGCGTAGATCAGCGCGCGGACATTGCCGATGATGGTGAGATCGGAGAATAGGGGCTCTGACGTAAACACAAGAACATCGTTCCGACCTTCGAGCGGCGCCTGATCCATGGGGCCGGCACCCTGGAAGGCGAAGATAGCGCCGCCGAGATTGGGAGTCGGGTCGGCAGGATCGTAAGTGTAGTGGGCGGGCGGCGAGGCCTTCACCGGGCGTTGCGACAGCACGTCGCCGGGGTGAAGGTGCCAGATCTGCGTGTCTGGGGTGCCGGGCGGGTAGCTGTCGAACTCGCGCCACTCATTGAGGCCGCCGATGTGCAACCGGACTGGCTTCTCGCGGAGGCCCGAACGGTCGCCTTTCAGTTCGGCGTTCATCCAGGCAATGCTGTCGCGGATGCCTTCGAACTGCACCTCGCGGCTGACGTGGAACCACGGGCCGACCTCGAGATAGGGCTTGGCACCCGCGTCGGCGAGGGTCTCGTAGTCGCGCAGCAGTTGGTCGATCATGAAATCGTACCAGCCGGAAATGAAGCTGGTGGGCGGGGTACGCGGCCCGAGCCGGTGGGTGTGGTCGAGGCTCTCCCAGAAGGCGTCGTTGCCGATCGATTGACCGAGCCAGCGCTGCCAGAAGTCGACGACGTGGCCGGTGACGCGGCGGTCGGCATCGATCAGCGGTAGGTGCATGGAGGCGTCCCAGGTGCGCCGCTCGATTTCGCCGCGGCCGATGCCGCGCGCCATTTTCACCGCGTTGGTGCGTAGCCCCTCGATGATCTGGATCCAGCCGAGCCAGAGCCCGAGTTGGAAGGCGCCATTGGGGAAAACCACGCTACGGAACTCGGCGCTCGAGACGCGGATTGCCATCGCCGATTGCCGCGGGAGGGCGTCGCAGATCGCCCACTGGGCATAGCCGAGATAGCTTGGGCCGGCGGTACCGAGCCGGCCGTCGTACCAGGGCTGCGGTTTGATCCAGTCGAGGGTATCGAGGCCGTCTTCGCGCTCGCGGCTCAGCGGATCGAAGTCGCCCTCGGAATTGCCGGTGCCGCGGCAGGCTTGGATCACGACGTTGAAGCCGCGCTCGGCGTAGCATTCGGCGGCGGTGGAAAAGCCACGCAGGCCATACGGGATGCGAACGAGGATGGTCGGGTATTTGCCGTCAGGCCGCGGGCGATAAATTTCGCTATCGAGGCCGATGCCATCGCGCATAGCGATGCCGACGCCGCGGGTGCGGCTGGCGCGGTTGAGGCGCTTTGGCAGCTTGGCCGCGCGGGCGAAAAAGAACGTGCCGATGCTCATGGCGTTCGGCCGATCGACAGAAGGATTTTCCGCAGCACCACGTCGTCGCCCCGCCCCCGAAGCCCTTTTCAGATGGGCCGACAGCCCGGCCCGGTCAAGAGGGGGCGGAACCGCAGTGGGACGAGGGCGTTGGTTCCCCACAGCCCTGAAGTCCGGCAAGCCGGACAGGCTCAAAAGGAGGGGCAGATGGAAACCTACGACGCTCACAAGACGGCGACGGAAGTTCGCCAAGGTAGCCCGACGCGCGACAATTTCGTCGTGTTGGTCGTGTCGACGGTGCTCGTGGTCGCGATTCTGGCGATCATCTATTTCGTGTTTGCGGCGCAGACGCCGCTGACCGCCATCTCGCCTTGATGACATGACTCGACTGAAGACGGTGACGCGCGCGGACCTCGCTGTCCGCCGCGTCAAGCACGGCACGGGATACACGTACCTCGATGCTGGCGGGGCGACTTGGGCGCGCGGCGAATTGCGCGACCGCGCACTGCATCTCGGCATCCCGCCGGCGTGGACAGATGTGCGCGTCGCGCCCGACCCGCTCATGCACATCCAGGCCTGCGGCACCGATGCGGCGGGACGGGTGCAGTATATCTACCACCAGGACTGGGAGGCGAAGCGGACGCGCAAGAAGCAGCGTCAGTTGGCGTTGCTGACGACCGCGTTGCCCCGCATTCGCCGCAGGGTGGATAAGGACCTTGATGCCGAGACCGGGAGCCGTACTTTGGCGCTGGCGATCGGGGTAGCGCTGATCGACCGGACGGCGATGCGGATCGGCCGCGAGCGCTATCTCGACGCACGCGGCACGCGCGGCGCCGGCACCCTGTTCGGGCGCGACGTCGGCGTGAAGGGCGACGAGATCGTGCTGCACTTTCCGGCCAAGAGCGGGAAAGTCGCGAGCTACACGCTGACGGATGCGAAGCTGGCGGCTGCGGTCGACCGGGCGAAGACCATACCGGGCAAGCGGCTGCTGATGTATCGCGATGACGCGGGCGCCGCGCGGGCGATCCGGACAGAGGAGCTCAATCGCTATCTCGGCGAGATTTCAGATGCGAAGGTGACCGCCAAGGATTTCCGCACGCTCCATGCGAGCGCTCTGGCGGGCGAGCAGTTGGCAAAGCTTGAGCCGGGCGAGTCGATGTCGGCGCGGAAGCGCCAGGTGGCGGGGGTAACAAGAACCGTTGCGGCGTTCTTGCGGAATACGCCGGCGATCGCGCGCAAGAGCTACATCGCCCCGTGCCTGTTTGCGTTGTTCGAGAAGGCCAAGCTTACCGAGATGTGGGCGATGGCGGGCGACCGGCGCGACGGCCTCAAGGTCCGCGAAGCGCGGCTGGCGGCGGTGCTCGAGGCGGCCGGCTAGGTCGCCTTCTGCGACTCGTCGAACACCCGCTAGGTGTTGCCGCAGCGTCGAGTGCTTCGGGGGCGATCGGCGGCGGTACCAGGAAGCCTTGAAAGGGATTGCAACCAAGGCCGGCAAGACCCCGCATCTCATCCGCTCGTAGGCCATTGAGGAGCAACACAGCAAACTCGGAGAGGGCGACAGCCCGACAGGAGGACCTAGCGGTCGCCTTGGTGCCGGAGTTGCTCCGCCAACTGGACGGCTCTGGGTCTAGAGGTCGTGCAAGCTGATCCCGTGAGAGGGAATGCGGGGACCGAGGTCGCACGCCACATGTCGGGTCTGTGAGAAAACGCGGAAAAAGAAGGCGACGGCCACCGAGGGAGGAAAGTGGCCGTCGCTGTAGTGCCAGATCCGTTCCGCCAACTGGTCGGCTCTGGTTCAGACGGCGCGTGACAGGCTCCGCGAGAAAGAGGAGTCGGTACGCCTGTCACACGCTGGATGCCGCGTTCGGGAGGAAGCGCGGCAAGGCAAAACGGTGCGGGGAGGACGTTGGGAATGCCGTGACGGTCGCCCGCCGTCGAGCACGCCC
>CAZNAE010000054.1:0-20755 GCA_964570695.1 uncultured Devosia sp.
CTCTCCAACTTGGACGCGCTCCGCCGCGCCGTTTTTTGGTCAAACTCACTTCACTAGTTGCCATCAGCTGAGACGCGCTCATTGGTAACTTGTAGGCGCCGCCCAAGGATTGAGACCGCAGTGGTTACCCGCATCTATAGGCCGGATCGCCTGGCAATTCGCAGCAAGATCGTCGGCGTCACCGTGCCCTCGCTTACGAATGGCGTATTCGACGAGTATTTGGGCGGCATCGAGGAGGTCTTTTGCGCGGCTGGCATTCAGGTCCTCGTGTGCAACGTGCGTTACTCCGCTGCTGAGGAGGAGAGGGCAATTTCAACGCTCCTTGGTCATCATCCGAAGGCGATGATCCTCGCCGGCATTGACCAATCGGACCTCTCGCGTGCGATGTTGGAGACCTCGGGAGTGCCGATCGTCCAGACGATGGATGTTACCGACAGTCCTATCGATATGAATGTCGGGCTTTCGCATATGGATGCCGGCTACGCTGCGACACGCTATCTGCAGGACCTCGGCTTTCGGCGTATCGGGCATCTTACAGCGCACGGAGACCCGCGCTCGCGCCGGCGCTACTTGGGATACCAGCGCGCCATGGAGGAGCGACAGGTTGGCATAGACGACCTAGTCGCGAAGTCAGCCGAGCCCTCGAGTGCGCAGTTGGGGTCGAGGTTGATGGTTGAGTTGATGGCAAAATCTCCAGACGTTGAGGCCGTCTTTTGCTGTAATGACGACTTGGCCCTCGGCGTCCTCTTTGAATGACAAAGGAGTGGCATGCGAGTGCCGCACGACCTTGCTATTGTTGGCTTCAACGACCTCAAGTTCGCTGCGATGACGTTTCCGTCACTGACATCCGTGACCACGCAGCGGCGCCAAATAGGCGAGCGCGCGGCGCAACTGATAATGGAGATTGTTCGAGACAGCAGGACGCGATCTCTGTCTAGGGTAGTCGATGTCGGATTCCACATCAGCGTCAGGGCGAGTACCCCGTTGAGGCCAGATCCGGCTCATCGACGTTGGTATTTACCCCATTAGGGTCTGCCTTTGTTTCTGAGGGCCGCGCGCCGGGGCTGCAGGGCCGGCGAGGGCCACTGCGGAAATCTCGCTCCGTCTATTGGAAAGCGTCGCAGCGACATTGACCATTTGCAACGGCGCACGCCCTCAGCGGGTTTCGGAAACGTTTTCGGCGAAGCGAGTCGCATTTTGGCCAGCATCGGAAACGCCGATTGGCATAAAAGGTCAGCGGGTCTAACATGCCTATTCGGCGTGATACCGGCTTCTCCCGCGCCGACATCACTTTTTATTCGCCGGTGGAGAAGCGGCCCGACTTTTACTGTGCGGTGCAGCAAATTTAACCCGGCGACAGCAGTCCCACGAGCGCGCTAGGCACGGTGCAGCGAGAACACGCTTGGCTATCTTTGCGTGGGTGTGGAGCCCGGCGTTGGTGCTAAATTGTCGCTCTAGAGTATGTATGCACCACATAGCGCTGATCGGCGTCGCGGAGGTGAGCGATCGAACACCGGACGATCGATCTGGCCACTAACCGCACCCACAGTCACTCGCCGACATCCCGTCAGCGAAGATTGGAACCACGCCCGCGTCATCGAGAGCGTGTGTTGCTGTGGAAGATCGATTCAATAAAAAGGGTAGGTGGGTAGGTGCCAATCACGACGGTCTGCTGCGCAGGCCGTGGTGCGCCAGCCAGCGCGTGGCCGACCCTCAGCGATCCCGTGCCCTTGTGCGCACATTCTCATTCTTCCGGTTCCTTCGAAAATGGCGCATCGGCCGTTTTGAGACTTTCCATCGCGGCCACCTCTGCTCGATCGAGCAACGCTGTCGTCGCCAACCTCACCCCCGCAACATCGCCGCGTTTGATTGCAATAAATATAGCTTGATGATCGGGAACGAAGTGCTCCGGAATGGGACAAACCTTCCGCTGCAAGCGAAACGTAACCATCAGCGACGTCTCAATGATGGGCGCCAGGGCCACGAGGAAATGGTTGCCTGAGGCAACGAGGATCGCCTGATGGAAGGAGAGGTCCGCCTTAAGGGACGCGAGCGAGACAGTTTCTGCAACGGCCATCGTTTGTATCGCGGCCTCGATCTTTGCCAGATCTGTCGGCGAAGCCCTCTGAGCGGCCATAGCACCGGCCTCGGCCTCGACGGCGCGGCGAAGCGCGTAAAGGTCACGGACGAAGGCCGCGCTCGGTTCACTGCCCTGGTGCCATCGAAGGACATCGGCATCAAACAAGTTCCATTCGACCCTCGGGCGCACCACCGTGCCGCGCCCAGGGACGGATTGGACGAGACCCTTTCCCGACAGAATCTTTATGCCTTCGCGCATCGCGGGCCGCGACAGCTTCACATCAACAGCAATCTCGCCGGCGGTGGGAAGCACAGCGCCCGGCGGCAGCAGTCCGGAAATGATTCGTTGTCCGATTGTCTCGGCTGCATCCATGTGTCTTGCCAATTGTTCCTCCGTCGACGCTACGAGCGCACCATTTCATTGGTCCTGCTATCACACACAAATCCTCGCAGGTCATACCGACGTCTCGCGCGTCGATGCACGTCAGTTCGCCAGTTTCCGAAACTAGGGCATCAATTGGCCGCCGTTCACTTCGATGATCTGGCCTGTAATATACCCACTCAATAGGGCGGACGCCAAAAATAGAAACGCGCCGACGCAGTCTTCAGGTACTCCTGGGCGCTTCATGGGGATGCTTGCCACCATTGCCGCCATTTGGGCTTCAGAACTGAAGCGCTGGTGAAAGGGCGTGAGGATGGTGCCCGGGGCCACCCCGTTTACTCGGATGCCGTCCTCCACAAGTTCCTTGGCGAGCCCTTTCGTCAGCGTGCTGACAAATCCCTTGGCTGCCGCGTAAAGGACGGCACCGCCGCCTCCACCGTTCCGAGCGGCGATTGACGTGGTGTTGATCACCGTTCCGCCTTGCCGTCGAAGATAGGGATGCGCAGCACGCGTCGCCCAAACCACCGAAAGGGAATTCAAATTGACCACCGCTTGCTCGTGGACGACATCGCTCTGCATCACCGGAATGCGCCCGAGCATGCTTCCTGCATTATTGACGAGGCCATCAAGTCTGCCGAAACGCTCAGCGGCTTCGCCCACCAGCCGCTGCACTTGCTCAGGATCGCTCATATCCCCGGCAACAAGTGCACATTCACCCCCTGCTGCATGAATGCCGCCAGCGACCCCTTCACCTGCCTCTTTGCTGGCGTGGTAGTGGACGATGACCTTTGCTCCTTGGTGCGCAAGGGCGGCCGCAACGGCAGCGCCGATGCCGGTCGATGCTCCGGTCACAAGAAACGCTTTTCCGGATAAGTCCGGTATCTTCAAGCTGTGTGTCAACTCTTCCCTCCACAGGTAGCTTCAAGGGCAAGCACCCGCTTGCCGAAACATCGAGCCGGACTGGGACGCAGTTTCGCCCATTCGACGGTGCCGCAGACTGCTGGCTGTTCCCTCAGTCGATCAAACAGCTGGCGCGCTGAGACGCTCACTTGACGGCTCCGACCACTACGCCGCGCGTTAAGGTGCGTTGGAACAACAGGAAAAAGACCACTGTAGGCGCCATCCCGAGCAACGACGCGGCGGCGATGCGCGTGGGATCGGATGTGTATTGGCCCTTCAAGACTCCCATCGCAACAGACACAGTCTGGTTGTCGTTGGACACGAGCAGCACGAGCGGAATCAGAAACTCGTTCCACGTCCAGATGAAGAAGAACGTCGCAAGCACTGCCAGTGTCGGCCGCAGCACGGGTACGACCACGAGCCACAATATCTGCCACCAGTTTGCGCCATCGATCTGTGACGCCTCAATTATTTCGTGAGGAAAGGTCGCGAGGACCGACGAAAGAAGGTAGGTGCCAAAGGCACTTTGGAGCACAGAAAAGACAATGATGACGCCGACAAGGGAATTGTAGAGGCCGGCCGCTTTGCTGGCATAGTAGATCGGGTAGACCAGCGACTCCTGCGGCACCATGATGCTGAGCATGATCACGAAAAGCAGGATCGGCCCACCCCGGACACGCCCGATGCCGATGGCGTAGGCGCTGAATAGGCTCAGCAGAACTCCTCCAACGGCGACGCAGCCGCTAACGATCACGCTGTTGGCCAACTTGCGCGTGAAATCGACCTCTGACCAAAAGGCAACAAGGCCGCCCAAGTCGAAGCTCTGCGGAAACGCGAGTGGGCCATGCAGCGAGTAGTCGACGCCTGTCTTTACGGCGTTGAACACCGCCAGCAGGAAAGGGAATAGAACGGCAGCGAGGAAGGCCAGGCTGACCACCAGCACGAGGATGCTTCCGAGGCCACGACTGAAAGTGCGGCGAGCGTGACCAGCTGCAGGTCGGGTCGCTTGGGTCGTGCTGTGCGCCATGTCAGTTGGCTCTCCCGCTTTGTCGCGCCTGGAAGCGCAGGAAGATGATGCCCAGAACGATGGTGAGGAGCGTTTGTACCGTTGCAACTGCGGCGGCGTAGCCGACCCGGCTCGTCGTAAAGAAGTGATAATAGGTCAGATAGGACGGAACGACGGTTGCATCGTTCGGCCCGCCATCGGTCAGTACGTAGATCGGCGCGAAAACCTTGAGCGCCGCGATCGCTGTGGTGAGCACGACGACAAAGATCTCAGGCGCCAGCATCGGTGTTGTTATGCTGACAAAGCGCTGCAGCCAATTTGCGCCGTCTACTTTGGCGGCCTCATAGAGCGCTGTATCGACGCGGGAGAGTCCCGCCATGAACACAACCAAACTGTATCCAAGTTGAACCCAGACGATCACAACGGAGACGGCGGCCAGAGCGAGAGCTGGATTGCCCAACCAGTCTTGCGCGAGACCCGCTAAGCCAACCGACCTAAACACGGAGTTGATTATCCCGATGGGGCTCAGGATCCACCCCCAAAGCACGCCCGCTGCCGTCAGCGGAAGAATCTGCGGTAGATAGAATCCGGCGCGCATGAAGCTGGCGAGGCGTATGCCAAACTTGCGACCAATGACATCGAACAACACCGCTGCAAGGAGCAAGCCCAACATCGTGGGAACGATCGTCATCGAGATGATGAACAGCAATGTATGTTGAAAGGAGCCCCAGAACTCATCGTCGTGGAGCAGCCGTACGTAATTATCGAGGCCGACAAAACGTGGGGCACCGATCCCCTTCCATGCGGTTAAGCTGATTGCCAGATTTGCGATCTCGGGCGCGAGAACAACGACAGCAAATCCCAGCAAACCGGGAACGAGATAGAGATAGAACGTATATCTACCAGAACTCCGGGTCGGGTTGCCCTGTGTCATTCCTATCTCTCAACAATGTCCATCGGCAATCGCCGAGTGGTCCTGCCGCGGCTGCATCGCCTGGTCACTTGTCAGCTTCTCGTTCTGATTTCCCGCACCGGCTCGCCAGGCGAAACGCACGGTGACGAGCGGGCTACGGGTTCTGCCAAGTCGCGGCGACGCTGCACAAGCGTCGCCGCGAGAATCGGAAGGAGCAGAACTCGCCGGCAGCGTGGGACTTACTGGCTCGCCTGAGCGTCGTCGTAGAACTTCTTTATCTGATCCGTGAACTGTTCCGCAGTCAAAGACCCCGCCGTAAGGCCAGTGAGCTTCTGGTGCAGTTGGTCATAGAACCCCGGCACCGGCCAGTTGAGGTAGAAGCCCAACCCGTTCCTCTTTGCGATCTGATCAAACAGAGCGGCTTGCCTTTGGCCGACTGGATTGGTGATGGTCGTCGGATCGGCTGCAATGGCAATCGCGCCATTGTTGGCGAGCGCGGTCTGGATTTTAGGGGACAGGGTGATTCCGATAAAGTCGTAGGCAAGGTCCTTGTTTTTGGCGCCTTTGGGCACGATCCATAGATTGCCGGTGGAGCCGGTGCTGTACTGCTTGGTCGGCATGATGAATTGGCTCCATTTGAAGTCCTTGATCGAGGACTCGAACGTGCCGAGCTTCCACGTGCCGCCGATGTACATTGGCGACTTTCCTGAAACGAACAGATTGGTGGCATCATCGTCTTTGAGACCAGACGCGTCCTTAGGAACGTAGCCCTTGGCAAGCCAGTCAGTGATCGTCTTGCCGGCAAACAAATAGGGCGCCGGATCGAGCGGGGCTTTGAGTGCCTGATAGTTGCGGAACCAGGTTTCGTCGATCTGGGTGTTGACCAGTGTGCCGAGGGCCGGCTCGGGGTCTGCCGCCGCAAACGCCAACGGGGTGACGCCCTTCTGCTTGAACGCGTCCATGACGGAAACGAACTCATCAAAGCTGGTGGGAACCTTAAGGTTGTTGGCGGCGAACATGTCCTCGTTGTAGAACACAGATACAAACTCGCCAGAAACGGCAATCCCGTAAATTGGCCCCGAGCCGAAGACGCCTTTCTGGTCGTACCGGCTAAGCACCAGATCACCATCGGTCAGCGTTTTGTCCCAGCCGCGCTGCTTGACGACATCATCGAGCGGCGTCAGCAGGCCCTGCGACGCAACCAAGCCGGTCGTAGCATTGCCTTTGTTGTATTCGAGTACGTCCGGCACCTGATCCGAATTGAGGATCATGGCGCCCGTCTGCTCCAGCTGATTGAATGACTTCTGTTCGAACTTTACCGTCACCCCCGGATGGGATGCCTTAAAGTCGTCAAGTGCGGTCATCCAGGTGTTTGCCTCTGCACTTCCGGGATCATCGAACCACCAGACCGTGAAAGTTTTGTAATCGGCGCGCGCTGCGCCGGTAGCCAGCATCGCCGTGGCGCAGACCGCCAACGCCAGCGCTGAGATTCTTAGCATCTGTAACCTCCCTGTAATCGGGTCCCGTAACCGTGGTCCCTCGTCAATGATGTGCGTCAAGGCGCCCGGCCGCTCATCACGGCCTGAGAACTCCTCCCCGTCTCAACGCGCAGACATTGAAGCGCAAGAGCTTGGTCGTGGCAAGATAGTAATACAATCGATACTAAGCTAGTCACACTTATGGCGCCGCCAACATCGGATAATGTCGTCAGCGGATGCCGATGGCTGGCTTGACACCCGGATCGTCAAGAGCCTATCGTTCTGCTGTTGGTACGGTGGTTCCATATGTGGAACAAGATGATCCGAAGAGATTAGTGCCGATAACCGGGGGGAGGCAGGCGAAGTGGAAGATTCGTCGGCGGAGTCAGCGCGACCGGTTCTGGAAGCTCGTCACATTGCCAAGAGTTATGGCGCCGTTGTGGCATTGGCCGACGCCTCCGTGTCGTTGCAGTCGCGTGAAGTCCTCGGGCTGGTCGGCGACAACGGCGCCGGCAAGTCGACCCTGCTGAAGATCCTGTCGGGCATCGTCACAGCGGGCGGCGGCGATATCGCGATTGATGGAATGCCAATCCAGCTTAGGCGCGCGCAGGATGCGCTCGATGCCGGGATAGAGACGGTCTACCAAGACCTCGCGTTGGTCGACACCATGAGCGCGTATCAGAACGTCTTTCTGGGACGCGAGACGCTCTCGGGAAATCCGCTGATGCGGTTCTTCAACCTCGTCGACGACCGGCAGATGCGCAAGCGCGCCCGCGAGGTGCTCGATTCGCTGGCGGTCAAGGTTCCCTCGATCAATGTTGCCGTAAAATCGATGTCGGGTGGCCAGCGCCAGTGCCTGGCAGTGGCGCGTGCCCTGCTTTGGGGTCGCCGCATAGTCATTCTGGACGAGCCTACAGCGGCGCTAGGTGTGCGTGAGACGGAGCAAGTACTCGATGTTATACGCGACCTGCGCAACCACGACGTGAGCGTGATCGTCGTCAGCCACAATATGCAACAACTCATGACCGCCGCCGACCGTATCACCGTTATGCGCCTCGGACGCACGATCGCGACCCGCGTCGTCAAGGATACCCAAGTCTCGGAGATCGTCGGCCTGATCACGGGCGCTATCGGTCCTGATGCTGTCACGGAGACATCCGCAGTCCTACACCCAGCTTGACAGGCAGCCGTCGAAAAGGCGGCGCAAGCGGGGAAGGAACTAGACGTCTAGCCTGATTCACCAAGTGCTTAGGGAGGAGACCCAAATGTCACTGAAACTCAAACTACCTACAATCATCGCAGGTGCGGCGATTGTAACGTCGATGCTGGCGATGTCCGTCGGCCTGATCGGTGCGGCTTCCGCCGCCCCGTTTAAGCTCGGTATGGCCATCGGAGGCGAGCCGTCTCAAGACTGGCAGAAGGCCCAGGGCGAAGTCGCCGCGGCCCTCGCCAAGCAGCGGGGCTGGGAATATGTCGAGCTCAGCAACAACGCAGACCCTGCAGTCACAACTAAGAACGCCGACATCTTCATCCAGGACAAGGTCAATGCCGTTATCGAATTCAACGGCTCGCCCGCGGTGAACCCGGTTATCGCGGCGAAGTTCGCAGCCGCCAAGATTCCTGAGGTCACCTACGACATCGCCCAAAAGGGTTTTTATTTCGTCGGCATCGACAACCAGGCGGCGGGCCTGGCTGGAGGCGAGGCGCTTGGAAACATCGCCAAGACCAAGTGGAACTGCGATGTCGATCTGGTGATCTCGTCCGAGGGCCAGGGCGCCGGCATTGTCAACACTTGGCGCACTGGCGGGATGCGCGATGGGATCAAGAAGGTCTGCCCGGACATCCCGGCCGATAAGTGGGTCTCGATGGAAGGCGGCGGCCAGGTTGCCGTTGCACTTCCGGCCGGCCGCGACCTGTTGGCCGCGCATCCAGATGCTAAGAAGATCCTTGTGGTCGGCATCAACGACAGCAGCGTGCTGGGTGTTCTGCAGGCCGCTGAGCAGCTTGGCCGTGCCGATAATATCATCGGGTGGGGCCAGGATGGCTCGTTCATCACCGGACCCAACGTTGATCCGCATCTTGCCGGTTCGGTATTCTACTTCCTTGAGGGGTATGCGGTCTATGCTCTTCGCGACGTAATCGATCCGATCGCGGCGGGCAACGCGCCACCAGTGAAGGACGATCCGGGCAATCCGGCGTCTAAGGTCCAGCCGTGCCCAGTGTCCGCCGCAGCGGCGGCAAAAATTCCGGACATGGCCGGCCGCGTGACGGCCCTCCTTGCTGCGCCGAAGGGTACCACCGAGTACGATCTGTTCTGCCCCAAGGCGTAACTTGAGGAAATAACAAGCCTATGAGTGACGCGGCAACAACCCGTCCCATGCCCGTCGGCCGGAAGGTCTTGCTCACCGCGAACCTCCCGGCCGGCTGGGGCACCGCGTCCCTCGTCGCAGGCGCCTGGCTCTTGCTGGTCCTCGCCTCGGCGGTCCATCGCGCCGATTTTTTGTCGTACCAGACGCTGCTGGCGGTTGCGTTCACTATGGCCATCGTCGGCGTGCTGGCCGTCGCCCAGGCTCTCGTGGGTATGAGCGGGGCCATCCTCGATCTCTCCCAGCCGACCGCGTTGACGCTTGCTGGTGCTGTGGTCTGCCAACTTCTGGGCATGGGCTGGCCAATACCCATAGTGCTGGTTGCTGGAATACTGGTCGGCGCCGCGTGGGGCCTTTTCAACGCGACGATCATCGTGGTGGGGAAGCTCAATCCGATCATTGTGACGCTCGCCACCAACTTCATCGGTACCGCGGTGATGTTCCTGATCTTTCAGCACATCCAAGCACCGATCGCCTCGCCAGTGGTGGCGTGGGGCCAGGGTAATTTCCTCGGCCTACCAAATATCTGGTGGCCGATGGTCGCCCTCGTGCTGATCGTCGGGTTCCTCCTACCGCGGACCGCCTATGGCCGGCATGCGATCGCCGTTGGTGGCAGCCGCTTTGCCGCACAGGCCCGGGGCATCTCACTCAAAAAGACGCGCTTTGCCATCTTTATCAGCTCGGGTGCGATCGTAGGACTCGCCAGCATCATGTTCGCTGCGTCCAACGGCCCGTTTGCGCCTAGCGCCGGCACCACGTTTCAGCTCCCCGTCATCGCCGGCGTGATCCTCGCCGGCGTTTCGCTAGCAGGAGGTCGCGGCAGCATCTGGCTTATCCTGCTGAGCGTCGGGTTCCTGTCGACCGTGCCCACCTCGCTGGTGTTTTTCGGGCTGTCCTCAAACTGGCAAGCCGTGTTCCAGGGTTTCATCCTGATCGTCGCAGTGTCGATTGATGGTTGGCGCGCTCGGAGACTGCAACGATGAGTATCGATACCGCAGATAATCGCGCCGGCTCAGGCGGTCTCGACCGGCACCGGCTTCGCGACCTCGCAACCGGATCGGTCTCGAGCATTGCCGTCACGCTTGTGGTGGTGATCGGCGTCGGGTTGTCGTGGATCGGCCCCGATTTCCTGTCCCAGAGCAACCTCAACATCATTGGCTCGTTCGTTGCGGTGCCAATGCTCGTGGCGGCCTTCTCGAGTTTTGCTTTGCTCGCCGGGGTGGTCGATCTTTCGATCGGCTCCATGGTGGGCGTCAGCTCCTGCCTTACCGCGACCTTGATGACGACCGCAGGATGGCCGCTCGCGGCGGCGGTGCCGGTGACGCTGCTGACCTGTCTCGCGCTCGGCGCCATCAACGCAACGGCGGTTGTGATCTTTGGTGCCGATACCATCGCAGCCACGCTCGGCATGCTCGTGGCATTGCGAGGCGTTTGCTATCTTCTGGCCCAACCGATGGGTTCGATCACGGCATTTGACACCGACTTCTACACGTTTACCAACCTCTCTGCAGGACCACTACCGTTGCTGTTCGTGATCTCGATTGCGATCATCGCGATAGCGGCCGCCATCGTCAGCCGCTCGCGGCTCGGCCGCCACGTCCAGGCCGTCGGCGGCGACGACCGTGCCGCGAGCCGGGCGGGCATTTCAGTGGCGCGGGTTCGCTTCGCGGCCTTACTGCTATCCTCCCTCGGGGCCGGGATCGCCGGCATCCTGTACGTCGGGCAGCTGGGAAGCGCCACCAACCTCACCGGCACTGGGCTCGAGTTCCAAGTCTACGCCGCCATGATGATCGGTGGCTATTCGATCCTCCGCGGTGGCGTCGGCAATCCGCTAGGCGCAGCACTCGGACTGCTAGTAGTTGCCGGCACGGCGAACATTCTCGACGTGCAGGCCGTTAGCCCGTTTTACACAAACATTATCGTCGGCCTGCTGCTGCTCGCCGCCGTGCTGCTCGACCGCCTTCGCGGCGGCGACTCTTACGAATAGACCGCTCCTAACAGAGGCTAAAGTCGTGAAGATCACCGACATCAAGATCAAGACCTTTCGTACTCACGCCGATCGTTGGGACGCTGGCCACGCATTGCCGATTCCGAATGCGGAGTTGATGCAGACGGTCCTGGCGATCGAAACCGACGCCGGAGTGACCGGATACTATTTTGGCGGTGGCGCCCACGGCGACGCGGAAGGCCTCAACATCGTCGATCAGACGATGATCCGCGGCCGCGTCCGCAACCTGATCATTGGGCAGGACCCATTCGACCGCGAGACCATCTGGAAGTGGATGTGGGTCGCAAACTACCCAGAGAATATCCAGAGCGTCATCGATAACGCTTTGTGGGATCTCGCGGGCCGCGCCTTCAACACGCCAGTCTATAAGCTCATGGGCGGCGCGCGCGACAAGGTCAAAGCCTACGCGTCGACCTATCCTAATATTGGCGTGCCACGTGTCTATGCGGAACACGCGCTAGCCTGCAAAAAAGAGGGCTACCTCGCATACAAAATTCATCCGCATTATTTTTGGAATCCCGAAACCGGCAAGCCGACGCCCGGACGACCTTCCAACATCAAGGCCGACATCGAGACCGTTCATCTAGTACGGGAGGCGGTGGGGCCGGACTACGTGCTGATGTACGATCCTTGGGGAACGTACATGTCGCTCGAGGAGGCGATCCAGGTCGGGCGCGAGCTCGAAAAGCTCAATTACTATTGGTATGAGCATCCGATGCCCGAGTATCGGGTGGAGAGCTATGTGCGGCTGAGCCGCGAGCTTTCGATCCCCATCCTGTCGCCCGAAATAGTGGCGGGGGGCGTTTTCAGTCGCGCTGAATGGATCTTGCGGGGTGCGGGAGATATGAGCCGCATCGACGTCGTTCGCGGCGGAATTACCGGGGCACGCAAGACCGCGATCGTCGCAGAGGCCTATGGCATCCGATGCGAGATGCACATGGCCGGCTGGGGCAACCTGCAGGTTTGCGGTGCCACATCGGAAGACACCTCAGAGTACTACGAAAAGGGACTGCTGGCACCCGGTGTCGACTACGACGCGCCGCACCCCTACCTCAAAGACACCTGCGACAAACTGGACTCTGACGGCTATGTCCATCTGCCATTGGGGCCGGGCATGGGCTACGAGATTGTCTGGGACTATATCGACGACAACCTCATGGACCCCATGTCGTGGGACAAGAAATTCTGGTGATCGATGTCGAGCATTCGCCGTTCAGTGCAGGTGATGGAGCTTTTAGCGCGCAAGAGCCCACTTGGGGTACGCGCTATTGCCACCCAGCTCGAACTGCCGCTCGGCTCGGTCCATAGGCTGCTGCTCGATTTCGAGCAAGGCGGGATCGTCGAACGTACCCCCTCCGGAGAATGGGAGCTCTCGTTCAAGCTGCTTGAGATCACGGGCCTCCAGCTCGAGCGCATCCACTTTCCGGCTCTGGCGCGGCCCTTTGCCGAAAAGATCGCAGAGGCGACTAGGGAGACCGTCAACATCAACGTGCTCAGTGGCCTGCATGGCGTCAGCGTCGACAAGGTCCGTGGCAATGAGCGGATGCAACTCGACATGCGCATCGGCTCGCGCGGTTCGCTGCATTGCGGTGGCGCCGGCAAGGCTATGCTGGCCTTCCTACCTGAGGAGGACCAGCAGCGCGTCCTCAGCGGACCGCTCGAGGCGCTCACTCCCAAGACCATCACGGACCCGGTGGCGCTGAAAAAGGAACTGAAGAAGATCCGCATGCGCGGCTATTCGATCGACGACCAGGAGGTGGTGATGGGGATCTATTGCGTGTCCGTCCCCATCATCGATGCAACCGGCCGGCCGCTGGGCGCGATGAGTGTTACCGGCCCGTCGCCTAAATCGGCTGGACGGGCCGTGCAGCCGCTGGTCGACATGCTCAACGAAGCCTGTGGCTCCGTCAGCCGTAAGCTCGGCTACCGCGGCGAGTACCCGTTAGGCGAGCAAGCCGCACCCGCTCGTCGGAGGGCCTGAAGATGGTGATGCGCAACGCATGGGTGATGAAGCTCAAGCCCGGCAACGAGGCTCTTTACAAGCGGCGGCACGACGACATCTGGCCCGAAATGCTGGCGCTAATGAAGACCGGCGGTACAAGCAATTTTTCGATCTACCGCTACGGCCTCTTGCTGTTCGCTTATCAAGAACTCGACCGAGCCTACGCCCCCGGTGCGCCCATCGATCCCATCGTCTGGCGATGGTGGGAAATGATGGCCCCGCTGATGGAAACCAACCCCGATTTCTCGCCGGTGACGGAGCCGCTCGAAGAGATGTTTCACGCCGACTAACAGGCAGAATAATGACCGTCACGAAACTCGAAGGCGTCATTCCGATCCTTATTACCCCTTTCGACGAGCGGGGGCGGATCGACGTTGACAGCCTGCAGCAACTCATTGACTTCAACATCGCGGCGGGTGTGCATGGACTCGGTGTGGCGCTCGGCTCGGAAATCTTCAAGTTCAGCGAGGCCGAACGGAATCAGGTCGCGAAGATCGTGGTCGATCATGCAAGGGGTCGCGTGCCCGTCGTGATCAACACCGGCGCCTCCGGCACAGACCTCGCGGTGCAATACAGCCAGGCGGCGGAGACCGCTGGGGCCGACGTGCTCATGGTGATACCGCCGCATTTCATGCCAGCCAGCGCCACAGAAATCCTCGACTACTACAAGGCTATCGACGCTGCGGTTGGCATTCCGATCATCCTGCAGGACATTCCTCAGGCGCCGGTGCCGCCGGGAATGGCTACGCGGCTCGCCGCAGAATGCAGGAATATCAGATACATCAAGGTCGAGACGCTGCCGATCACCACCAAGGTCGCCGAGATGTCAGCGTCGGCGAGCAAGGTGCTCACCATCTTCGGCGGGGCCGGAGGCAGCTACTTCATCGAGGAAATGCGGCGCGGTGCGCAGGGGACGATGCCCTTCTGCAGCCAACCGGGGGCCTTCGTCGAGACCTGGAACCGCTTCCAGGCCGGCGACGAGAAAGGCGCGCGCCAGGTCTTCGATGCATCGATCATGGCAGTTAACCGCCTAGGCGCGCAGGGTGGAGACGTGTTCTACCACCTCCACAAGCAGCTTCTGGTGCGGCTCGGCGTAATCAAGCACGCGATGGTGCGCAGTCCGACGATCGTCGTTGATCCGGTCACACAGCGCGAGATCGACGAGTTGCTCGACCAGCTAGTTGCGACCTGAGGCAAGCTGGTGGATCCGTTCAGCCTTAGGCAGCTCGGTCGGACGGACGTGAAGCTGCCGCGTCTTGGATTCGGGGGCGCGGGCCTCGGGCACGTGTTTGCGACAATCGACGACGACGATGCGGCGGCGACCGTCCGCGCGGCCTGGAACGCTGGCGTGCGCTACTACGACACCTCGCCGTGGTACGGGCGCGGCCTCAGCGAGCACCGCATCGGCCGTGAGCTCTATCTCAAGCCGCGCGCCGAGGTGATCATCTCGACCAAGGTGGGTCGGCTTTTCGGCGCGCCGGTTGACGCCGAAGCATTCGCCAAAAGCGAGCGCTCATGGCCCACGGGCCAGCAGTTCCAACATCGCTTCGACTACAGCTATGATGGGATCATGCGGAGCTATGAGGACAGCCTGCTCAGGCTCGGCATGAACCGCGTCGACCTCCTCGTCATTCACGATCTTGACCGCGGGAGCTTTCAGTCGGACGAGCTGGTCTCCGCTTATCTCAACCAGCTCGCGACGGGTGGCATGCGGGCGCTCGGCGATCTCAAGGCTGCGGGCGTCGTCAAGGCGGTGGGCGCCGGGGTCAACCGGCTCGGCACTATCGGCCCGTTCCTTAGCGTGCTCGACGTCGATTTCTTCCTCGTCGCGCTGCCTTACACGTTGGCCGAGCAGCCAGCGCTCGATGAGGAGTTTCCTCTGTGCGAGAAGCGCGGGGTGGGCATCATTGTGGGCGCTCCGTTGGCCTCGGGCATCCTAGCAACCGGACCGGTGCCGGGCGCCAAGCTCAACTATCGGGATCCGACGCCGGCCGAAGCCGACCGCATCCGGCGCATGGAGACCGTGTGCGCGTCCTACGCTGTACCGCTGGCGGCTGTAGCGCTGCAGTTTCCGCTGCATCACCCACTGGTCGCGTCGATCATTCCCGGTGGCTTCACGCCGAACCACCCTACCCGCAACGTCGAAGCGGTCCGCACTCCGATTCCTGACGCCCTCTGGACCTCGCTCAAGGACGAACGGCTGTTGCGTCGAGACGCACCGACGCCCGGAGCAGGCGCATGACTGCGCTAAAAATAGTCGATCCGCATGTGCACCTCTGGGACCTCTGGACGCGCATTTATCCGCAGTTCGAGAAACCCAGCCCGGATGGCTCCAATGCCGCGATCTGCCGGAGCTATTTGCTTGAGGAATATTTGGGGGAAGGCAAGGGCGAGTTCGTCCCGGACGGGCTCGTCCACATCGAGGCGTTCCCGACCGATCCAGTTATGGAAACCGAAACGCTAGCGAAGGTGGCCGAAGCGAGCCGCGTGCCGATCGTCATCGTCTCTTACGGTGATCTGACCTCACCGGAGTTCCCCGCGCTGCTCGATCGGCACGCGGCCTATCCCATCTTCCGCGGTATCAGGCAGATTGTGAACCAGCACGAAAGCCCCGTGCGAAGCTATGGGGTTCCCGACCGCATGTCACACCCGAACTTTGTGAGCGGCCTGCGCGAGCTGGGACGACGTAGGCTCAGCTTTGACTTGCAGCTCTACCCGCACCAGATGGATCACGCCGCACGCCTCGCGGCCCAGGCGCCAGACACCCAAATTGTGCTCAACCACGCAGGTATGTGGGCCGATCGTGACCTCAACGGGTGGAGAGGCTGGAAGGCCGGGCTCCGGGCTCTCGCTGCACAAGCAAACATCTGCGTTAAGATTTCCGGCCTCGGCATGATGGATGCGCACTGGACGACGGAAAGCATCCGCCCGCTGGTGCTGGAGACAATTGAGGCGTTCGGCGTAGACCGGGCGATGTTCGCGTCCAACTTCCCGGTCGATAAGCTCTTCTCCGACTTCCTGACGGTGTGGCGCGCTTTCGCGGCCATCACCACCGGCTTTTCCGAGAGCGAGAGAGCCGGCCTGTTCTGCGACACGGCACGCGCGACTTACCGAATCCCCATGCAGCCGATGAGAAACTAGAATGAGGATAAAGAGCATCAAGGCATTCAAGATCGGCAACCCGATCTCAGGAGGCACTTACGCGGAGCGGCGCGACGGCGGCACAGAACGCCGGCCGCCTTGGACCAGTGATGCAGAGGTCGCGAATCCGATGTCGCGCTATCCGCGCTACAAACGGATGCGCGCCAGCTGGACCGGCAACTTTTCCTCGATCGGCTGCCTCGTAACTGCCGATAACGGGTCGTGGGGGTTCGGCACGACAGGCTACGGTGAGATGAGCATGCATCTCATCAACGACCATATCGGGCCGCTCCTGGAAGGCGAGAATGCCATGGCGACCGAGAAGCTCTGGGACATGATGATGCGCAGCGCATCTCCGTACTCGCCCTCTGGTCTGGCTTCCTACGCCATCAGTGCCGTCGATCTGGCTCTCTGGGACCTGAAGGGCCGAGTGTTGAAGACACCGGTATACGAACTTGCAGGCGGTCCGGCGCGCGACAAGCAGTACTGTTACGCAACTGGAAATGACACGGACTGGCATGTGGAGCTTGGTTTTACTGCGACCAAGCTTGCGTGCCCGTACGGCACCGCCGATGGGATGGCAGCGCTCGACGGGAACGAGGCGCTCGTCGCCAAAACCCGCGAGCTTATCGGACCCAGCGTCGAGCTGATGCTCGATTGCTGGATGGCGTTCGACGTCGAGTTCGCCGTGCGACTGGCCGAGCGACTGCGGCCGTATAAGCTCAAATGGATGGAGGATTGCCTCATCCCCGAAGACCACTCCTCGCATCGCGCGCTGCGGGAGCGGGTGCCTTGGCAGACCCTTACCGCGGGCGAACACTGGTACACCCCCTACACCTTCTTCGAGGCGGCCAAGGATCGCGTTGTCGACATCTTCCAGCCCGACATTCACTGGGTTGGGGGCTTCACCGCGTGCCAACGCATTGCGGCGATTTCTGAGGCGGCCGGCCTTGAGATCATCTGCCATGCCGGCATGAACACGCCATACGGTCAGCATTTCACTTATGCCACGCCGAACAGCAGGTGGGGCGAGTACTTCGTGGGCGGCGGTCCAGGCACCCCTCTCGAGAACACTCACAACTATCCGGGAATGGCGGTGCCGAAGGGCGGGTACTGCGTCCCCAGCGACGCCTCGGGCTTTGGCCATGGCCACACTCTCGAAAGCATCGAGGCCATGACAGTTTAGTCTCTCACGGCTCCGCCCCAGGCAAGGAGAGGAAGGGACCTAAAATGCCAGCTCCAAAATGCTGCGCCGCTTGTGCGGCACAGTCGTTGCGGCCCTCGCAACCGGGTGCGTCAGCGCCATGGCGGTGGCGTAGGTCGCGGAAGTTCTGCGCAATGAAATCGCGAGAAAATCGTCCTCTACCAGGGCAAGCCAATCGGCGCCGGATCGGTCGACCAAGTGATCCGCGGTCCCAAACATCGTTACACGCTGTTGCTCGGATCTGGATCAATCCTCCGCCCAAATTCCAACCTGATGCCGACCCTATCGCGATCTGCTTTCTCCATCAGGATCGGCCCGTCGCGACCAGCGGTACGCTTCTGCGGCGCTCCGCAGCTGAAACTGACAACCGATGTTCAGCCGGTTATGGCGCTGACCTAGTCCCGCCCGGAGGTATACGACTTTGAACGCAATCGACCTCAACAATCAGGTGGCTGTGGTGACGGGAGGGGCGCAGGGCCTCGGCTTCGGAATCGCCAGGCGGCTAGTCGCTTCCGGCGCGAAGGTGAGCCTCTGGGACATGAACGAGAAGCTGTTGACGAGCGCGCAAAAGGAGCTTGGCGCGGCCGCCTCCGTGATCACCGTCAATGTCACTGACTACGATGCAGTCAGCAATGCGGTCGCGACAGTCCAAAAGGACCTTGGTCGCATCGACATTCTCGTCAACTCGGCCGGTATCGCCGGCAAGAACGCCCCGCTCGACGAGTACGAACTCGACGAATGGCGGCGGGTGATCGAAATCGACCTCACCGGCACCTTCTATGTCAATCGCGCTATCGTGCCGGGTATGAAGGCGCGCAACTACGGGCGCATCGTCAACATCGCCTCGATCGCTGCCAAGGAGGGCAATCCCAACGCGGCCGCCTACGCCGCGGCCAAAGGCGGCGTTGTCGCGCTGACCAAGGCGTTAGGCAAAGAACTCGCGAGGTACGACATCGCCGTCAACACCATCACGCCGGCCACGGCCAAGACCGGCATTCTCGACGAACTCAAGCCCGAGTTCATCGACTACATGCTGAGCCGTATTCCACGCGGACGGTTCCTCGAGGTGGAAGAGGCAGCAAACATGGTGGCATGGCTGGTGAGCCGCGAAAACAGCTTTACCACTGCTTCAGTGTTCGACCTGAGCGGCGGTCGCGCAACGTACTGATCTCGACTGTGGTCGAGCCGACCTGCCTCTTGCTTCGAGCGAAATGGGCGAGGAAGCCCCGCACGGCAGTCGAGGAGACCTTCGCGCTCAACACTTCGCGGGCGAGTCGTCCCGGATGGTCTTCCAACCCGCCGCTGTTGGCGCGGTGGGTCTCATTGGTTCCGATGCAATCGTCGACACACCGCTGATAGCGGTGTTCGCGAGGCCCTCAAGGGTCGATCCTATCCAGCTCCCTCGCGTGGGCCGCGCCATGCGAATGCTTGCGACTGGTACGCTAGGTTGTGACCGCTGGAATGTATGAGTCGCCTTCGCGCATCGTCGAGGTTTGCCATGTGGGCGTTGCGGCAACGGCGCTCCAGTGAGCAGAACCAAGATACTCGTTCACCGCAATGGATTGGGATAAGCAGGGTTAAAGCCCGGCCCCGGTCTCGGCAAACTCGAGTAGAGCTACGGGGTCACGCGGCCCTAATCGTCACGGTTAACGGCTATCCATCACCGAAATGCCATTCCACGCTGAGCAGGTGTGGGTCAAGTCGCTAGGGGGGTGGCCCCGGCCATGTGCGCTAACCGGGCCTCTGTCCGGAAGCCCCCATGGCCGCTCGGACAATTCGAAAACTTTGGTGCGGAAAAGGCGGCCCGCTTTCGCAGGCCGCCTTCCAGATGCTCACTCGGTCGAGGGCTCAACCCCGCAAGCTGATCTATGTTATCAAACCGGCAAGCTAACGAGCAGTTAATCAGAAGGGTCAACCCGAAGGCGGGATGCTGTCGAGTTTTTGTTAGTTCGGTAGCTTTCCGTTCCTCGATTTTTAGCGCCCTCTGAACGGCAGACTAGCCAATGACCTTGCTCGTTGAGCCATACGCCAACTGACCAAGGCGAAGGACGAATTTCTGGACGTCCGCCTCTGTCCAGCGTTCATCGAAAAGGCGACTAGATAGGTCAGCCAACGTGACCCGCGCTTCTTTTAGCCGGATCATGCCCTCCTCTGTAACGACCATATATGCGACGCGGGCGTCCCGGGTATCGACTTCGCGCCGCACAAGGCCATCCTTTTCGAGAGGGTCGCCCAAATGCGAAACGCTAGAGGCGCCGATGTTCATGGCAGCCGCCAGATCGACGCGACGCATTCGGTGCAGCGGCGACCTCTCGAGATTGAGCAAGAGTAACATCTCTTGAAGTGATATTCCGTGCACGGACGACAGCGTAGGGCCGAGACGCTGTTCCAATGACCCCGCCACCACCAAGAGCTGAAGCGTGGCTCGCATCGCCGCCTCTGACATACGGCCTCCTGAGCCAATTCGCCGAACGCAAATTGCGGAGTGCCGCAAGTACGGGCGTAGTGAGATTGGGGCTACTTTTAACAGGTCGGCGCAAATTGGCACATCGGCGATTGTTCTTTAGTTAGGAATTTCCGGCAGACTGAGGGCCTCAAGATCCCCGGACTGTCGGACCATGCAGCGCCTCGCCAAGCTTCTTTCCCGCTTCCGCAAGGACGAGAGCGGCGCCTTCATGGTGCTGTTCGCCGTGCTCGCCATCGTGTTGATCGCCACCTCCGGCGCGGTGGTCGACTTCACTTACACCCAAACCGCCCGCACCCGCGCACAGACGGCGCTCGACGCTGCCGCGCTGGCGCTGCAGTCGACGATTTCGAACACCGGCGTCACCCCAACGACGCTGAAGGCGAAGGCACAGGCGATCCTTACAGAGCGGCTCGCCGATGCGTCGATCACCGCGACGGTCAGTTCAGTGACAGTCGACACGACGGTCGGACAGATCGACATCTACGCCTCGATCACTGTCCCAACGGCATTCGTCCAGCTCGTCGGCATTCACAACATTACCGCGCAGCTCACCTCCGAGGTGGTCCGCGGCTCGAAGGATATCGAAGTGTCTGTCGCGCTCGACACCACAGGGTCGATGGCAGGCAGCAAGATCAGTTCGCTGATCTCGGCAACGAACTCCCTGATCGACGAGGTCGTGCAGACCGTGCAGACCCCGACCTATTCGAAGATGGCGATCGTGCCGTGGACCCAGGCAGTGAACATCAACACGACGTACGCGAGCGGCTACTCGGTCGCCTCGGTGCGCGGCACGGTGACCGGACCGGCGA
>CAZNAE010000055.1:0-20239 GCA_964570695.1 uncultured Devosia sp.
TAAGTTCGCGGGATAAGGTCGGAGAGGGCCGGACTTCCAGGAGTTTACGGAGCTGTGGCTTGACACCGTGTAGATACACACTATTTAGCCGCCATGACTGACGACTTCAGCCAGTGCATGGTTGGAAGTAGCCGGATGGCGGCGCGAGCCATCACCCGCCGCTACGACGCGTATCTGCGTCCGTTTGGCGTCAGCGCGACGCAATTGTCGCTGCTCGGCGGCCTCCGCGAGCTCGCCGGGGCCACGGTCTCGGAGATCGCCGACGACCGCGGCTTCGATCGCACCACGCTGACCCGCAATCTCGACCGGCTGGAAGCGATGGGCCTCGTCGTCTCAGGCCATGCCGGTCGCGGCAATGGCCGCATCGCCTCGATCACGCTGAAGGGCGACACATTGATCGAGCAGTTGCTGCCGCTCTGGCGCAAGGCGCAGGCGGAAATGAAAACCGAACTCTCGCGCGAAACATTCGACTTGAGCCTCAAAGTGCTGAAGCGACTCGCCAAAGTCTGAAAGGACACTCGCATGACCGACCCCGATCCGATCGTCATCACCGGCATGGGCGCCGTCTCGCCACTTGGCGTTGGTGTCGCGGCCAACTGGGACGCGCTGATGGCCGGTCACAGCGGCATCGGCCTCAACACGCGGTTCGACACGACCGACTTCGCCTGCAAGATCGCCGGCCAGGTGCCCGGCAAAGACGCACCGAACGGCTTCGATCCAACGCAGTTCATCGACCCCAAGGACATCAAGAAGATGGACCTCTTCATCCAGTACGGCCTCGCCGCTGCGCAGGAAGCGCTGGCCCAGTCGGGCTGGATCGCCGACACGCCGGAAAAGCAGGCGGTCACCGGCACCATCATCGGTTCCGGCGTCGGCGGCTCGCCGGTGATGGCCGAGGCCGTGACGACGATCGCGACCAAGGGGCCACGACGGCTGTCGCCGTTCACCGTACCAAGCTTCCTTGCCAACCTGGCCGCCGGCTGGATCTCGATCCGCTACGGCTTCAAGGGTCCGATCGGCGCGCCAGTGACGGCCTGCGCCGCGTCCGCGCAGGCGATCGGCGACGCGATGCGGCTGATCCGCACCGGCGAGGCCGAAGTCATGGTGTGCGGCGGCGCCGAGGGATCCGTCGATCCGATTTCGATCGGCGGCTTTGCGGCATCGCGGGCGCTCGACACCAGCCACAATGACCGGCCAACCGAGGCGTCGCGGCCGTTCGACAAGGGCCACTCGGGCTTCGTCCTCGCCGAGGGCGCGGCGGTGGTGGTGATCGAGAGACTGAGCCACGCACTCGCGCGCGGCGCGACGCCTCTGGCGATTGCCGCCGGCTACGGCACGTCGGCCGATGCCTATCACCTCACCTCGGGTTCGCCCGACGGCGCCGGAGCGCAGGTCGCCATGCGCCAGGCAATCAGGATGGCCGGCCTCACGCCCGACGACATCGGCTACGTCAACGCCCACGCCACCTCGACCGAGGTCGGCGACAACGCCGAGATCAACGGCATTCGCAATCTCTTCGGCGACCGTGGCCAGACCCTCGCGGTCTCGTCGACCAAATCGGCCACCGGCCACATGCTCGGCGCGGCCGGGGCGATCGAGGCGGTGTTCTCGATCCTCGCGCTGCGCAACCAGATGCTGCCGCCGACGCTCAACCTCGACGACCCCGAGCCGGTCGCCGCGCAGTTCGACCTCGTCGCCAAGACGGCGAAGCCGAAGGCGCTGAAGCACGTGCTCTCGAACTCGTTCGGCTTCGGCGGCGTCAACGCCTCGCTGGTGTTCTCGGCGGTCTAGGAGTCCATCATTTCGGCGGCATCCGCGAAACCCAGCGCTCGGCGGTTTTGATCCAGTCGGCGAGGTCGTCGTCGTCCTCGATGGCGTCGGCGTCGACCCAGATGAAGCCGCGCATCGGCTTGTCGCGGTGGACCATCTGGACCGCACCGGACCGGCCCATCGCCTCGTTATTGTTCTCCTTGCCCACGCTGAGCAGGATGCGCCCGTCCTTCTTGGCGCCGACAAGGATGTGGCCGTTCAGCAGGAAGGTCAGGCCACCGAACATCTTCTTTTCGGTAACGCGCGGATCGCCGTCGATGATGAGCCGGATGCGGTCGACCAGATGATCCATCGTCGAGCTGGTCTTCATTTGGGCGGCAGCGTCTTGGCATATTTCATGGCATGAGCGATCCAGTCCCGAAGCGCCTCGTCGTCTGGCGTGCCTTCCTCGTCGACCGCGACGAAACCCTTCATCGGCTTTGGGCCCATATGCATCGCGCCGGCGCCAGGGCGGCGGAGCGCGTCGTCGATCTTCTCCGGATCGACGCGGACCAGCAACGCGCCTTTCGCCGTCGTACCGATCACCATGTTGCCGTTGAGCATGAAGCCGAGGCCGCCGAACATCTTCTTTTCGATGAGGCCCGGCGTACGTTTCAGCAGCGGCCGCAGCCGGTCGCCCATGAGGTCGGATGCGGCCGTCACATCATCGCTCCTTCGTCGCGGTAGGTCTGGTGCTGAGGCAATTCGGCCGGGATCATATCCCAGTCGCGATGGCTCCGGGCGAAGATCAGCTGGTTGGGCAGGTACCATTCTGCCGCGGCGCCGAACAGCCCGATCGGCAGCATCAGAACCTCGGCGGCGCGGCTCGAGCGGGCAAAGAGCGGCGTGCCGCAATTCGGGCAGAACGAGCGGGTCAGCGTTGCGCCCGAATTGGCCGGGCGTGCAAAGGCTCGAACCTCACCGGTGACGGTCACATCGGCCGGCCGGGCGAGCGCCACGCAGGAATGGCCGGTGCCGGTCGCCCGCTGGCAGTCCTCGCACGAGCAGATGAACATCGACAGCACCTTACCGGCAAACCGCAGCGAGACCTGGCCGCAGGCGCACTGCGCGGTGAGGTCGACGACAGGCCGGGGTTTGCGATCCATCGGGGAAGGCTGCACCGCCGCCTCGGGCCACGCAAGCCTTCGCGCGGGTTGATTCCCGCTGCCGGGGAGGGTACCCCGCCCGCCATGAGCCATTTGCCGCTCCCAATCGCGACGCTCTATGCGCCTGACTATCCGATGCTCACCAAACGGCTCCGGCTTCGGCCGTTCAGCCGCGGCGATGTCGATGCGGTCTACGCCTACCGCAGCCTGCCCGAAGTGGCCGAATACCTGTTCGACCTGCCGATGAGCCACGAGGAATGCGCCGAGGCAGTGCGCGCCCGGACGACGCAGATCGCGTTTGCCGGCGAGGGCGACAAGATCCTGCTTGCGATCGAGCGGCAGGCCGACAACCGGCTGATCGGCGAAGTCTCGCTGATCTGGCGCAGCGTCGCCGACCAGCAGGCGGAAGTCGGGTACATAATCCATCCTGACGCGCAGGGGCAGGGCTACGCGACCGAGTCGACCGGCGCGCTGCTGGCTTTCGCCTTCGATATCGTCGGCATCCACCGGATCTACGCGCGCTGCGACGCCCGCAATCTGGCGTCGGCGAAAGTCATGCAGCGGCTCGGCATGCGCGAGGAGGCCCACTTTCGCGAGCATACGCATTTCAAGGGCCGCTGGGACGAGGAACTGATCTGCGCGCTGCTCGAGGATGAGTGGCGGGCGCGTCGCTGAGTGCTCGACGCAATAGCGGCAGTTTGGTGGCATTGCCGCCGCTTTATCTTCGCCTCGCCGCCATTTGAAGCGGAACCGTGGCCGATAGCGAACGTTCAGGCGTCGAGGGTGAGCGCGCAGCGGAGGGCGCCTCAGATGACCGCTGAACTGACCATCAAGACCAACCGGCTGATCCTGCGTCCGTTCGAGAAATCCGACCTCGACGCCGTGCTCAGCTATTATTCGCTGCCCGATGTGCAGCGCTATCTCGACTGGAAGGCCCGAGACAAGACCGAAGCAAAATCGGCCTTCGACGCGATGCGGAAACAAACACGGCTGTCGCGGCCCGGCGAGGTCCTGACATTGGCGGTCGTCCGCCAGTCCGACGGCAAGGTCATCGGCCACGTCTCGCTACGTTACACGGACGCCACCGCGGCGCAGGGGGAAATCCGCTTCGCCATCGGGCCTGCTTTCCGTAGCCACGGCTACGGCGCGGAGGCGGTCAGAGCGGCAATGACGCTCGGCTTCGAGGAGTACAAATTTCACCGCATCTTCGCCCGTACCGCCGGCCAGAACGAGGCCTCGGCGCGACTGCTCAAGAATCTGGGCATGCGGCTCGAAGCACACTATCGCGAACACGCTCTGTTCCAGGGCGAATGGGACGAGGAACTGCACTTCGCCATCCTCGACCGCGAATGGACGCGGGGCAGCAAGGTCCGCGAGATCACGCGCCACAAGGTCGCTTGATCTGGGCGGGGCTTCCGCCATAACTGCCGGCCATGGCCGGGACCGACAAATCGCAGCAGTTCAATTTCCGCCCCAGTCCGGCGGTGATCCTTTGCGAGCCGCAACTCGGCGAAAACATCGGGACCACCGCCCGGGCGATGGCTAATTTCGGCCTGTGGGACCTGCGGCTGGTCAACCCTCGCGATGGCTGGCCGAACGAGCGGGCCATTGCGGCCGCGTCGCGGGCGGAGCACGTGCTCGACAAGGTCCGCGTCTTCGAGACGACCGAAGCCGCCGTTGCTGATTTGTCGCTGGTGTTTGCCACGACTGCCCGGCGCCGCGATTTGCAAAAGCCCGTTCTCGGCCCGGAGGAGGCCTCGCAGCGCAGCATCGCCCACATCGCGACCGGCGCCGGGGCCGGCATCCTGTTCGGTCGCGAACGTTGGGGACTCTACAACGAAGAGATCGCCATCAGCGATGCCATCGTCACGCTCCCGGTCGAGGCTGCCTTCGCTTCGCTCAACATTGCTCAAGCTGTGCTGATTATGGCCTATGAGTGGCGTCGGCAGACCGATCTCGGCCAGCAGTTGCTGTTCACCGAGACCGTGGCCGAGCCGGCGACCAAGGCCGAGCTCTTCGGGCTGTTCGAGCATCTGGAGGAAGCGCTCGACCGCGCCGGCTTCTTCACCGCGCCCGACAAGCGGCCGACGGTTGTCAACAATCTGCGCGCCATGCTCGGGCGTGGCACGCTGTCGGCGCAGGAAGTCCGCACCCTGCGCGGAGTGATCTCGTCGCTCGACCGCAAGCACGAGCGGCCCAAATCCAACCGCACGGCGACGACGCAGCCGGACTAGCGGTTTGACTGGTGCGGCGGGCCGTGTCAGACGCTCCGCCACAATGTCGACAGTATCCGCCGTGTCCGAACCCTCGCAGCAGGCGTTTGCCTACCGCGACTACCGCTTCTTTTGGGCCGCTACGGCGCTCACGAGCTTTGCCGCCCAGATCATGGGCATCACGGTGGGCCTTGAGGTCTACCTGCTCACCAAGAACCCGTTCGACCTTGGCCTCGTCGGCCTGTCGACCTTTGCCCCTGCATTGCTGCTTGTTCTGGTTACGGGACTCGTTGCCGACCGCTTCAACCGCCGGATCATCATCGCCATCTGCGGGGGCGTCGAACTCGTCTGCGCGTTGGCGCTGATGGCGTACACCGCGATGGGGCCGAAAGAGGTCTGGCCGGTGTTCGCGATCCTCGTCGTCATTGGCACCTCGCGAGCTTTCACCGGGCCAGCCGGCTCCTCGCTCGCACCGAACGTGGTGCCGCCGAGGGCCCTGGCGAGCGCCATCGCTCTCAACGCCTCCGCCTGGCAGACAGCCAATATCCTCGGGCCGGTGATCGGCGGGGTGCTGGCGAGCATTTCGCTGCAACTGGCCTTCGGCACCGCCGCGGTCTTTTCGGCGCTGGCCGTTGCCAGCATTCTGATGATCGCGGCGCCCAAGCAGAAGATTTCCAATCAGGCGACCAGCATTTCGACGCTCCTCGCCGGCTTCCGCTATATCTGGCACGAGAAGGTCGTGCTCGGCGCCATCTCGCTGGACCTGTTCGCCGTGCTGCTCGGCGGCGCCACGGCGCTGATGCCGGTATTTGCGCTGGACGTGCTGCATGTTGGCGCCACCGGCCTTGGCTTCATGCGGGCGGCGCCGGGAATCGGTGCGATCCCGACGGCATTGCTGCTCGCACGCTCGCCGATCAAGGATCACGCCGGACGCATCCTGTTCATCTTTGTCGCGCTGTTCGGGCTCTTCACTCTGATCTTCGGCTTGTCGCAAAGCATCTGGTTGAGCTTTCCGATGCTGGCGCTGATGGGCGCCTGCGACATGGTTTCGGTCTCGATCCGCGAAACGCTGATGCAGCTGTGGACCCCCGACGAGGTTCGCGGCCGGGTCAACGCGGTCAATTCGGTCTTCATCGGTGCGAGCAACGAGCTCGGCGAATTCCGTGCCGGAACGATGGCCGCGTTTATCGGCGCAGTGACAGCCGTCGCCATCGGCGGGGCCGCCACCATGGCTGTCTCCGTCATCTGGAGCGTGGCGTTCCCGAGCCTGCGCGAGGCGCGCCGGCTCGATCGTCGCGAAAGCTAGGGAAAACGACGGCCGGTGGCTTTTCGCCGCGCTGCTTCCGTGCCGTTACTGCGGGATTGGATCTAGCCGTTCCGAACGCGTCGCGGCGGCCATCAGGGAGCTGACGCAATGAACCGTACCTCGCTCATCGCAGGAGTTGTCGCAATCGCGCTGTGCGCCGCAGCGGGCCCAGCCTTTGCCGGGCCGGCCGAAGACGCATTTCTCGCCAAGCTCGTTGGTAGCTGGACCGGCGGCGGGTCGATCAAGGGTGGCGTCAACGGCGCGATGACCTGCACCCTCAAGTTCCGGGCCACCAGCGCCGGTGTGCACTACAGCGGCAATTGCGACGTGGAGGACGTCGGCGGCCAGAGCTTTTCGGGCGATTTGAGCTATAGCGACAAGACTCACCAGTATCAGGCGCTTTCGGTCGGCGGCGATGTCGTGGTCGGCGTCAAGCACGGCGGCGGCGTGTCATTTGTCGGCAAGCTCCACGGGCTTGCCGGAACCGGCACTTCGACGATGACGGTCACGGCCAACCGCATCAGCATCGACACTGCTTTGGTCGATTCCCAGAGCAACAAGCCCTCGAGATCGTTGGTGACCTTCTCGAAGTAGGTCCTGCGGGCGCCGGGCTGCTTGACTTCGCAGGCCGTTCCCCCTATTCGAGCGCCACTTTCCGGGCTTCGGCCCGTGAAGCGCACCCGGGATTCTCTGAAACCTCAGGAATCTGTCGGCCCTCTCCGCAAGGAAGGGCAGAGGAGGGCGCAATCACTTTCGACGATCTATGAAAGGATTCCGATGTCGAAGCGCGATTCAGTTAAGCACAAGATCGACCGCCGGTTGGGCGAAAACCTCTGGGGCCGTCCGAAGTCCCCGCTCAATGCGCGGGCCTACGGCCCCGGCCAGCACGGCCAGCGCCGCAAGGGCAAGACCTCCGATTACGGCCTGCAGCTGCGCGCCAAGCAGAAGCTCAAGGGCTATTACGGCTCGATCACCGAAAAGGCCTTCAAGAAGCTCTACATCGAAGCCGCGCGCATCAAGGGCGACACCGGCGAGCGCCTGATCGGCCTGCTCGAGAGCCGTCTCGATGCCATCGTCTACCGCGCCAAGTTCGTGCCGACCGTGTTCGCGGCCCGCCAGTTCGTGTCGCACGGCCATGTGCTGGTCAACGGCAAGCGCGTCAACATCCCATCCTACTCGGTGAAGCCGGGCGACAAGATCGAGATCAAGGAACGCTCTAAGCAGCTCGGCATCGTCCTCGAAGCCAGCCAGCTGGCTGAGCGCGACGTTCCGGAATACGTCGAAGTCGATCACGGCAAGGGCGTTGCGACCTATGTCCGCGTTCCTGCGTTGGGCGATGTGCCGTACCCGGTGCAGATGGAACCGAACCTGGTCGTCGAGTTCTACTCGCGCTGATCGGGACCGGAGCGCAGAAATTCGAAGGGCCGCCCATTGGGCGGCCCTTTTGCTTGTCCGCTATTCCGGCACAACGACCGGTGTCATGCTCGGCGCCGCGACCGCGGTCGCAAGATAGCGCGGGTCCTTGTAGTCGTTGGCAAATACCAGCGTTTCCTTGGGAATCTGGCGCTCGAAACCACGCAGGCGCTGGTAGATCGAGATCAGATTGATGATAGTCGTCCACGAGTTCATCAGGAAGCTGAACGAGTCCGCGACCTGCCCGAAGGCGTTGAGTACTTGGTTGAAGATGCCGAAGGTAATGGCGCCGGCGACGATCGTCGGCCCCATCGCGATATAGGGAAAGAACTGCGAGGCGTTGATGAACGCGTACCGGGCGACGTTGAAGTAGGTGTAGTGGAAATAGATGCGGAAGTAGTTCCGCTGCACGTTGCGGAAGAGTTCGCGAACGGTGACGGGCTGGGCGCGGCCGGCGTCGTCCTCACCATAGACGAGCTCCTTGCGATAGGCCGCCTCGACCCGCTGGTTGGCGAAGTTCAGCCCGGGCAATCGGATACCGACGACCGCGAACAGCACGGTGCCGATGATCGCCTGCGCGAGCGCCAACCAGACCAGGCTACCCTCGACATGTCCGAGGATAGGCAGACCGATGATGTGACTCGACAGCCCCCAAAGGATCGGCAGGAAAACGATCAGCGTCATGAAGGAGGAGACGATGTTGAGCCCGATGCCCTCGACGATCGAGGAGAAATTCTGCGTGTCTTCCTGGACGCGCTGGGCGGCGCCTTCGATAGTGCGCACCTGCGGCCAGTTGGCCATGTAGTAGAAGGTCATCGCCCGGCGCCAGCGGAACAAATAGTGCGCATTGAGGAAGGCGTTGATCACCAGAACGAAGATGTTCACGGCAAAAACGATGGCCACGGTCGAGATCTGGCCCAGATATTGGTCGATCGTCACCGTGCCCTTTTTGGTCGGATCGAGCGCGGTCTGGATCAGATCGTAGAACGTGCCGTACCAGTCGTTCAGCCAGGCACTGACCTGGACGTTGAAGTAGACCACCTCGATGATGGTCACTGAGCCGACGACGCTCCACCAGTACCAGCGGCGATTGTCGTTGAAGATCGCCCACGGCACGCAGAACAGATAGCCGGCGACGATGACGAACTCGTAGAGCCACACCTTGTCCTGGTCGAAGAACGGCGCCGGATTGGCATCGGTCGGTTGCACCGCCAGCCACGGCCCAAGGCTCATGAAGGTTTCGAGCTGCCCGCCAACGGTGAACCAGATGGTCATGGCAACGGCCGTCCAGGCGATCGCTGAGACGAAGAAATTGACCGGATGAGGGAAGAATGAGCGAAACACGGGGCGGACTCCTGCGGCTCGTGATGGGTGTCATCTAATCGACAGCAACGAGATTGAGCAAGGAAACTGCGTCGGTCTTACTTCGTTGTAAGCTCCTGTTTTCGGGCGTATCAGACGCTTCATGAACGAGATCGTCGCCCAGTCCGCCATCGAAGAAAACGCCGAAGATGTCAGCGGGGCGCACCCGATGTTTCGCGCGGCGCCCCGCAATGTCGAGTTCAACAAACTGCGGAAACGGCTCGTCCGGCTGACGCGAGAAGCCCTCGACAAATTCGCCATGGTGCGGCCGGGCGAACGCTGGCTGGTGGCGCTTTCGGGCGGCAAGGACAGCTACGGCCTCCTCGCCATCCTGCTCGACCTCAAATGGCGCGGCCTGCTGCCGGTCGAACTGTTGGCCTGCAATCTCGACCAGGGGCAGCCGAATTTCCCCAAGCACATCCTGCCGGAATTCCTTACCGCCAACGGCATCGCGCATCGGATCGAGTATCAGGACACTTATTCGATCGTCACCGACAAGCTGCCCGAAGGCGCGACCTACTGCTCGCTGTGCTCGCGGCTGCGGCGCGGCCATCTCTATCGCATCGCTCGCGAGGAGGGGTGCTCGGCTCTGGTGCTTGGCCACCATCGCGAGGACAGCCTTGAGACCTTCTTCCTGAACCTCTTCCATGGCGGCAGGCTCGCGGCGATGCCGCCAAAACTGCTGAACGACGACCGCGACGTCGAGGTGCTGCGCCCGTTGATCTACTGCCCTGAGGACGACCTCGCAAAATTCGCCGAGCACATGGCGTTTCCGATCATTCCCTGCGACCTCTGCGGCAGCCAGGACGGGCTACAGCGCAACGTCACCAAGGCAATGCTCGACGACATGGAAAAAAAGATGCCCGGCCGCAAGGACGTGATGATCCGGGCTTTGGGCAATGTGAACCCGAGCCATTTGCTCGACCCGAGACTGTTCGATTTTGCGGGACTTCAGAAGACGGAGACGGGCTCCGCACTGTTGGACGGGGGCACCGGGTCGGTGCCGAACAAGCGCCCGCCCTCGGCGATGGCGTAGCAGGACAGGACCAATAACCCGGCAACGCCGATACCGAGGAGGATCGGCGTCGTCGTGCCGTTGTAGGACTGCGCGATGAGGTAGGAGATGAGTGCGCCGCCGACGGTGCTGATGAGGCCGAAGACGGCCGAGGCGGTGCCGGCGACTTCGCCGAGGGGCTCCATCGAGAGCGCGCCGCTGCTTGAAAAGCCGGTCGTCAGCGGCAGCGCAAATCCCATCAGAATGATCAGGTAGGCGTAAGCGTTCAGACCGACGGTCGCGCTGATAATTGCGCCGGCGAAGGCAAGTCCAGCAAAGCCAATCGCCCCCCAGTGGGCGGTGCGGCGCAAGCCGATGAGATTGAGAATTTTGGGAACCAGCAGCGAGCAGATTGCCGCGCTTCCCCCCATGAACGTCATGGCGAGCGGATAGTAACTCCCCCAGCCGAACTGTTCGCCGAAGATTTGCGGACCTGTCAGGATGAAGCCCATCAGCCCGCCGAAAAGGAATGCCCCGGCGATCCCGTTGAAAAACGCGCGCCGTGTGGTGAGCACAATGACGAAGCCCCGACCAACGCTGCGGAAGGTGAAGGGGCGCCGCTCGCTGCGCGCAAGCGTCTCGCCTAGGCGCGTTGTGCCCCAGATGCCAAACACCGTGGCGACGACCGCCATAACCACGAAGATGAGCTGCCACGGGCCGACCAGCATGATGAGTTGACCCACTCCGGGCATAATGACCGGCACAAGCAGGAAGACCGAGAACACCAACGACAGGATGTCGGCCATGGCCTTGCCGGCGTATCGATCGCGAATGCTGGCCGTGAGGGCAACCCTGACCGCTGCCGCAGCGATCCCTTGCAGGCAACGAACGAACAGCAAAATGGCAAAGCTCGGCATCAGCGGCGCGAGGATTGCTGTGGCGATATAGGCGGCCATTCCGCCCACGATCAGCGGCCGGCGCCCGTAACTATCGCTCACTGGGCCGAAGACGACCTGCGAGGCCCCGAAGCCGAGGAGAAATGCCGTGACGACGAGCGATCGGTCGTTGTCGTGGAGCACATTGAAGGTCGCCCCGATACTGGGGAGAGCCGGGAGCATGATGTCGATCGCAAGCGCGTCGACCATCATCAGTCCGGCAACCAGAAAGATGAACTCGCGCTTCGAAAGTTGAATCGGAGGCATGACGCCGTGCCCTCAATAGTGTTCGAAGCATTTCCTAGCCAACTGTAGACGGACCCGGCCGCCAAAGCTATCCGCGCGGCGGGACGTGACGCCGCCGCCGCTCGGTGTTAGCGGTTTTTCATGACCGATATCGATATCCTGAAACTTGCCACTATCCTTCGCGGCGCCGCCAAGGCGGAAGTCCTGCCGCGCTTCCGGCGGCTCGATCCGAGGACGATCCGGACCAAATCGAACCCGACCGACCTCGTCACGGAAGCGGACACCGAGGCCGAGCGGCTGATCAAGGCGGAGATCGCAAGGCACTGGCCCGACGCCGTCGTCATCGGCGAGGAGTCGGTGGCCGCCGATCCGGCACTGTTACACCGGCTGCCAGGCGCCGAGCTTGCGATTACCGTCGATCCGGTCGACGGCACGGCGAATTTTGCCGCCGGGCTGCCTCTCTTTGCCGTCATGGCGGCTGTCGTGGTCAAGGGCGAGGTCACCGCGGGCATCATCTACGACCCGATGGGCGACGACTGGTTCATCGCGGAGCGCGGCTCCGGCGCGTGGCTGCGGCGGCCGGACGGCGGAACACTGCGGCTCAACTCCGCGCCGTCCGTGCCGCTGGCCGACATGATCGGCAGCGTCTCGGTAGCCTTTCTCGAGCCAGCCGTCCGACCTCAGATCCTCGCCAATCTGGCAAAGGTCCGCGTGCCGACGAATTATCGGTGCGCCGGCCACGATTACCGGACGCTGGCCAGCGGGCATTCGCATTTTGCCATGTTCAACAAGCTGATGCCGTGGGACCATCTTCCTGGAACGCTGATCGCCGCCGAGGCCGGGGCGTATGTCGCCCGTTTCGACGGCTCGCCTTATCGGGTCGAGCATTTGGCCGGCGGGCTGCTGCTGGCGCCGGACAAGGAGTCCTGGAGCGTGCTGCGGCGCGAGGTGTTCACGGTATAGGTTTGGCTCCGGGCGAGGAGGACGCTTTGGACGATCAGGATTACTGGGCCATCGCCGAGGCCGATATCGAGATTCAGAACCCGGTGACCGACCGCAAGCACCGGCTGCTCGACGATTATTGCGACATCCGCGATGGGCTCCGCGTCCTCGATATCGGCTGTGGCAAGGCCTGGGTGATGCGCCAATGGGCCGAGCGCTTCGCGATCGACGGCACGGGGCTTGATACCAACCCGGCCTTCCTCAGGAGCGCGCGGAGCAAGGCGCCGGCACGTGGCCGGCTGCAGTTCGTGCAGGGCCCCGCCGACCGCTTCGTGCCGCAGCCGGCGAGCTATGACGTCGTCCTCTGCCTCGGCGCGACCTCTGCGCTGGGCGGCTTCGTGCAGGCGGTCGACTGGATGGCGGCGGCGGCCAAGCCGGGCGGCGCGGTGGTGGTCGGCGATTTGACCCTGAAGCACCGGCCGGTGGTCTACACGCACGAGCATTTGCCGCTCGATCCGGTCGAGGCGCTCGGCATTGTCGAGCGGCACGGCGCGGAAGTGTCAGCGCTGATCTCGGCTTCGGATGCCGATTTCGAGCGCTACGCCAGCCATCACCGCCACGCGACGCTACGCTGGGCCCGCGAGCATCCCGATCATCTGGACCACGACGACGTACTGGAAAGAAGCCGCGCCGACTGGGGCTACTACCTCAAGACGATCCGCCCGATGCTCGGCTGGAACATCTTCGTCGGGCGCAAGACCGGCTGATTATTCGGCCATCATCGGCACGGCCTGGTACTCGACGCCAACCCGGAACAGCCGGCCCTTTTCGGCAATCAGCGCGCAGCCGATAACCAGGAGGCCCATCGTCACCCACGCCGCGGCGTTGGTCGTCAGCGTGCCGTTGAACTGCTGGCCGATGAAGGTGCCAATGATGGCACCGCCAACTGTCTGCATGAAGCCAAACACCGCGGCCGCCGTGCCGGCCACGGCGCCGAGCGGCTCCATGGCGAGCGAGTTCATGTTTGCCGAGGCGCACGCGAAAACGATCTGGATCAAGCACAAGATGGCGAAGAACGCCCAGAATGGCACTGGCCCGGCAAGACTTAGCGCCAGCAGAACGACGGCGCAGGCAACGTAGATGAGCATTGAGCCATGGCTGAGCCGGCGCATGCCGAAGCGCTTGACCAGCCGGGAATTGGCGAACTGCGCTATTGCCATCAACCCCGCGACGCTCGCGAAGGCCAGGGGGAACAGTGGCCCGAGACCATAGAGCCCGACGAAGATCTGCTGGCTCGAGATGATGAATCCGAACATCGCCGCGAACAGGAACATGCCGGCTAGGCCATAGAAGAAGGCGACGCGGTTGGTGAACACCAGCCGGAACCCGTCGGTAATGATGCCGAGCTTCAGTTCGCGCCGGTATTCAGGATGCAGCGTTTCGGGCAGGCGCAGGAACGCCCAGATGCCGATGATGGTCGCAAGGCCAGCCATGAACAGGAAGATGTAATGCCAGTGGCCAGCATAGAGGATCAACTGGCCGATGCCGGGCGCAACGATCGGCAGCGCCATGAACACCATGAAGACCAGCGACATCACGGACGCCATCTCGCGGCCGGAGAAGGTATCGCGGATCACCGAGGTGGCGATCACGCGCGTCGCAGCGGCGCCAAGGCCCTGGCAGAAGCGCAGCGCCAGGAGGATTGCAAAGGTCGGTGCGAAGGTCGCCGCGAAGGCGCAGAGCACGTAGACGGCGATGCCGACGAAGAGGGGAGCCCGGCGGCCGAAGCGGTCGGTGATCGGGCCGAACGCGAGCTGAGCGGCGCCGAAGCCGATCATGTAGGCTGAGACGACGAGCTGGCGTTCGTTCTCGTTGCTCACCCCAAGATCCTGCCCCATGGCCGGAAGGGCCGGAAGCATGACGTCGATCGCCAGTGAATTGAGCGCCATCATGCCAGCGCAGAGGGCAATGAATTCGACACGGGAGGTGACCCGTGCGCCGATTGTTTGAGCTGTCATCGATGATCCGGGAGCCGGGGGAGGGGCTCCATTGCTTAAAGAATGAACTTCGGCCGCGGCTATTTCAAGCGCGAGAACGCGCACAATTGCGGTTCGAAAATGAACCGGCCGCTAATCGGGGCGGCCGGCGGATTGATGCGTGTTTGCGTCAGGCGGTCTGCTTTACAGCGACGCCCTTTTCGCTGAGATGGGTCTGCAATTCGCCGGCCTGGAACATCTCGGTGACGATGTCGGCGCCGCCGACGAACTCACCCTTGACGTAGAGCTGCGGAATGGTCGGCCAGTTGGTGTAGGCCTTGATACCTTCGCGGAGTTCCTGGTTCTCCAGCACATTGGCGCTCTGGTAGTCGACGCCGAGGTAATCGAGAATCTGCACGATGCGGCCCGAGAAGCCGCACATCGGGAAGTCCGGCGTGCCCTTCATGAACAGGAACACGTCGTTAGTCTTCACCTTGTCGTCGATGAAAGCGTTGATGTCGCTCATAGCCACTACCTTTCGAGTCCGGGGAGGAGCCGGACATTTCCTCAGTAAATAAGCCGAGTTTGGCGCGCTGTCGAGGCGTTCATCGGGATGTGACGATGGAACGCGCTACTCGGGCACCGCCGTCTGGATCGCCAGCGAATGCAACGTCGTGCCCATGTCCTTGCCGAAGGCGGCGTTGACCAGCTGATGCTGCTGCACTCGGGATTTGCCGCGGAACGATTCCGAGGTGATCGTCGCGGCCCAGTGATTGTCGTCGCCGGCGAGATCGCGCAGCTCGACGCGGGCGTCAGGCAGGGCGGCCTTGATGCGTTTTTCGATTTCGGACGCGCTCATGGACATCGGGAACCTCCGCCGGCTGATCTCGATGATATGGCATGTGGGTCGGGCCGCTTCAACGGATGCCGGCGAATGGGCGAGGCGCGGTCGCAAAACAAAACAGCGGCCCGCGGGCCGCTGTTTCGAACTCGATGCGTGACGCTTATGCCGCGGCGGTCTGGCGCTTTGGGAGCTTCCAGTTGGGGCGGGCGAAGTGGCAAGTGTAGCCGTTCGGGATGCGCTCCAGATAGTCCTGGTGCTCGGGCTCGGCCTCCCAGAAATCGCTGGCGGCGACGACCTCGGTCACCACTTTGCCAGGCCAGAGCTTTGAAGCATCGACGTCCTTGATGGTGTCCTCGGCGACTGCCTTCTGCTCCGGCGACGTGTAGAAGATCGCCGAGCGATAGCTGGTGCCCATGTCGTTGCCCTGCCGGTTCTTGGTCGAGGGATCGTGGATCTGGAAGAAGAACTCCAGCAGTTCGCGATAGCTAGCCTTCTTCGGATCGAAGACGATCTCGATCGCTTCTGCATGGGTGCCGTGGTTGCGGTAGGTCGCGTTGGCGTTGGTGCCGCCGGTGTAGCCGACGCGGGTCGAGATGACGCCCGGCCGGCGCCGGATCAAATCCTGCATGCCCCAGAAGCAGCCGCCGGCCAGCACTGCGCGTTCCGTCGTGGTCGTCATGGGAGTTCTCCCTTGTTGGAATGACGCAGATATAAGCGCGGAGGGGCGAGTTTTCGAGATGGCTTCGCAAGCGTGATCGGCACGTGACGACGGTCAGGCTCCGATTTCGCCCGCCATGTAATTCGGGAACCAGCCCTCATGCGCAGCCTTGAGGCGCGGCACCGGCACGGCGCGGGCGGTGCCGAGCTTCAGCGAGGTGCCGCCGGTATTGCCGATCCACGGGCAGAACAGGCCGGCATAGGGGTAGATCTGGTCGTAAAAACTGTCGAGGAAGTCACGGCTGATGGTGACAAGGTAGCGGCCTTGGTCCTCGCCGAAGAATTGCGGAATCGGGTCGCCGCCATCGAGCTGGTTGACCGTCGCGCCGATGCCTGAGGCCATCGCCATTTCGGCGAGGCCGATGGCGAGGCCGCCATCGCTGAGGTCGTGCACGGCGGTGGCATGGCCGTCACGGATGAGGATGCGGACGAGATCGCCGGCCTTGCGCTCGAGTGCCAGATCGACCGGCGGCGGCGGACCGTCGGTGCGGCCGAAGAGGTCGCGCATGTAGATCGACTGGCTGAGATGCGTGCCCCACCAGTCGGGAGCGCCAATCAGGAGGATCGGCTCGTCCTCGGCGGCAAAGCCGATGCGCGCGGTCTTCGTCCAGTCGTCGATCAGGCCGACACCGCCGATGGTCGGGGTCGGCAGGATGCCGCGGCCGTTGGTTTCGTTGTAGAGCGAGACGTTCCCCGAAACGATCGGGAAGTCGAGGGCCCGGCAAGCCTCGCCAATGCCGCGCACCGCCTCGACCAGTTGGCCCATGATCTCGGGCCGCTCGGGATTGCCGAAATTGAGGTTGTCGGTCGCGGCGATCGGGTCGGCGCCGACCGCGGTGAGGTTGCGCCAGGCCTCGGCGACGGCCTGCTTGCCGCCCTCGAACGGATCGGCTTCGCAATAGCGCGGCGTCACATCGGAGGTGAAGGCGAGGGCCTTTGTAGGATGGTCTTCTACTCGGATCACGCCCGCGTCGCCGCCCGGGCGCTGCAGCGAGTTGCCCTGGATCCAGGTATCGTATTGCTCATAGACCCAGCGGCGCGAGCTCAGCGCCGGCGTGCCGACGAGCTTCAGCAGCGCGTCAGCTACATCCATCTGTGGAATATCGTTCGGATCGAGCGGAGCCGCGGGGATGTATCTCGTCCACGGCCGGTCGTATTCGGGCGCGGCGTCGCCGAGATCCTTGATCGGCAGATTGGCAACTTCCTGGCCCTGCCAGAGCACGCGGAAGCGGAGGTCGTCGGTGGTGTGGCCGACGGTGGCGAAATCGAGCTCCCATTTTTCGAAGACGGCGCGGGCCTCGGCTTCCTTCTCCGGATGCAGCACCATGAGCATGCGCTCCTGGCTTTCGCTGAGCATCATCTCGTAGGGCGTCATGTGCGCTTCGCGCACCGGCACCTTGTCGAGGTCGAGCTCGACCCCGAGGTCGCCCTTGGCGCCCATCTCGACCGCCGAGCAGGTGAGGCCGGCCGCGCCCATGTCCTGGATTGCGATCACTGCGCCGGTCGCCATGAGCTCAAGGCAGGCCTCGAGCAGCCGCTTTTCGGTGAACGGGTCGCCGACCTGCACGGTCGGGCGCTTCTGCTCGATGTCGTCACCGAATTCGGCCGACGCCATGGTGGCGCCGCCTACCCCGTCGCGGCCGGTCTTGGCGCCGAGATAGACGACGGGCAGGCCGACGCCTTCCGCCTTCGAATAGAAGATCTTGTCGGTGTCGGCGAGGCCAGCGGCGAACGCGTTGACGAGGATGTTGCCGTTGTATCGCGCGTCGAACTCGACCTCGCCGCCAACCGTCGGCACGCCGAAGGAATTGCCGTAGCCGCCGACGCCGGCGACGACGCCGGAGACCAGATGGCGGGTCTTTTCGTGCGACGGATCGCCGAAGCGCAGCGCGTTCATGGCCGCCACCGGCCGCGCGCCCATGGTGAACACGTCGCGCAGGATGCCGCCGACGCCGGTTGCTGCGCCTTGGTAGGGCTCGATGAACGAGGGGTGGTTATGCGATTCCATCTTGAAGACGATCGCCTGGCCGTCGCCGATATCGACCACGCCGGCGTTCTCGCCCGGCCCCTGGATGACGCGCGGCCCCTGGGTCGGCAAGGTGCGCAGCCACTTCTTCGAGGATTTGTACGAGCAGTGCTCGTTCCACATCGCCGAGAAGATGCCGAGTTCCGTGTAGGTCGGCGTACGGCCGATGAGGCTCAGGATCTTCTGGTACTCGTCGGGCTTCAGCCCGTGATCGGCGACGAGCTGCGGCGTGATCTCGCGAGTGTTGTCGTAGGGCGTCGGAACGCTGGGAGAGGGATCCATGGGCACCGCAACGAGGGAGGGCTCGATCAGGCCCTCATAGACCATGGTCCGGCGGCAGGACAGCCCACGCCGCCGGTTTTGCAGAGCCTAGCTCAGATCGAGCGCATAGGCCTTGAGGGTCTTGAGATCGGTGTAGTTGAGCGCGCCCTCGTGCGTCGACAGGAGCGCGACGCGCGGCGCCATGCCGTATTGCAACGCTTCCACCCAGCGCGGCGCGACGAGGCACCAGCGGTCGCCGGGCTTGAGGCCGGAGAAGGCCCATTCGGGGTGCGGCGTCGACAGGTCGTTGCCCCGCGATTTGGAGAAGGCGAGGAACTCGGCGGTCATCTCGCAGCAGATGATGTGGCGGCCGACGTCGTCGGCGCCGGTGACGCAGGAGCCGTTGCGGAAAAAGCCGGTCAGCGGATCGGTCGAGCAAGGCTGTAGCGGCTCGCCGAGGACGTTGAGTTCGTCCATCTACCGGCCCGGCAGCCGGACGCGGGCGAGTAGCCGGTCGAGGCCGACGACGATGCCGCAGAGGACGACAAGCGCGACCAGCACCATTGCGACGTTGAGCGCCACCGCGCCGTAGCCGATGCGGTCGGCCTCCAGGATCGCGTAGGGATATTCGCCAACGAGGGCGCCGCGCAACAGGGCGTAGATCAGGTAGATCGTGGGCGGCACCAGCATGATCGGGATGTCCGTAAGGTTGAGAGGGCCATGGCGCGTGAACAACATCCACCACAGCACGTAGAAGATTGGCGTCGCGTAGTGGAGGGCCGTGTCGGCGACCAGCGCCCATCCCTCGGGACTCCAGGTCTCGGCGAGGATCAGATGGTAGAAGATGCAGACCAGCGCGATGACGGCCGTCATCATGCCGCGCGTCACCGGTTCGTGGAACCAGCGCAGGGTGTTGCGGGGCCAGAGTTCGGACGCGTAGATCAGGGCCAGCGCGAGGTTGGTGATGATGGTGAAGAAGCTGAAATAGAAGATCAGCGCACTGACGATGGTGTCGCCGTTGGCGAGGCGCAGCGATACCGCGAGCGACAATTGCAGCACCAGCGCCGCGACCCCGAAGACAAATCCGATCCAGGTCGCTGCCTGCCGCATCCTTCGTCCCTCAGGCCGGTTTTCGCCGCCGCGCCATCAGACCGTCAATGCCGATCAGGAGCAAGTCGAAGATCGCCACCATGACGACGAGGATCGTGACCCCGATGGCGACGCCCAGATAGCCCTGCGGGCCATAACCGGGGAGACCGAAGGTCGGGTCGAGGATGGTGTAGGGATATTCGCCGGCGATCAGGCCACGCACCAGCACGTAGGCGACATAGCTGAGGCCGGGGACCAGCATCCAGCCGACATTGCGGAACCGCAGCGCTCCATGCTCGGTGAAGCCCAGCCACCAGACGAGGTAGAGGATCGGCGTCGCCGTGTGGAGCAGCAGGTTGGAGATGACGATCGCCTGCGGCAGGTCATGCAGCGTCGGCGCCAGCATGATGTGGTAAAAACCCATCACCAGCGTAATGAGGCCGGCCATGCCGGCGCGATTGACCGGCTCGCGGAACCAGCCGAGCCAGCGCCAACTGGTCAGCGCGCTGAGGTAGACCAGGATCAGCCCGAGATTGCTGAGGTTGGTCAGGAACGTCCAGTAATAGATCAGCATGTTGCCGAGGGAGCGCGGCACCGGGTTGCCGGCCGATGCCACCATGGTGCCGGCGATGACGCTGAAATCAAGGGCGAGGCCTACAAGGCCGGCGGCGATGGCGACGACGGCAAACCAAATCCGCAATGACATAAAAAGCCTCAGGCGACCTGCAACAGGCCCGAGAATAGGGCACGGCCGTCGAGACCGCCATGCGCGCGTTCGATCAAGTTTTCCGGGTGCGGCATAAGGCCGAGCACGGTCTTGTCGCGGTTGAAGACGCCGGCGATGTCGTTGACAGAGCCGTTGGGGTTGGTGCCCTCGGTGTAGCGGAAGGCGATCTGCTTGTTGTCCTCGAGCGCCTTGAGCGTGCCGGCGTCGGCGAAATAATTTCCGTCGTGATGGGCGACCGGCGTGGTGATCACCTGACCGGTCCTGTAGCCGCGG
>CAZNAE010000056.1:0-2153 GCA_964570695.1 uncultured Devosia sp.
CCTTCGTCTCTGCGACGAGGCCCAAAACCCTCCTTAAATCACAACCTCAAATCTGCGCCACAGGTGCTGACGGCGGACACTCAGTTGCGCTTTCCGCTAAGTTCTTGAAATTGTTTGGCTGGGGAACCTGGATTCGAACCAAGATTGACGGAGTCAGAGTCCGTAGTTCTACCGTTGAACTATTCCCCAAGCAGGGCGTGCAGAGGCGCGTCCGGGCCGGATGCGCCGCCTTCTAGCGGCATTCGGCGGTGCGATCAACACCCCTCGGCGCCGTTAGCCGTCGCATGTGTTTGGTCTCGCGTGCGACCATCTGTCGTTCGAGATGTCACGCTGCCGCCTTGTTTGGTCACCAGATGCGGGGGGAACCTTCGGGGCCGGTCCCCGTTGATGGGCCAGATGCGCCTCCCCGCGTAATGCGTCCGCCCCTACAATTCAAATCCGCCGGTCGTCGAGGCCGGCACAGGAAGCTGATGAAACGCACCCTTAACTGGATTGCCGCGCTGTCGCTTGCGGCTCTTTCCGCCGGCCCGGCTATCGCCGGCGGTGCATCGCCATTTGGCCAGTGGCAGGTCACCTCAGGGGAGGCCCGCTACAGCGTGACCTCCTGCGGCGGCGGTCTTTGCGCGAGGCTCGTCTGGTTGCGGTCGGATGCACGCACCGAGGCCAATCTGGCACTGCTGAACCACTACGTCGTCAGAGGCGCCCAACCGCAGGGCGGTGGTCAGTGGGCCGGGAACCTGACGATGAACGGCAATAGCTACACCGGCACTATGACGCTGGTGTCGAAGAACTTCATGACCCTCAAGGGCTGCGCCGGCGTCCTCTGCCAGACCTACGAGTTCACCCGGATCTAGGCGGATTTCCCCCACGTCGATCGCGAGCGCCTCGGTCGTGCCGGGGCGCTTTGCTTTTGACACGTGCTATCGCCGCGCTCTAAGGTTTCCGGGACGTTAGAACATGAGCTGTGTTCGGGCGCCGCCGGCCAAAATACCGGAAGGGCGACCGCGCAGCGGGAAGTTGGCGAGTGACCGATGACAATCGGTCCGCAGCCGCACCCGCGCCGCAGGGCGCGGTCGAGACCGGGGGCGGGGGCGCCGCCCGGCCAGACGCCCCGAATGGGTCTCGACCCGAGCGTGGCGATGCGGAACGGCGGACTCAGAACGCCCAGACTCCGTCGCGCCGGCCGCGTGGGCCGGTTTACGCCGCGCTGGATCTTGGCACCAACAACTGTCGGCTACTGATCGCCCGCCCGCACGAAAAGAGTTTTCGCGTGCTCGACGGCTTTACCCGCATCGTTCGCCTCGGCGAGGGCCTGTCGGTCACCGGCCGGCTGAGCGATGCGGCGATGGACCGGACCATCGACGCGCTGCGGCAGTGTCGCAACAAGCTGCGCGAGCACGATCCGGCCCGCATGCGGTTGATCGCGACGGAAGCCTGCCGCTCGGCCAGCAATGGCGAGGCGTTCATCGCCCGGATCAAGACCGAACTCGGCATGGAACTCGAGATCGTCGACCGCCGGACCGAGGCCGAGCTCGCCGTCACCGGCTGTGCGGACCTGATCGAGGAGGAGAGTGCCGGAGCGCTGATGTTCGACATCGGCGGCGGCTCGTCGGAGCTGGCCTGGCTCGATTTCCGCGGCGGGCGTCCACGCCGGCAGGGCCGCATGGCAGCGTCGATCCGTTCCTGGCAGTCACTGCCGGTGGGCGTCGTGTCGATCGCCGAGCGTTTCGGCGGCGTCGACGTGACGACCGAGACGTTCGAGGCGATGGTGGCGTTCGTCGCCGACCAGCTGCGCGAGTTCAAGGGACGCGGCAAACTGCGCCAGATGATCGCCGAGCATCCGGTGCATTTGATCGGCACCTCGGGCACTGTGACGACGCTTGCCGGGCTACATCTCGGCCTCGAGCGCTATGAGCGGCAGAAGGTCGACGGCCTCTGGATGAACAAGGCCGAGGTCGACGCGACGATGAGCGCGCTCCTCGCCATGCCGTTCGACCGCCGCGTGGCGCATCCCTGCATTGGCCGCGACCGCGCCGATCTGGTGCTGCCGGGCTGCGCTATCTTCGAGGCGATCCGCCGCGAATGGCCGGCGGAACGCGTGCGGGTTGCCGACCGCGGTCTGCGTGAAGGCATCCTGATTTCGCTGATCGATG
>CAZNAE010000056.1:2253-11808 GCA_964570695.1 uncultured Devosia sp.
GGCGCGGCGCCCGGCGGCTGGAGCCAGGTGGCGGCGCCGATCGTCGGCTCGACCGACGCCAATCCGCTGATCGTCGGCATCGACTACCTGGAGATGGATCCGATCCCGGGAGTGATCCTGCTCAAGAAGGATTTCACCGAAGACGACGCGCCGCAAATGCTGATCGACGCGCTCGGGGGCCACAAGGCCGACCTGGTGCTGTCGGACATGGCATCGCCGACCACCGGTCATCGTGCCACCGATCACATCCGCATCATGGCGCTGGTCGAGATCGCCGCCGACTTCGCCGTGCAGATCCTCGCGCCGGGCGGCACGTTTGTCGCGAAAGTTTTCCAGGGCGGCACCGAGCACGAATTGCTGGCGCTGCTGAAACGGCATTTCACCTCGACGCTGCATGCCAAGCCACCTGCCTCGCGCTCCGACAGTGCCGAGACGTATCTGCTGGCGCGCGGCTTCAGGGGCTGATCACTCGGCCGCGGCGAGGGGCTTGCGGTGCGTGTGGCTGGTCAGATGGTGCCCCGCGGCCTTGGGCAGGAAATAGAACATCGCAGTCGAGACCAGCGCCACTGCGGCGATAGCGAAGAACGCCCAGTGGAAGTCGCCGAGCAACGGTTCGCCGCCATGGGTGAGGCGCAGGCTTTCGAGCACGCCACCGCCGAGAGCGATGCCAAAGGCCAGCGTCAGCTGGATGGCGACCTGGCTGATCGCGGTCGCCTGCCCGGCGTCCTTGTCGTCGATGTCGGCGAAGGTGAAGGCGTTGGTCGCGGTCCAGAAGATGGACTGGAAGAACCCCATGATGACGAGAATGCTCAACATCAGCGGCAGCGGCGTGTCGGGCGTGTAGAGCCCCATCGCGCCGACACCCAGCGCCGTGATCAGCGTGGCGATCACGAGTGAGACCCGGAACCCGATGCGATCGAGGATGGGCTCGGCGAAGAATTTCGCAGTGAATGCTCCGACTGCCGTCGCGAAGGTGATGGAGCCGCTCTGGAACGGCGTAAGCCCGAAGGCGAGCTGCAGCATCAACGGAAAGAGGAACGGCATAGCGCCAGTGCCGAGCCGGAAGAAGGTACCGGCGACGACTGTCGTGCGGAACAGCGGAAAGCGGAACAGCCGGAGGTCAAGGATCGGATATTCGGTGCGCCGGAAGTGCCAGAGATAGACGAGCCAGCAGAGCGTGCCGGCGATCAATGCGACGTAGCCGAAACCGATTGGCAGCGCCGGAAGCGTCAGCACCGAGATGCCGAACACCCAGCCCGCGAAAGCAATGCCCGAGAGAAAGAAGCCGGGAAAATCCATGCGGCGCGGTTCGTTGCGCTTCCAGTCGGGCAGCAGCCAGGTGACCAGCACGAGGCCGATGAGCCCGATCGGCACGTTGATGAGGAAGATCCAGTGCCAGCTGAAATAGGTCGTGATGAAGCCGCCGATCGGCGGTCCGACGATCGGGCCGATGAGTCCTGGGATGCTGAGCCACGCCATCGCGTCGACCAACTGATTGCGCGGCGTGACGCGGACCAACACCAGACGAGCCACGGGCGTCATCAGCGCACCGCCAAAGCCTTGCAGAAAGCGCGACAGCACGAAGGTCGGCAGCGAGTTAGAGGCGGCGCAGGCGACCGACCCGGCCACGAAGATGACGATGGCGATGCGGAAGATATTCCGAGCACCCCAGCGGTCGGCCATCCAGGCCGAAATCGGGATAAAGATCGCTAGCGCCACCAGATAGGCGGTCAGCGCGAGCTTCAGCGCGATCGGTTCGGATCCGATGTCGTGCGCGATCGGCGCCAGAGAGGTGGCGATCACCGTCGCGTCCATGTTCTCCATGAACAGCGCGACGGCCAGCACCAGCGGAACGAGACGATTGTTCACGAGCGTCAGGCCACAGCCTCGACCTTGGGCAGCGGCTGGATGCGATGCCCGGAAACGTTCGCGCCGGCATCCGGCGGCAGCCGCAGGAAGGTGAAGCAGCTGATCGCCGCAATTGCGGCGACAATGAACCAGGCGGTGTGGAAGTCCGCCAGATCCAGTGGCGACTGCCGGATCACCGTGCTGGCCTCGAGGATACCGCCGGCAACTGCAACGCCGAGCGCCACGCTGATCTGCTGCGCGACCGCCGAGATCGACGTCGCCTGGCTCGCCTCGCTGTCAGGGACGTCGGCATAGCCGAAGGTGTTGACGCCGGTGAAGAAGAACGAGCGCGTCAGGCCGCCTATGAACAGGCAGAACATCAGGAAATAGTGGTTGGTAGCGGGGCTAAAGAAGCCGTTGATCGCGAGGAACACGCAACCCAGCGCCGACGTGATGGCGAGGACGCGCGGGAAACCGAAGCGCGCATAGAGCCGCGTCGCGCCGAACTTCGAGATGATGGCACCAAACGCGGCCACGAACGTCGTCAGCCCCGATTCGAACGGAGTGAGCCCGAAGGTGAGCTGCAGCATCAGCGGCATCAGGAACGGGAAGGCCCCGATGCCGATGCGGAAGAACAGCCCGCCGACCACGGCGGTGCGGAACACCCGGTTGCGGAACAACTTTGGATCGAGCAGCGGAAATTCGGTGTGCTGGACGTGCCACATGTAGAGCGCGCCAGCGACGATGCCGACAGCAACCGTAACGTAGCCTACGACAGTTGGTATCGCCGGCAGGCTGATCACCGAGAGCCCGAAGATGATGCCCGCGAAAGCAATCGAGGTCAGGAAAAAGCCCGGAATATCGATGGGCCTCGGTATTCGCGCTTCAGGCGGCGGCAGGAAGCGAGTGGCGAGCAGGATGCCGATGACCCCGATCGGCACGTTGATCCAGAAAATCCAGTGCCAGCTAAGATAGGTCGTGAGAAAGCCGCCGATGGGTGGGCCGGTCAGCGGTCCGATCAGCGCCGGAATAGTCAGCCATGCCATCGCGCTCACCAGCTCGTTGCGAGGTGTCACTCGCAGCAGCACGAGGCGCGCTACTGGTGTCATCATCGAGCCGCCGATACCCTGCAGGAATCGCGAAAAAACGAAAGTAGGCAAGGAGTTGGAGAAGGCGCAGGCGATCGATCCGACGACAAAAATGCCGATCGCAATGCGGAAGATGTTGGAGGCGCCCCAGCGGTCGGCCATCCAGCCCGAAATCGGGATGAAGATGGCGAGCGAGACGAAATAGGCCGTCAGGGCCAGCTTCAAGGCGATGGGGCTGGTGCCGATGTCTGTCGCGATAGCCGGGAGGGACGTGGCGATGACCGTCGAATCCATGTTCTCCATGAACAGGGCGACGGCAAGAATGAGCGGTGTGATGCGGATCAATTGACGATTGGGCGGGCGGGGAGGCGGTGCCGGCGCATTTGCTATGGTCCTAACTATTCACCGCGGCAAGGAGAAATCGGCGGCTCGCGTTATCGTTACATATGCTAAGCGGTTGACCCGTTGCGCTGAAGCGTTTTGAATTAAGACAAATCGCAAGTACGGGTTCCCGATGAAGAGTTTCTCCGCCTCCAGCTTCGCCTCCGACAACGCCGTCGCCCTCGAATATGCCGCCGAAGCGGTAAGGGACAACCCGCAGGCGCTGTTCACCAATTTCCAGTGGTTCCTCTACACCGGCCGCGACACGGTGTTCTTCACCGCATTCTCAAGGACCCGCTTCGACAAGGAACAGGTCAAGGGCATGGTGGAGCAGATGGTGGCGCTGGCGCCGCAGCTGACCCACGGATTCAAGGGGGCGCGGCCGGGCCATCCGTTCCCGCAGCATCTGCTCGACGCGATCACCAGCGTCGAGGAAGTCGACAGCTTTGACGGCTATCCGGACAAATGGCTGACCAGCAGTCAGGACGTCTTTGACCATCCTGATTTGCCGCTGTTCCGCATGATGGTGGCGAATCTGAAGAGCGGACCAGACGCGGAAGGGCGTCTGTCGATCCTTCAGGTCCGCTCGGCGCACGCGCTGCTGGAAGGCTCGGACGCAGCGCTGCTGACGCGCTCGCAGACAGCCAATCACGGCATCCAGTCCAACAAAGGCAACCAGCTTGGCTGGTTCAAGCGCTTCCGGGGCGCGCTGAGCGGCTACTCCATGGCGACGGCGTTTGCGACTGCCGGCAATCTGATCAACCCGCCGGAGCGGCGGTTGTTCTTCCGCACGCTGGCCTTGCCGCGGCAGCGGATCCGGGCGCTGGCGAGCAAGCTTGGCGTCAATCAGCGGGCGCTTTATTTCGCGCTGACCACCTTCGCGCTGCTCTCGGAAAAGGAGCGGCGCGTGAAGGAGAAGGTCATCACCGCCGCCTACACCATGCTCGATACCAATCGCACCGCCTCGGACGACGATTTTTTCCGGGTGCGTGCGCTTCAGGCGAGCTTCCCGTTCAGCGCGGATTTCGTGACCTATGCGCGGGCCGTCGACGCCGAGATGAATGCCAATGAGAACAAGGATATGTCCAAGTTCCAGTTGACCGTTCTGGGCATGATGGCCGCTCTGCGTAAGCTCGGCGCGATCTTCCCCTGGATGATCAACGACAAGGTCTGGCGGTTCCAGGGAACGCAGGCCGACCTCGTCCTCACGCTGGTGCCGCCACATCGCAGCACCGGTGCCTTGAGCGACTGGATGGTCGAGCCGATCTATTGCGGCGCTTTCCACCAATCGACCAACATCGTCACCTTCTGCCCCGGCCGCGAGTTCATGACGCTGAACTTCGTCGTTGAGGAGCGGCACCTCACCCACATCGAGCGGGTTGAAAAGCTGATCGCGCAGCTCGAAGCTGCCTGACGGCTTTCCAAACCCGGGGGCCGATGCTATGTGCCCTCGCCAACCCGCGGGGGCGCTTGAGTCGCCCGGCGCGGGCTTCCTGTTTTCTGAAGCAAGGAAGGGCCTGCCCCTTGGCGAAGATCATTACCTCCATTACCGGCGATGCCGCGCTGACCTTTGACGACGTGCTGCTGCAGCCCGGGCGCTCCGACGTGCTGCCGACCGAGGTGAATATCGCCAGCCGGGTCACCAAGGACATCGCGCTCAACCTGCCGATCCTCAGCGCAGCGATGGACACCGTCACCGAGCACCAGATGGCGATCGCCATGGCGCAGGCTGGCGGCATCGGCGTCATCCACCGCAACCTCGAGCCAGCCGAGCAGGCCGAGCAGGTGCGGCAGGTCAAGAGTTTTGAGAGCGGCATGGTGGTGAACCCCATCACCATCGGCCCCGAAGCGACGCTGGCCGACGCGCTGGCGCTGATGCGAGCCAATCGCATTTCCGGCATTCCGGTGGTCGCCAATGCCGGCAAGGGCGGCCGCGTCACCGGCCGGCTGGTCGGCATCCTCACCAATCGCGACGTGCGCTTTGCCACCAACGAGCGGCAGAAGATCGCCGAGCTGATGACCCACGAGAATTTGGTGACGGTGCGCGATGGCGTCGGCAAGGACGAGGCGAAGCGCCTGCTCCACACCAACCGCATCGAAAAGCTGCTGGTGGTCGATGACGACGGCAATCTGATCGGCCTAGTCACCGTCAAGGACATCGAGAAAGCGCAGCTCAACCCGATGGCGATCAAGGATGCGCAGGGGCGGCTGCGCGTCGCTGCGGCCTCGACCGTAGGCGACAAGGGCTATGAGCGCTCGATGGCGCTGATCGACGCCGGCGTCGACCTGCTGGTGATCGACACGGCGCACGGCCATTCGGTGCGCGTCGCGGAAGCGGTGGAGCGGGTGAAGCGCGAGAGCAATTCGACCCGCATCGTCGCCGGCAACGTGGCGACGGCGGAGGCGACACGCGCACTGATCGATGCCGGTGCGGATTCAATCAAGGTCGGTATCGGGCCGGGCTCGATTTGCACGACGCGCATCGTCGCGGGCGTCGGCGTGCCGCAGCTCGCCGCGGTGATGGCGTGCGCCGAGGAGGCCGACAAGAACGGTGTTCCGGTCATTGCCGATGGTGGCATCAAGTTCTCGGGCGATCTGGCGAAGGCTTTGGCGGGCGGTGCGTCCTGCGCGATGATCGGCTCGTTGCTGGCCGGCACGGACGAGAGCCCGGGAGAAGTCTATTTGTACCAGGGCCGCAGCTACAAAGCCTATCGCGGCATGGGCTCGGTGGGTGCCATGGCGCGCGGCTCGGCCGACCGCTATTTCCAGCAGGAGGTCCGCGACGCGCTGAAGCTCGTGCCCGAGGGGATCGAGGGCCAGGTGCCGTATAAGGGCCCGGCCGGCAATGTGCTGCATCAGCTTGCCGGCGGCCTGCGCGCCGCGATGGGCTATACCGGCGCGCACGACCTGCAGGATTTCCGCGACAACGCGACGTTCGTGAAAATCTCCGGCGCTGCGCTGAGCGAGAGCCACGTCCACGACGTCACCATCACCCGCGAGCCGCCGAACTACCGCGGCGGGATCTGAGCTCGATGCGACTGCCCGGACGCCTCTCCGCCGCGATCGAGGTACTCGACGACATCGGGCGGCGACACCGCCCAGTGGCAGAGGCGCTGAAGGCATGGGGCCTCAACAACCGCTTCGCCGGCGCCGGCGATCGTGCAGCCATCGGTAATCTCGTCTACGACGCGCTGCGCCGGAAGTTGAGCCACGCCTACGCGATGGGCTCGGACAGTTCGCGCGCGCTGGTGCTCAGCGTCGCGGTGCGCGACTGGGGCACGACGCCGGAAGAACTCAACGATCTGTTCGCGGCCGACGGCCACGCGCCCGAGGTGCTGAGCGCCGACGAGGTGCACCGGTTGTCCGCGGCCGATCCGCTCACCGGCGCGCCCGACCATGTCCGCGCCGACCTGCCAGACTGGGCAGCCATCGGCTTGCAGCACACGCTTGGCCCGAACTGGGTCGAAGAGGGGCACGCCATGGCCGGCCGGCCGCCGCTCGATCTGCGCGTCAACACGCTGCGATCGGATCGCGCGCGAGTGCTGAACGGGCTCGAGCGCTTCGGTGCGGCGCCCACCGCGATCGCCCCGAACGGCGTTCGCATCGCGGCCGGCTCGGGCGACAGCCGCACGCCGAACGTGCAGGTCGAAGAGGGGTACCTTAAAGGCTGGTTCGAGGTGCAGGACGAGGGCAGCCAGATCGTCTCCGCGCTGGCGGGCGCCAAGGCCGGCGAGCAGGTGCTCGATCTCTGCGCCGGCGCAGGTGGCAAGACGCTGGCGATGGCGGCGGCGATGGGCAACAAAGGCCAGATCTTCGCCTATGACAGCGACCGCCACCGGCTGGCGCCGATCTATGACCGGCTGAAGCGCAACGGCGCGCGCAACGTGCAGGTCCGCGCGCCGGGCGCTGGTGCCCTCGACGATCTCGCCGGCAAAATGGATCGTGTCGTAATCGACGCGCCGTGCACCGGCTCGGGCACGTGGCGGCGCCAGCCGCACGCCAAATGGAAGCTGACACCCGAGCAGCTCGCGACCCGCGTCGCGGAGCAGAAAGCGATCCTCGCCGAGGGCGCGCGTTTCGTGAAGCCGGGGGGCCGCCTAGTCTACATCACCTGCTCGATCCTCGACGATGAGAACGGCGCGCAAATTGCCGACTTCCTCGTTCATCACGCCGACTTCGAAGCAATCCCCATGGAGCCGCTGCTCGAGGCGCTTTCGCCGGGAGCCGCCGCACATGCGCATTTGCCAGCGCACGGCGGCGCGCTACTGACGCCGCTCCGCACCGGCACCGACGGCTTCTTCGTCATCCTGACACAGCGCCGCGCCTGACCGCTAGTCGTGCAGCTCGCGCGAGATCGCCTCGCCGATCTCGATCCGGTGGAAGGTGACCCGTAGCCCTTCGCCCACGGGCGAGCAGCACATCGGACCGGCTTCGACCGTCGCGGGCATACGGAGATAAGCAAGCCGCACCAACCGGAATTTCCCAGCATCCTCGACCTCGACCCGCAGCGCCTCGGCGTGCCGTGTGAGCCGCAGTGTCACGGGTGCATCGACACCTCCGTCGAGCGGCATCACCGACCAGTCGGATTGATCGTCGTGCGTCACGACGACCGAGAAGTTCTTGCGGCCATCGGTGAACTCGACGCCGCATTTGAGCCAGTTATCGTCGTCGACCCGCAGCATCGCGCCGGCCTGGTCGTAAAGCGTCGCGTATGGCGCCGAGAAATGGACCGTGAGGCTGAAGTCGCCGGTTACCGGCGTGGCTCGGAAATGCCCGTTGGCGTGCTTGAAGCCGTAGAAGGTGTTGTTCCAGTAATCCGTCTCCTTGCCCGTCGTAACGACCAGCGCACCGCCTGGCTCGTCGGTGCTCGGCGGCGGATTGATCCAGTGCGCGGTGCCGACTTCGGGCATGGTGGCCATGGTCATCCCGCCGCTGGCGACAGAGTTGGTGTGGCCGCGGCGGGGCGTCGCTCGAGGCCACGAGCCCAGCGGATGATCGGCGCCTCGAGCAGATAGTACGACAGCGTGCCGGCAAGGAATGACAGTGCGACGATGATCGCTGCAAACACCGCGAAGCGCTCCGGGCTTGCCATCCCGCCCTGATCCATGTCCGGGGCGAAATAGAGATGCACCAGTTCGAGCACGACGTAGTGCCAGACATAGATGCCGAACGATACGCGGGCGACATAGCGCGTCAGCGGATTGTCGAGGATATTGCCGACCGCGAGGCTCGATGGCGTCACCGCCAGGAGGAGGCCGACCGCCAGCTGGAACCACGGGAAGACGTAAGGGATACCGAGCAGGCCATAGCTCTCGGTGCCGTCTTGCCGGCTCTGCCAGGCCAGGATCGCGACGACGATCGCGAGGGCAGCCAGAGCCGCCGCGTCGAACGCCCGATGCCGGGCTGGCGCCAGCGCGACCTGCAGTCCCGAAGCAAGCGCGCCGATGGCGAACATGGCGAAGAAGCCGAAGGGATTGAAGTTCTGCATCCACAATTTCGCGCCACCGATCAGGCCATAGTCCCAGCCGCGGCGCAGCGCATCCGGCCGGACCAGATGGGTGAACGCGAACTGCCCGACCAACGCGAGGGCGATCACGCCCAGCCACACGAGCCGGGTTCGCCAAACGCCGCCGACACGTGATGCCAGCGCGAACAACGCGATGAAGCCGAGCGGCAGCAGCATGTAGGAGGTCACCTCGAAACTGATCGACCACAGCGGGCCATTGATCTCGACCGGGAAGAACGTCACCCAGTGCCAGTCGGCAACGAGGAAAAAGCCAGCCAGATACCGGCCGACCAGCTCGCCGGTGAGCGGCATGCCGAACACAGTGACGGTGAGCACGAACGTGACGGTCAGCGCCAGCCAGAAGCCCGGCAGGATGCGCGCCGCCCGCCGGATGGCGTAAGTCCGCAGCGAGGGCACCGGTGCCCCGCCGTCTAGCGCCCGCCAGAACGGCTGCGCCAGGAGGAAGCCGGAGAGGACGAAGAACATCGCGACGCCGAAGCCGCCCAACTGAACGAACACCCGGAACCATTCCATCCAGCCGAACCCGACATTCCAGCTCATGCGCTGCGACAGATGGTGCCCCACCACGATGAGGCAGGCGGCGGCGCGGATAAAGTCGGCTCCAGCCAAGCGATTGTCGGTCACTGTTTCCCCTCGGGCGCTCCCCGCGCTGCGCAATTTCATCCCATTGCCCGGCGTCCGGCGCAACCCTCGGCCGCGCGCCCGGCCGCT
>CAZNAE010000056.1:11908-15222 GCA_964570695.1 uncultured Devosia sp.
ATTTCATCCCATTGCCCGGCGTCCGGCGCAACCCTCGGCCGCGCGCCCGGCCGCTTGCGGAATCTGCGCTGAGTCTTTATTTCCCCGCCATGACAGCGCCAGCTACAGCCCCAGCCCGGGCTCCCGTCGATTCCATCCTCATCATCGATTTTGGCTCGCAGGTGACGCAGCTGATCGCGCGGCGATTGCGCGAGGCAGGCGTCTATTGCGAGATTCATCCGTTCAACAAGGCCGCTGAGGCTTTTGCGGCGATGCGGCCGAAGGGCGTGATCTTTTCGGGCGGCCCGGCCTCAGTGACCGAGGAGGGCAGTCCGAGGGCGCCGAAGGCGGTGCTCGAAGCCAACGTGCCGATCCTCGCCATCTGCTACGGCCAGCAGACGCTGGCGCTACAGCTTGGCGGCAAGGTGGAGGGCGGCCATGCCCGCGAGTTCGGCCGCGCCGACGTCGAGATCAAGGAGCCGAGCCGGCTCTATGAGGGCATCTGGGAAATCGGTGGCCGTTACCCGGTCTGGATGAGTCACGGCGATCGTGTCACCGAGCTGCCGCCCGGCTTCAAGGTCGTCGCCACCTCGCCCAACGCGCCGTTCGCCATTGCGGTCGACGAAGCGCGCAGCCGCTACACCACGATGTTCCACCCCGAGGTCGTGCATACGCCCGATGGCGGGAAGCTCCTTGCCAATTTCGTCCACAACATCGTCGGGCTGAAGTCCGACTGGACCATGTCCGCCTACCGCCAGCGCGCTGTCGAGAAAATCCGCGCGCAGGTCGGCAAGGGCAGGGTGATCTGCGGCCTCTCAGGCGGTGTCGATTCTTCGGTCGCCGCGGTGCTGATCCATGAGGCCATCGGCGATCAGTTGACCTGCATCTTCGTCGACCACGGGCTGATGCGGCTCAACGAGGCCGACGAGGTCGTGCAGATGTTCCGCGACCACTACAACATTCCCCTCGTCCACGTTGATGCGTCGAAGCAATTCCTCGGAGCGCTGGCGGGTGAGGCCGATCCCGAAACCAAGCGCAAGACCATCGGCCGGCTGTTCATCGAAACCTTCGAGGCCGAGGCCAAGAAGATCGGCGGCGCGCAGTTTTTGGCGCAGGGGACGCTCTATCCCGACGTGATCGAGAGCGTCAGCTTTTCGGGCGGCCCATCGGTCGTCATAAAATCGCACCACAATGTCGGCGGCCTGCCCGAGCGCATGAACATGCAACTCGTCGAGCCGCTGCGCGAGCTGTTCAAGGACGAGGTCCGGGCGCTCGGCCGCGAGCTCGGACTGCCAGACAAGTTCGTTGGCCGCCATCCTTTCCCCGGCCCCGGTCTTGCCATCCGCCTGCCGGGTGGCGTGTCGTCGGAAAAACTCGACATCCTGCGCCGCGCCGACGCGGTCTATCTCGACGAGATCAGGAAGGCCGGCCTCTACGACAAGATCTGGCAGGCCTTCGCCGTGTTGCTGCCGGTGCAGACCGTCGGCGTCATGGGCGACGGTCGCACCTACGAATTCGTCTGCGCGCTGCGCGCCGTGACCTCGGTCGACGGCATGACGGCCGACTTCTACCCCTTCGACATGGCGTTCATCGGCAAGGTCGCGACGCGGATCATCAACGAAGTCCGCGGCATCAACCGGGTAGTCTATGACGTCACGAGCAAGCCGCCGGGCACCATCGAGTGGGAGTGAGCGCCTAGCGCTCGGGTTTCTCCGCGTACGGGTTCTTGCTCGACCGCACCCAGATGCGGATCGGGGTGCCGGGCATGTCGAAGGCTTCGCGCATCGAGTTGGTCAGGTAGCGCAGATATGAGGTCGGCACCGATTCGGGGCGCGAGCCGAAGATGATGAAGCTCGGCGGCCGCATCTTTGCCTGCGTCATGTAGCGCAGCTTCAGCCGGCGACCGGAGACGGCCGGGGGCGGGTGCTTTTCGATCACCGCGCCGAGCCAGCGGTTGAGCTTGGCGGTCGAGAGGTGGGTATTCCACTTCTGCTCGATGGCAAAGATCGCCTGCATCAGCTTGTCGATGTTGCGGCCCTGCAGGCCCGACAGCGTCACCATCGGCACGCCGCGCAACTGCGGCAAGAGCCGCTCGCATTCTTCGCGCAGCTTCGCCAGAGTGGCGTTCTTGTCCTCGATCAGGTCCCATTTGTTGATAGCGATCACCATCGCCCGGCCTTCGCGATTGACGAGGTCGGCCAGGGCAAGGTCCTGCTTTTCGAACGGGATGGTCGCGTCGAGCAGCAGCACGACGATCTCGGCGTACTGGATCGAGCGCAGCGCGTCGCCGACGGCGAGATGTTCGAGCTTGCCATCGACCCTGGCCTTCTTACGGATGCCGGCGGTGTCGACGAGATTGATCGTCCGGCCTTCCCACTCCCACGGCACCATGATCGAGTCGCGGGTGATACCCGCCTCGGGGCCGGTCAGCAGCCGCTCTTCGCCGACCATGCGGTTGATCAACGTCGACTTGCCGGCATTTGGCCGGCCAACGATGGCGACGTTGAGATAGCGCTTGGGGTTCCAGCGCAGGGCCGGTCCCTCTTCGGTCGAGCCGTCGTCCTCAGGTAGGTCGATATCGACCTCCGGCAACTCCTCTTCGATCACCGGCGGTGGCGTCTTGGCATCGACGGCCTTCGATACGATGGCATGGAGGTCGGCGAGGCCAAGGCCATGCTCGGCAGAGAGCGCGACCGGCTCACCGAAGCCGAGCGAATAGGCTTCCATCAGCCCCGGATCGGCGGCGCGGCCTTCGGCCTTGTTGGCGATGAGATGGACCTCCTTGCCGGACTTTCGAAGTACCTGCGCGAAGCGCTCGTCGAGCGGCGTCACGCCGGCCCGCGCATCGATCATGAAGAGGATCACGTCAGCGTCGCGGATGGCGATCTCGGTCTGCTGCCGCATCCGATCCTCGAGCGAGCCGTCGGTGCGGTCCTCGTAGCCGGCCGTATCGAGGATGCGGAAGCGCAGATCGCCGATCCGACCCTCGGCCTCGCGACGGTCGCGCGTTACGCCAGGCGTATCGTCGACAAGCGCAATCTTCCGGCCGACCAGCCGGTTGAACAGGGTCGATTTTCCGACATTGGGTCGGCCGACGATGGCGACGATGGCACTCATACTGTGGTCCGTGCGCGCTCGTTACGGCGCGGAGGACGAAGCGGCGGGAACAGCCGAAGACGCAGCCTCGGATGCGGCCGAAGACGGCGCTTCCGAGGCAGCCGAGGACGGAGCCTCAGAGGCCGCCGACGAGGCGGCTTCCGACGCGGCCGACGACAACGCCTCGGAGGCGATGGACGGCACCGGTTCGGCCGGCGCGACGACGACCGGAGCGGCCA
>CAZNAE010000056.1:15322-20153 GCA_964570695.1 uncultured Devosia sp.
TCGAGCTTGCCGGCCTTGTACTGCGTCAGGGCCATCGCTTCGCGGGCTGAATCGCGCATCGGCGACGCGGGCGTCATCAGGCCGCCAACGCGCTGCTCGACCGCGGCGACGTCGCCCTTGTCGATCAGCAGGTCGGCCGCGAGGACGAGTGCCAGTTCGCGCAGATGGGTATTGGCGATTGACGTCGACAGCGCGTCGTACGCCGCAACCGCGTCATCCGTCTTGCCGTTCTGGGCCAGCAATGCCGCTTCGCGGAACTGCGCCAGCATCGGATAGGCGCCCGAACCCTGCGCGATCAGATCGTCGAGAGCCTTCTTGGCCGCCGCGGCATCCTTGCCATCGGCAACCACAGAGGCGGCATAGAACTGGTCCGACGATTTCGCCGACTGGGTCTTCTGCCACCAGTTCCAGCCTTCATAGCCCGCGACAACCAGCACGACGAGCACCGCACCGCCGATCACATAGGGACCGGTCTGCCGCCACAGCTTCCGCACGCGGTCGCGCCGCAGTTCCTCATCAACCTCGCGGATAAGCGTGTCGTTGGCCATGAAATCCCTTGTGGTCCCGGTCGAAATCGGGCGCAACATAGTGACCGGACCTGCCGAATGCAAATGCGGCGGCAATTCGAGTTTGACCGCTAAATCCCCGTTAACGCGGCGGAAAGCGGCTGGGGCGAAAATCGGGGGATTGGGAACTCGGATCACTGACATGCTCAAGCGCATTTTGCTGGCCGTCGCCTTCATCGGCCTTTCGTCTTCGGCATTTGCCGCATCGCCTTCGCTGTTCGATGGCCTCTTTGCCAAAGCCGGTTCGCACGGTCATGCCGCCAGCGGCCATCTGATGATCACGGTCGATATCGCGACCCAGGAGATGACGGTCGAGGACGACTGGCACACGATCTTTACTTTCGACGTATCGACCGGGCGTCCTGGGCATGAGACGCCGACTGGCAATTTCGCGCCGGTCCGGATGAACGAAATCTGGTACTCGTCGAAATACGAGAACGCCCCGATGCCGTGGTCGATCTTCTTCTATGGCGGCTACGCCATCCACGGCACCACCGACATCCGGCACCTCGGCCACGTCGCCTCGCATGGCTGCGTGCGGCTCGACCCCAAGAACGCCAAGCTGCTCTACGACCTCGTCAAAGAGGTTGGGATGAAGAACACCAAAGTCACGCTGATCAACAGTTAGACAGCGCGTAGCCGGGCGTTCTCTGAGGGCGTAGACGTTTCCCGACCGGGGAAGTCCATGCGCCGTCGCGAGTTCATTGCTGGCTGCCTCTGCGCCGTTTGCGCCGGCGGTGCCGCTCGCCCGAAAGACCTGGTCGAACCACATATGCACTTTGCTTCGAGCGGCGCGCCGCAGGTGGCGATGACGCTCGACGCCTGCATGGGCGAGACCGACATGCGCATCCTCGGCCCGCTGATCGCCAACGCCATCCCGGTCACCATCTTTGCCACCCGGCGCTGGCTCGATAACAACCCGGCGGCGATCAAGCTGCTGCTCGCCAACAAGGCCCTGTTCCAGGTCGAAAACCACGGCGCCAACCACATCCCGGCGGTGATCGGCCCGGACAAGCCCTATGGCATCACCCCCGCCGGCACGGCCGACGCGGTGTTCGCCGAGGTCATCGGCGGCGAACAGGCGGTGACGGCGGCGTTCGGCGTCGCCCCCAAATGGTACCGCGACGCGACCGCGCTCTATACCCGCGATGCGATGTCTCTCATCGGCTCGATGAGCCTCAGGATCGCCGGCTTCTCGCTCAACGGCGACATCGGCGCCAGCGCCTCGGCAGAGGAAGCGAAGACCCGGATTGCTGCGGCCAAAAGCGGCGATGTCATCATCTCGCACATCAACCAGCCGAAGCGACCCGCCGGCGCCGGCGTCATCGACGGTATCCTGGCGCTAAAGGCGCGTGGCTTCCAGTTCGTCCATCTGGACGAGGTGCCGATAACGGTGGCCGCTTAGTCCAGCGCCTCGACATAGGCCTCGATCTCTTCGAGGCTGGCCGAGAACTCATACGACTTGTCGCCGAAGACGATTTTGCCGGTCTTGGCGTCGCGCAGCTTGTAGCCGCCGTGCGCCAGGACCTTGACGTCCGGCTTCTGCACCTTCAGCAGATCGAGATTGTGCCGGCCCAGCGCCCGCTTGATGCGGCGTTCGATGGCGGCAAGATTATTGCGGCGCGAGCTCATGACGGCCCTTTTGCCGTGGCTTTGGCCGTTGCGCAAGGTTTGGGATTTGCTGCGCTTTTGCTATAAGCGCCCCTCCCGAAACGGCCGCTGAGGCGCGTCTTGCTGCTCGAACTGCTCATTGTCCTGGTGCTGGTCCTCTGCAACGGGCTGCTCTCGATGTCCGAACTGGCGGTGGTGTCGGCGCGTCCGGCGCGGCTCAAGGTGATGGCCGCCGACGGCAACAAAGGCGCGGCGGTGGCGCTGAAGCTCGCCGAGGACCCGGGCAAGTTCCTGTCGTCGGCGCAGGTCGGCATCAGCCTTATCGGCGTGTTGTCGGGCGCCTTTTCCGGCGCCACCCTCGGCGAACGGTTGACCGAATTCCTCCTGTCGCGCGGCCTGCCGGACGCCGCGGCAAGCACTCTCGGCGTCGGCCTGGTGGTCGTGGCGATCACCTATGTTTCTCTCATCCTCGGCGAACTGGTGCCGAAACAGCTGGCGCTGCGCGACGCCGAGCGCATCGCGGCACGGGCGGCGCCAGCGATGGCGTTCATCGCCTCGGTCGCCCGGCCGCTGGTCTGGCTGCTCGACATTTCGAGCCGGGCGATCCTTGCCCTGATGGGCCGCAACGGCGAGAGCGAGGATCGCGTCACCGACGAAGAGGTCAAGACCATCATCGCCGAAGCCGAGAGCCAAGGCGTGCTCGAGACCGAGGAGAAGGCGATGATCACCGGCGTGATGCGCTTCGCCGACCGTTCGGCCCGCGGGCTGATGACGCCCCGGCTCGATGTCGAGGTGGTCGATCTTTCCGACCCCGAGACTGAAGTCCTCCAGATGCTGCGCACCTCGCATCACTCGATGTTGCCGGTGCACGAGGGCGAGCCAGACAAGGTCATCGGCGTCTTGGTCCGCAAGGATCTGATCGACATCTTTGCCTCCGGCGCGCCGCTCGATATCCGGGCGCTGATCAAGCCCGCGCCGGTTGTGCTCGACCGGGCCGACGCGCTGGCGGTGCTGCGCGGCATCCGCTCGTCGCCGGTGCACGTGGCGCTGGTGTTCGACGAATACGGGCACTTCGAGGGCATCGTGACGCCCGGCGACGTACTCGGTGCGATCACCGGCGGCTTCCAGGACGAGGACGACGACGAACACGCCTTCACCCAGCGCGATGACGGCTCCTATCTCGTTTCGGGCTGGATGCCGGTCGACGAGTTTGCCGACAAGATCGGCGTTCCAATCCCGAAGGACCCGAAATACGAGACAGTGGCGGGCTTCGTGCTCGCCGAGCTCAACCATTTGCCCGCGGTCGGCGAGAGCTTCTCGCGCGAGCCGTGGCGGTTCGAGGTGCTCGATCTCGACGGCCGGCGCATCGACAAGATCTTGGTTTCGAAGCTGGCCTAGAGCGGGCGGGTCTCGCCGGTCGTGAAGTCGACGAGCATGCCGGTTTGCGTGTAGCTCGGCGTCACCATGCCGATCAATGACGGGGCAACGACTTCCGGCCGCGGCAGCTTGTCGGAATCTTCGCCCGGAAAAGCCTTGGCGCGGAGCGCGGTGCGGAGCTTGCCCGGATCGAAGACGTTGACCTTGACGCGGCTGAGGCTGAGTTCGGCGGCGTAGCTGCGCACCATCGTTTCGAGCGCCGCCTTGGTGGCGGCGTAGAGCCCCCAATAGGGCCGCGCGCCACGCGCAGCGTCGGAGGAGAGGAATACGGCCCGGCCGGCCTCGGACTGCCGCAGCAACAGGTCGAGCGAGCGGATCAGCCGGTAGTTGGCGCCGACATTGACGGCGAAGGCCTGGTCGAAATCCTTCGGATCGAGGTGCGCCATCGGGGTGAGGATGCCGAGCACGCCCGCATTGCCGATAAGCCCGTCGAGCTTGCCCCAGCGCTCGAAAATCGCCGCGCCCAGCCGGTCGATCCCGTCGCCGTCGCGCAAATCGAGCGGCACGAGGGTCGTGTCGCTGCCGACGGCCTTGATGGCGTCGTCGAGGTCCTCGAGTCCGCCGATGGTGCGGGCGACGGCGATGACATGGGCGCCGCGGCGGCCGGCTTCGAGGGCAGCTTGATAGCCAATGCCGCGCGATGCACCGGTGACAAGGATTACCTTGCCGGTGAGGTCTTTGGTGACGGTCATGGAGGGATCAGCTCGCCTCGCGCATCAGCGAGAGCGTCTTGGGCTCCGACTTGCTGCGACCGAGCAGATCGGTGAGCGTCGTCGGGTAGTCGCCGGTGAAATAATGGTCGGTGAATTGCGGCGCCGCGTTGTTGCGCTTCTCGCCACCAACCGCCTCGTAGAGCCCATCGATCGACAGGAACTGCAGCGAGTCCGCGCCGATGAAGCGGCACATCTCCTCGATCGAGGCGTATTTGTTGGCGAGGAGATTGTCGCGGTCGGGCGTGTCGATGCCGTAGTAGTCGGGGAAATAGATCATCGGTGAGGCGACGCGGATGTGCACTTCCCGGGCGCCGGCCTCGCGCATCATCTGCACGATCTTGACCGAGGTGGTGCCTCTGACGATCGAGTCATCGATGAGGACGACGCGCTTGCCGGCAATCTCAGCGTGGTTAGCCGAATGCTTGAGCTTGACACCGAAGGCCCGGATTGACTGCGTCGGCTCGATGAAGGTGCGGCCGACATAGTGGTTGCGGATGATGCCGA
>CAZNAE010000057.1:0-20122 GCA_964570695.1 uncultured Devosia sp.
TCGGTGTGGTAGACCTTCACCGTCTCGATCTTCAGCGCCTGGCAGCGGCTCTCGATGCCGAGCCGCAGGCCGACATAATAAGGGTCGATCAGCTCTTGCTCGGGGCGGAGGAAGTGCACCAGCGCGATCTTGCTGAGGCCGGCCTGGTTGGCGCGGTTGCGGGCACGGGGCGTCGCGTAATTCATCGCCTCGGCCGTCTCGATGATGGCTTGGCGCTTCTGCGCGTTCACCGACAATGTCTGGTCGAAATTGAGCACACGCGACACGGTCGCGGTCGAAACGCCGACAGACTTGGCGATTTCCTTCAGGGTGACCATGACGAGCCCGCGAGGCGTTTGCGCCTCTGAAATTGCAAAATCCGCGTCGTACGGCAATAAATATTTACCGGGCAACATCGCCGCGGCGTCTGTTGTCCGGATTCCAATAGCTGCCCAGGCTGACCCCGCCAAGCAGTAAACCGAAGCCGAGAGCCAGTGGCGAGAAGAATGCCTCCTCCTGCAATACGGCGTTGGCCGAAATGACGACCGCGGCGACATAGAGGAACAGCAGCGAGAAGTCGCCACTCGCCTTGTAGGCGCGCCACGAGGTTCTGGCGACCGCGAACAGGAAGCCCAGATAGGCAAGGCTGCCGATGCCCATCTGGTAGATCATGACGCCGATGGCGCTCTCCATCGGCGTGCCGGCGGCGCCGTCGGCCTGCGACTGCTCCCAGTTGATGTTGACGCTGGTGCTCGACAAATTGCCGCCGAAGCCGAGCCCAATGCCGAGTGGGTTGTGGAGGAAATCGCGGACGCCGGCGATGAGGCCGAGCACGTGATAGTCGCCCGAGCGCATGCCGAGAAAAATCGATCCGACGATCCAGACCACCGAGCCGATGGTGGTGAGGATCAGCGTCAGCCGCACGCCGATGAGCGGCGCCGCGATCCGCACGAACAGTGCGAACAGCAGCATCACCATCGCGCCCTTCGAGCCGATGACCAGCAACAGCGGCAGCGCCAGCAGCGGCAGCACCCAGCGCTTGTTGAACAGCAGCCAGACCGACACGATGCTAAGCGCGTAGGCAAAGCTGATCGAATGGAAGGTCGGCCCGCCGATGCGGAAGACCTTCGGCAGGATGCCCGACAGCATCGGCAGGTTGAACACGTCGGTCATCATCACGTCCTGCAGGTTGCGCAGCACGAAGCCGGTCTCCTGCAGCGCCCGTTCCCAGACGCCGCTCTGGATCTGCCGCCAGATGTCGCGCTCGATGTATTGGTCGCCGTGAAAGAGGCTGAGGAAGTCCATCGCGAAGGTGAGCTCGCAATAGCCGTAGACAATGGCGAAGCCCGCGAGCCATGGCACCAGCCGCTTCAGGTCGATCCTGTAGATGCTCGAGGCAATGACCGCGACGTAGAAGCAGGCGATCGGCGTGATGGTGTTGCGGTAATAGACGATCGCGTCCTTGGCCTCGCCGTGGATGGCGCCGAGCCCGAGGTAGAACGTCACGACGCCGCAAAGCAGAATGCCGCCGACGATCCATGGGCGGATCGGATCGATAGCGCGGACCCGCACCTGGAACGCTGCCGCGAGAAACGCGGCGAAGGCGGTGATGAGGATGACGAAATTGGCGCCGCGCATGGCGTCGAACGTCGTGTTGTCGGGGATCAGCGGCGTGTACCAGGCGACCACCATATTCTGGAATACGAAGGAACAGGCGATAAGGAACGGAATTCCAGCCGGCAGTACGATCGCCACGAGCAGCGTCATTGCGAACGTAGCGCCGACACCGAACACGGTCGAGACCGCAAACGACGAGACCGACAGGATGACGACGAGAACGGCGACCACCGCGTGCAGCAGCGCCTCGGTCGCGGCGCGCGAAAGGCGAATGCCGGTCGAGTGCGGGAGCGTATCGGTCGTCATGCGAGCAACGCCCCGATCATCGTGTCGTCGAAGCCGTTGGTGCTCTGCCGGTCGGCAATGAAGCCAAAGCCCTGGTCCGCCTCCCAATAGACCCAGCCGGCACCGACGCCCTCGGCTGCCTCGCGCACGGCGCGGATCCAGTTGGCGCGGCTCGTCGCATCGACCGCAAAGTTCAGCACGCCGAATTCGCCAAGCATCACCGGCAGCTTGTGGCGCTTCGCCCATTTGCTGAGATCGGCGAAGTCGTTGCGGATGTGCTCGACTGTCCACGGCCCGGCGAATTCGCCATTAAGGAAGGCGAGATCTGCCGCGTCGAGCGTGGCGGCGAGTGCCGCAACTTCCGGCGATTGCCGCGTCGTCGGGAAGGGGAGATTCTGGAGACGGGTCAGCGGGCTCTGGTCCCAGTTCTCACCCTGATGAGTAAAGCCCATCGGCGTGTAGTAGTGCACTGAGGCAATGACGTTGGGATCGGCCGGCGGCGTCTGGTCGGCGAGTTCCCAGATGCCCTGGACGCGGGCCGGTCCCCAGATCAACTTGTGGTCGGGCGCTTGCGCGCGGATCGTCGCGATGAGCCGGAATGCCAGCTGCGCCCATTGCTTCGGATCGAGCGGCGGCTCGTTCAGCAGCTCGGCATAGACCTGATCCGGCGAGGTGGTGGCGATCACGCCGGCGAGGATGCCCCAGGCGGCATCCACTTGATCGGCGTCGACGTCGCCGCTTGGATGAAGGTCGAGCAGCGCGTTAAAACCTTTGCCGGTCACCATCGCCAGCGCTTCGGCGACGTTCATGGCGAAGTCGGTAGTGACAAGCGCCGGGTCGACTGGCAGCCGGATGGTCTCGAAGCCGCGCGCCTTGAGGGCATCGAGCACGGCATCGGCCGGTACCCGTGGCTCGGCTGCCAGCCAGTCGGGCAGCGCGAAGCCGCGCGTCGGGACCTTCACGGCTGTCGTCTTCGCTGCCATGGCTTTGGCGAACACCGGCGTGGCGAGGCCTGCCAGCAGCAATGCGGTCGCGGTGCGCCGGGTGATGGCCATGGCTCAGCCGGCCGCGCGGGCTTCGGCGTTCTCGTTGGAGGCGAGGAGGTAGGGTGCGTCTTCGGCGTCGGCCGGATCAAGCACCAGCGTTACGCGCTGTGCGCCGGCCGACTGCAGGCGGCTTTCCTTCGGCGTCAGCACCAGCACGCCAAGGTCGGCAGTTCGCGCGAGGTCGTGCGCGGCATCGACCAGAATGAAATTGTAGTCGCCAGCAAAGGTCGCCGGATCGGCCTCTTTGACCAGCAGCACCTTTCCGCCGATCCGTCCGAGCCCGATCGCCACCAGCCGCGCGCCGGCAGCGGCCAATTCTGGGTCGCCCAGAGCCGAGATTGCCAGCACATAGGGCCGGTCATGCTTGGGCAGCGCCGCCAGGATTTGGCGCAGCGTCTGCTGTACCGCTGCGACCACCGGCGTGTCCTTGCCGGCAAACATGTCGCGGCGAGCCTGGTCGAGACCGGCCAGCCGCCGGGCCACTGAGACCGGCGGACGAGCCGGCTCGGTCTTGGTCGTGCGGCGCGGCTTGTCCGGCGCCGGAACCGGGGCGGGCGCCGGGGTCGGCAGTCGTTCGCCGCCCAGCAGCGCTACGCCGCAGCCGAGTAGCAGTCCAAGCACGGCGCTGACCGGCAGCAGCAGCATCGGCTTCGGCCAGGTCGGGTCCGACGGCGGCGCGGCCTCGGCGATGACGTGGACCTGCGAGTTCTGCAGTCCCGCCATCTGCGAGGTCTCCTGCGAGCGCTGCATGAAGTCGCTGAGCACCGCGCGGGCCGCGTCGGCCTGACGCTGCAACTGCGCCAGCTGCACCTGCGCGCCGTTCGACTGGCTCGACTGCTGGCGCAACGCCGCGAGGCTTGTGGTCAGCTTGTCGAGATTGGCTTTCGCCGTGTCTCGGTCGGTTTTGAGCTGCTTGGCGATGCGGCTCGCTTCGCGGGCAAGCAGGCCCTGGACCTTGGCGAGCTCGGCGCGGGCCGTAATGATGATCGGGTGCTTCGGCCCAAAGGTTGCCTCGGCGCTGGCGAGCGCCGCGGCTTTGGTGTTGTAGTCGGCGCGCAACTGGTCGAGCGCCGGCGAGGACGAGACGTCTGAGAGCCGCGCCAGGGCCTCGGGCGAGGTGCCGGCAGCCACTGCTTGGTCGTACTTGGTCTGCGCCTGGTTGAGCGCGTCCTGTGCGCCGATCACCTGCGTCGCCAGTTGGTCGACCTGCGACTGCAGCGTGCCGCCGGTGGTGTCGTCGAAAATGTTGTTGGTCTGCTTGAAGTCGGCGACGGCGTGCTCGGCCTTGCTGACATCGTCCTGCAGCGCCGCGATTTTGGTGTTGAGGGTCGCGGTGACCCCAGTCGTTGCGTCGCTCTGCTGCGCCGCCGTGCTGCCGATGTAGTGGGCGACGATGGCGTTGGCGATCTGGGCGGCCTTCTGCGGACTGGCCGATTTGACGGTGACGTCGATGACGTAGGTCAGCCCCTCGCGCTCGACATTGATCGTGCCGAGGAATTTCTCGAGCGCGACCTCGGGGGTGGCCGGGGCCGACGGGTGAAAAAAGCTCAGCAGCCCGCCGCCGCCGGAATATTCCGGGTCGGCATCGAGGTGGAGATCGGTGAACACCTTGCCAAGCAGATCGCGCGACTCGATCACCGAGACCTGACTGGCGATGGCCGCCGAGTCGGCGCCGATGCCCGGCAGCACGCTGTCGATATTGGTGGTCTTGACGTCGCGCGGATCGACCAGCAACTCGGTCGTCGCGGTGTAGCTCGGCTTGGTGATCACCAAATAGCCGCCCGCCAGCGCCACGACGATGACGGTCACGGCGAGCACCAGCGCTCGGCGCCGCCACAGCGTCTTCAGCGCGGTGCCGACATCGAAGAGAGGCGCCGGATTGCGATAGTCGAGCACGACACTGTTCATTTCTGGAGTTCCGCCGCAGTCTTGAAACCTGACCGTAAGTACGCCCGACGCAGTCGCCGACCAACGTTAGGTCCCCGTTAACCTTAAGGCCGGCGAGTTTGACTCAAATGCGAGCTATCGAACCTTATTCTAGCTGGACTCGCGCAGTAACCATCGGCGGTATCGTGAGTGGCGAGACGAGCGCGACGGGGCCATAAGCAGCGCAGCGTCGTCGTCATTTTCGAGCGGACTTGTTTACACCGCGCAGCGGCCGGGCAGATTTTTGAGCACCACCACCGATATTCTCGACATTGACGATCCCGTGCCGGGCGGCGCACGGCTCTCGGTCAGCGGTCTCGCGCGCAACGGCGCCATCGCCGGCACGATCAAGCTCGCCAGCGCCGGCCTCTCGTTCGTCATGTTCGTCGTCATCGCGATGGTCACCGACGAGCGCCAGTTCGGCCTCTACAGCGCCACCTATGCCGGCGCCAGCCTCGTCTCCTTTTTCGCCAGCATGGGGCAGCAGAGCACAGTGCTTCGCTTCTGGCCGCAATATCTGGCGCTCGGCAAAATCGGCATTGCCAACAGCCTGATGGCGCGGTCGATCCTTGTGGCGCTGGGCGGCCTGGTGGTCTCGAGCCTCGGCATCGTCGTCATCGGCTTCCTGCCTGGCTTCAGCGACCGCACGCCCGAATGGCTGCCGCTCTGTCTCTCCGCCGCCATCCTTTCTTTTGCCCTCGGCTGGTCCGAATTTGCCTCCGGCGCCTTCCGGGCGAAGAGCGCACTGGTCTCGGCCCTGCTGCCTCGCGACGTGATCTGGCGCGCGCTGGTGATCGTGGTCGTCATCGCCATGCATTTCACCCATATGACTACCGACGCTGTGACAGCGACGCTGATCAGCGCCGGACTGCTGTTGCTCGCCACGCTGCCGCAGGCTGTGCTCTTGTCCCGCGATACGCTGCGGACGGAGCGGACGCCGCTCACCGTCGAAGAGAAGCGCGAATTCAACACCGTCAGCTTCGGGCTCTGGGGCGCCACCTCGCTGCCACCGGCGCTGGGGCAGGTGAGCACGCTCTTGGTCGCCGCCATCCTCGGGCCAGAAGCCGCGGGTGCGATCTTCGTCGCCGACCGCACGACGCGCGTCGTGCTGCTGGCGCTGACTGGAATCAACCAGGCGCTCGCGCCCGAAATCAGTGGCGCCTTCTACAGCGGTGACAAGCGGCACGTGCAGAAGATCACGAGCCTCACCGCGCTTGGCGCCAGCCTCACCGCGCTCGGCTTCCTCGCCGCGTTCGTGCTGTTCGGCACCTTCATCCTGTGGATCTTCGATCCGGCCTATGCGACGCCGCAGACGCATCTGGTGCTGATCATCTTCGGCCTCGGCGCCACCTTCGCGACCGCCTGTGGCCCGATCGAGCTGTTGTCGCATCTCACCGGCCTGCAAAATGCGCTGCTCAAGGTGTTGGTGGTCAGCAACGCTATCGGTCTCGTCCTCACTGCCGTGGCCACCTACTATTTCGGTTCGATCGGTGCCGCGGCCAGTATTGCGGTGACGCTGATCAGTTGGAACATCATTTCGGTCGCCATGGCGAAGCGCCGCATCGGCATCGACTCCTCAGTGCTGGGCCTGTTGCGCATCTGGCCATCGCATCCGGTGGCGAGCCCGGCCGAATGAAGATCGTCCAGGTGCAGACGCAGGCCGAAGCGGCCGGCGCGCAGCGCGTCTCCGACATGGTCGGCGAAGGCCTTCGCGCCCGCGGGCATGAGGTGCGGACCGTCTTCATGTATCGCAAGACCGCCGCCTACGACGCTGATCCGCATGCCGATTTCGTGCTCGACCACAAGCCGCGCGGGCCGCTCGACCTGCTGCGTGCCATCGCCGGGCTGATCGCCTACACGCGACGCGAGAGGCCGGACGCGGTGATCTCGTACCAGCACTATGGCAATATGTTCGGTACGCTTGCCGGGCGTCTCGCTGGCACCCGCCGTCTGGTCGCCAATCAAAGCGGCGCGCCGGGACGGCATGGCGGCCCGCTGGCTTCGCCGGTGGACAGACTGATGGGCCGCTTCGGCGCCTACCACTACTCCGTCGTCAATTCCGCGTGGATGGAAGCGCAGTTCGATGCCTATCCCGCCTCCTACCGCGCCCGACTGCGCCGCATCGACCATGGCGTCCTTGCCCAAAGTCCTGACATCGATCGCCGCTCGGCGCGCGTTGCGTTCGGGCTGCCGGATAATGTCTACCTCGCCATCTCCAGTGGCCGCCTTACTGCCGACAAGAACCATCGGGTGCTTGTCGAAGCGCTTGCGGCCCTGCCGGACATCCATCTGGGAATCGCCGGCGTCGGCCCCGAGCGGGAGTCACTGCTGCATCTTGCCAGCGAGCGCGGCTTCGCCGATCGGTTGCACCTCGTCGGCGAAGTGCCGCCCGAGCGCATCTTCGAGTTCCTCGCCGCGGGCGATCTCTACCTCTTCCCCTCCCGCACCGAGACGTTCGGGCTCGCCGCGGCCGAAGCCGCGATTGCGGGGCTGCCCGTCGTCGCCAACGATATCCCGGTGCTGCGCGAAGTGCTGGGCGACGCGGCGATCTATGTCGACGCCGAGCGCCCTGCGGATATGGCTGCGGCCATCGGCCGGCTCGCCGCCGAGCCCCACCTGGCTGCCCGACTGGCCGCTGCGGGTCGCGCTCTCCACGACAGATATTCCCCGGCAGTCATGTCCGAGGCATACGACGCGTTGCTCGCGTCCTAGCGCTTCCTGACCGCCGCGATACCGTCGACCACTTCGAGCCGCCCGGCGCGGTTGAGTGTGTGGATCTGCGGGTAGGGGAAATCGCCTGCACCGCTAATCAGGTGCGGCTCGCTCAGTTCAACCGCCTCTGCATCGAGCCGCGTGACCTCGCTCAGCCCCAGCCCGCCGCCATAGCCGATCGTGCCATCCTGCACCGGCAACACCAGCCGGTCACCTTGCAAAATAACAGCACCACCTGGCCGCGCCCGGCGCCGGTCGATGAGGATAGGGTTCTGCACATGCGGCGTCCACGGTCCGGTCAGGGCCGGTGCGTGGAACACCACCTGCGTATCCGACGTACTGCCGCCCCCATCACGGCTGGTTGCGAACAGCCAGCAGCCGTCGTCGCGGATCAGCAGCGTCGCGTCCGAAATCTCGCCTTCGAGCAGCACCGCCGCCGGTTCCCAGCGATCGGGGAAATGCGCCGCGCGATAGAGCGTCAACCGGCCGCTGCCGCTGCCCTCGGGCAGCATCCAGATTTGCCCGTCGTGCGCGAACACCTGGGGGTAGGAGAGATGGTGCGACTCATCGAGCACCGGGACGGGCGGTCCGGCCACGCCGTTGTCGTCCAGTGCCGATACCGAGATCACCGCCTTGCCGGTCGCATGCGGATAGTCCTCGACGAAGATGAAGTGCCGCCCGTTATGCTCGAACGGGAACGGGTCGGCATAGAAATGCGTGCCGTCGTCCGGCAGCACCGCCCAGCCGCCACCAAGTGCGCCGGCTTCCGCGACGCCGGGTCCGTCGATCAAGCGATAGCCGACCCGCCAATGCGCATAACGATAGCGGGAGCGCCGCAGGGCCTCGCGGCCGATACGCGGCACGGTCGAGGTCAGATAGGTCAGGCCGAACGGCAGCCGGCTCGAGATTGACAAATAGGGCGTCGTCGCGCGCTCGCCCCGACCGAAGCGGTCGACGGCCTTCAGCACCAGCGTGATCGTCCGCGTCAGGATATCGTCGGCAGCCGGTGCGACGAAGATGCGGTTGTCGGCCATCGGCGCGCCGCGCTGGAACAAGCCGCCGTTGAGCACGATCTCGACATCCGGCAGCCGTCCGTCGGCGAGCGTCGAGAGCATCGCGGCGTCGGAGAAATTGCCGTCGAAGGCGATCTGCATCGTCGGCGCCGTATCGGACGGCGCCTGCCCCGTGAGATCAATCCTGAGCTCAGGCGTCGCCATCGAGGGCCGCGGGCCGATCGCAGTTGGGGCGGTCATACCTGTCGCCCGGCGCAGCAGCTTTCGCTCGATCGTGAGCGCGAGTCGGGTGGCGGTTGGGATCTCGTCGATGCTTTCCGCCACGCCGATCGCGACATCGTGTCCAGCGCTGGTCAGCCGGTCGATCAACCGCTGTTGCCAGGCGCGCGGCGTCAGCGAAACGATGACTTCAATTTGATGCAAAACATCGTTCCAAAATGCGTCACTCGGATCATCGGTGCTCCAAAATCGCCTGCAAAAGCCCGAAAATCAAAGGCTTTCGACCGGATTGACCTGGTTTGGCTGATCAACCTTAATGCGCGCCGGTTCGCGACTTTCCACAGCTGCGCCGCTGTAAACCAATTCACCATCTGTGTGTTGCCGATGACAACGTGATCCCCGACAAGCTTAACCTCGGAACGTTCACCAATAGGCGTCTTCCCTTGTTCGAAGTTGCGGTCGAAAAGTCCTTCAATTTCCTGTCGCAGGAGTACGCGACGCTGTTCGAGGCCTCGGCCGCGACGGCGTTCCAGCACCCGGCCTGGCTGAATGCCCTCTATCGCCGGCTGCTCCAGCACAATCGCGCGCAGCCGCTGGTGGTGACGGTGCGGCGGTCGGCGGATCGTTCGCTCGCCCTGGTGCTGCCGCTGGTGCGGCAGCGCTACGGCGCGCTCAACGTCATCGAGTTCGCCGATCTGCGGGTATCCGACTATATCTCCGCCGTCGCAGACAACGAGACGTTTGCGGCGATTGTCGCCGACAACGACACCACACGCCAGATCCTCGCGGCGCTGCACCCCTACGACATCCTGCGGCTCGGCAAGGTCAAGGACGGTGCGTTGCCGTTGCACGAGCTCTTCCGTGTTCCCGCCGCAAAGGCGATGTCGACCCGGTCCTACGCGGCGCCACTCGGCGCTTCGTTCGACGACTGGCGCACCACCCGCCTAAAACAGTCCTACCGCAAAGAGCTCGACAAGAAGCTCCGCCAGCTCAATCGCAAGGGTGAGGTGCGCTTCGAATGCGTCACGGACTCCGCGGCCGTCGCCTCCACCTTCGACGCATTGAAAATCTTCCGCCGCGACCGCTTCGAGCTGAACGGCGGCGGCGAGTTGCTACAGATCCCGGCCTACTTCGACTTCTACACCGCGTTGGCCCGCCAGCACGACTTTACCCGCACCTATGCCCTGACCATCGACGGCCGGCCGGTCGCGGCGGCGCTTGGCCTCATGCACAGGGGCGCTCTGCTGGTCGTCCTCGGCGGCTTCACGCAGACCGAGTTCAAGAACCAGTCGATCGGCAGCTTGCTGTTCCAGGAAATCGCCCGCGACTGCATCGCGCGCGGTGAATCGCTCCTCGATTTCACCATCGGCGACGAGCCCTATAAGCTCACCTTCGGCGCCGAACCGATGCCGATGTGGCAGGTCACCCGCGCCGGTAGTCCACTCGGCTATCTGGCCGGGGCGCTGGTCGAAAAACTGCCGGCGGCCAAGGCGCTTGCCCGCAACATCTTCCGCCGTGGCACCGACAAACGCCCGGCGCCTGCCCACAACGCGGCGCCGCCGCTGACCGACGAAGAGCCGGTCGAAGCTTCCCTCCGATCGTAAGGCTTAAGCGCGCAGCTTGCGGATGCGCGCGGCGAGGGCCGGGCTCAGGCGGTCGATGGCGTTGAGCACGCCACGCCGCAGGAACTGCACCTGCCGGCGGCTGCGCCAGGCGAGACTGTCGTCGATGGTAAAGCTGCGGCGGAAATCCGCCAGCCCCAGGGCATGTGCATCCATCGCCTGCTTCTGCGGATCCTCATAGAACCCCGCGATCTTGTCGGCCGCCATGCCAGGGGTCGCGAACCAGTCCGGCGTGTGGGCCGCGAGCCGGTCTATATCCGTCAGCAGCCGGCTGACGCCGGTGCCGGCGGCCGGACACGAGGTCTGGTACGCATCGCCGATCAGCACCACGCCAGCCTGCCGCACGTTGCGCGCGACGCCGATATCCATGATCCAGTTCTGCACCTTGCTGGTCACTTCGAAGGCGCCGACGGCCTTGCCGAGGCCGGGCAGGGCGGCGGTGAGCGTCTCGGTCGGCGTCGTGCGGATTGCCTTCACCCATGGATCGCGATGGTCGAGGAAGGTGAAGAGGTTCGCGCGCAGCCCGTTCGCGGTCGGAAAGATGGTGATGTAGTCGATGCCGTCGGCAGGCTTCTCCCCGTAGTAGGTCAGCGACGAGAATGGCCGTCGGCTTTCGCCGACCAGCGCCAGATCGAAGCCAAAGGTCAGCGATTGCTTCTCGCGTAGCACTTCGCGCTCGATACCGAGGCGGCTGCGCAACAGATCGCTCATGCCGCTGGCGAGGACGAGCAGCCGGCTGGTGATGGCGCCATGTTCGTTGGTCGTGATCGTCTGCACATTGTCGCTGGTCGCAAGGTCGGTCACGCGGTCGACGACGAACCGCACCGAGCGCGGCAGCTCGCGGCGCATTGCGGCAACCAGATCCTGGTAGAGGATCCCGTAGTGCGGTGTACGGGTGCGGTCGACGACCCGGCCGCAGCGCAGATTGATCACATCGTCGAAATAGGTCGCGTTCTTGGCAAGTGCCGGCAGCAGCCCGAAACGGCGAAGCAAATCCAGTTGCGCGCCGCCGATCTTCTCCACCCGGAATTCGGGCGGCACGGTCTCACTGCGGTCGATCAGCGTCACCCTGTGGCCGTTGCGGCTCAGCACGGTCGCCGCAATGGTCCCCGCGAGGCCACCGCCGACAATGGCGATATCGGTATCGAGCAGTGTGCTCATCGCGAATTCCTCAGCATCTCATAGACGGCGCGGGGGTTGGTGCTGACATAGCGCCAGAACAGCCGCCGCGGCTCCATCAGCATGCGCCACAGCCACTCGAAGCCGAGGCGCTGCACCATCGCCGGCGCGCGAGCAATCTTGCCGGCCATATGGTCGAACAGGCCGCCCGAGGTCTTGATCATGCCGACATGTGGCAGCTTCCACGCATAGTCCCGGAAGAAATACTGCTCGCGCGGCACGCCAAGCCCGAGCCAGATGATATCGGGCGCGAGCGCGTCGATCTCGGAGAGTTTGGCGTCGAGCGCGTTGCCCTTGAGGTAGCCATGCGAGGCGCCGACAATGTTGAGCCGCGGATAGGCCCGGCGGGCGGCGGCGACCGCAGCTCGGTTCTCGGTCTCGGTCCCGCCTAGGAAATAGAAGCTCGTTCCTGCGGCCTCGGCGAGCTTGGCTACGTCGTGGAAGACATCGGTCGTCGCGACCCGTTCCGGCAGCGCCCGCTCGCATAAGAAGCGCGAGGCGATGACCAGCGGCTGGCCATCGGCAACCACCTGGTCGGCGGAGGTAAACAGCCTCGCGAGAGCCGGATCGGCCGCTGTGCGGGCGATCACCTCGCCATTGGCGGACGTGAAAAACAACGGGCCGCTCGGTCGCCGCGTCGCCGCCAGCGCGATCATCAGCTTCGCTTCGCCGGCGCGGTCGATGACGGTGATCGGCAAGCCGCCGAGCGTGATCATCGGCAAACTCTGGACGAGGGCGTTCATCGCGCGTTCCGGCGGGTTGCCGGCGAGAGCAGCGTGAGGATGATGATCCACAGGTCGAGCAGAATCGACCAGTTGTCGATGTAGTGGATGTCGTGCTCGACGCGCCCTTCGATCTGCGCCCGGTTCGAGGTTTCGCCGCGGAAGCCGTGCACCTGGGCCCAGCCGGTGATGCCCGGCTTGATACGCTGCCGATGGGCGTAGATGGCAAGCTGATGGCTCAGCTCCTCGTCATGCGAGATGGCGTGCGGCCGCGGCCCGACAAGGCTCATCTGGCCGACGAAGACGTTGACCAGTTGCGGCAGCTCGTCGATCGAGGTCTGGCGGATGAAACGTCCGACGCGGGTGATCCGCGGATCGTTCTTCTGCGCCTGCGTCATCTTGTAGCCGCTCTCGGTGACCCGCATCGAGCGGAACTTCCAGATCAGGAAGGTGTCGCCGTTGAAGCCACGCCGCGCCTGCTTGTAGATCACCGGTCCCGGCGACTCGAGCACGATGGCGAGCGCCACCAGCGCGAAGAACGGCGCCAAGACGATCAAGCCGAAGCCCGACAGGACGAGATCGAAGGTGCGCTTCAGCAGCACCGCCGACTGGCTCATCGGCGTGCGCACGAAACGCAGCACATTGTTGGGGCCGATGGCGATGACGTCGAGGAATTTGAGCGTCCGGTTGCGCGATGCCGGGGCGAAGAGCAGGTTGAGCGCGTAGCGCTTGAGTTGCGCCACCGTGCCGTCGAACTCGTCGAGATCGGCGAGGCTGCCGACGAACACGATATGATCGGTGCCGTTGCGCACGTTGCGGGCAGCGAACTCCGAAATCACCTCGGGTCGGAGTTTGCCACTCTCGTCGCGCGCATCCTCGAAATAGAGCGAGCTCGCGAGCTTGTGGCCCTGCCGCCAGAGTTCGCCGCCGAGCAGGAAGTTCAGCACGTCAAGGCGGCTGCCGATCACCGCGACGGTCTGGTAGTGGAGGGCGCCGCCGCGGATGCGGCTATCGACGATGCCGCGCAGCAGATGACGCAGCCCAAAGGTGACGGGGACGCCGGCGAGGTACGCCGCGGTCAGCGAGACACGCGAGAAATCGGCGACCCGGCCGACGAGGAAGGCGATCAGCAGCGTCAGGGCAATCGTCGCCGTCCAGCCGAACAGGGCCTCCTGCATGTCAAGCTGGGCGTTGCGTTCGCGCGTTAGCGAGCGGCTTGCCGCCATGGCGGAAAAGGCCGCGTAGACGACACCGATCATCAGGCCGATGGCGATATAGAATAGCGTACTGAATTCATAGATGTGCTGATGCAGCGCGGCGAGGTGATAGGTCAGGGCGACGCCGAAGGTCAGCGCAAAGGCGGCGACGCCTTCGACGCCGCCGATCGTCACGCAGAGCAGCAGGCGGTGGACGATCTCATCCCGCCGCAGGTGCAGTGGCTCCGCGCTCGAAATGAATTGGTCGGCTTCCGCCATGTCGATTGATCCCAAAGGTCTCGGGATCAATCTCTAATCACATCTGGGGAGCGGCGGCGGTCACTGCTTAAGGAATGGTTAAGCTTGCAATTTGAATCGAATTCTACTGAATGTTCCTGGCCCGCCAGCGTTCGATCAGCCAGCCGCAAAGCAGCCCAAAAACCCCACCGATCAGCTTGACCGTGAGGTCGGCGATCCGCCCGTGCCGGCTCGGTTCGACCAGCTGCAGGGCTTCAAGTACCGCAGTCAGACCAAGTACCAGTACCGCCACGATCACGATGTGGCGCGGATAAGCGAGCGCGAAGACGAATCCAATGATGGCGAGCGCCGTCGCCCGTTCGACCTGCACCGGCAGCGGGCTGATCGGCCGCCACTCGATCGGGCCGATGGTGACCACGACGAGCCCGGCCAGCAGCAACCAGGCGAGAATACGCAGCGCGAGCTTGAGGCTCACGAGGCGCGCCGCAGGGCAGGGCTCGGAACAGCGGTCGCGGGTTCGACCGGCAGTTCCGGATCGCGATCCCGGCTCCAATCGGCAAGGTCGCTTTCGGGCGGCTTGCGGCCCGCCGCCAGAACGATCTGGAACAGGATGGCGGCGATACCGGCGACTGCCATCACCACGAGATTCAGCGGGTTAAGCGGGTCGGCGGCACTCGCAGCCACCCCAGCCGCGCCCGGCTTCAGCCCGAAATAGGCGTCCATCAGCCCGTCGAGTTCACTGCGCTCGGCGTCTGCCTGCGCCTCGAGCGCGGTCGTATCGACGGCGGGAGTCGCCACCGTTACCGGTGCATCGCTCGATTGCCCCTGCAACTGCTTGATCTGCGTGTCGTCGAGCTTGGCCTCGGACTCGAGTGCCGATGCCACGCTCGCCGCTTCGTCGCGGATCTGCCCGACCAGCGCCGTGTGCTGCGCGTTCAGCGCCCGCATCACCGGGTGCGTGGGTTTGAACTTCGCGCCCTGTTCGGCGATCTGCGCTTCGAGCGCACTCTGCTGTGACATCAGTTGGCCGATGACGACGCTGTCGCGAATCTCGGCGAGCGAGTCGACCGGCAGCCCGGATTTCAGCGCGTCGCGGATGGCGCCGGCATGGCGCAGCGCGAGGTCGCGCCGCTCGGTCGCCGCGGCGATCTGCGCCTCGACCTGGCCGCCGGCCGTGACCGCACCCGGCTGGCGCGGCTTCACGTTGTCGAGAGCCGCCTCGGTCTGGGCGAGCGCGCCGCGCGCGGCGTCTATGCGCTGATGCAGCACCGTTGCGGTCGGGGCATCCACCACCCCGCCGGTCCCTATCGTCGTGCCGAACGGATGGAACACCACCAGCAGCCCGAACGCAGCTCCGGCGGTCGCGACTGCGATGAACAGTCCGCGCAATGCGCCCGAGATCACGCTTGTGACGCCCATGCTGCGACGTGAGGACATCGGAATTCCTGGGGCTCGGGCCGGAGGCTCCGGCGTCCCCAGACTATCGGGCGCTCAGGGTAAGCAATCGGTTAAGCCGCCTCGCATCCGGCAAGCCGCGCCCGGCCGGCTAAGGGGAAATTAACCATGAGGCGCGACACTTGCGGGTGCAGGCGCTCGCCTCGCCTGCGCGTTCTTCGAGAGTTGTCATGCGTTGGTCGTTGCTTCTCGTGCCCCTGCTTTTTGCGGTCCTCGGCGGCTGCGCGATGAACAAGGTGGCGGCCTACCAGGCCGACGCGCCAACCGAATACACCCTCGATACTGGCGACGTACTGCGCGTCACCGTCTACGGCGATACCACCCTCACCAACAGCTACACCGTCACCGACAAGGGCACGATCTCGCTCCCGCTCGCCGGCCAGGTGACCGTCCGGGGCCAGACCATCACGACCGCTGAGCGGATGATCACCGACCTCCTCGCCAATGGCTACATGATCAGCCCAAAGGTCTCGGTCGAGATCACCAACTACCGGCCGTTCTTCATCGACGGGGCGGTAACGACCGGCGGCCAGTATCCCTACGTTTACGGCATGACCGTGCGCGCCGCGATCGCCACCGCCGGCGGCTTCAAGGACTTCGCCGATCGTGGGCGTGTCACCATCTATCGCCGCATCGGCAAGGCGATGACCAAGCGGTCCGTGGGCCTCGACGAGGCGATCCTGCCGGGCGACACGGTGGTCATCGCCGAGCGCTGGCTCTGAATTAGCCGGCATTTTCGCGAGAAAAACCGTTGAAATCCAAAAGTTAGTAGCCTAACATTTTAGTGACTCGGGTACCAAACGTACCCGCCTCGCCCGTCTGTCACGGGCATTTCAAAATTCTGGACTATTCCCGTGAGCATCGACCGGGCCAGCGCCAAGAGGCGCGCCAACGCTTTTTCCCACGTCGCCAAAGCGAGCTGGGGGAAAGGCGTAGGTACGCTATGGCGTATCACGCGCCTCAACCTCCGCCATCCCTGGCAGGTGACGATCTGCATCGTCTCGACTTTCATCGCCGCTACACTACAGCTCTTCGTCCCGCGCCTTCTCGGCCACGCCGTCGATCAGGCGCTGGGTCTGGGGACCGCAGGCGCCGCCGCTGAGCAGGCGCTGTGGACTACGGCGATGCTGCTGCTCGCGGTCTCGATCGGGCGCGGCATCTTCACGCTGACGCAGAACTATTACAGCGAGAGCGTCGGCCATTATGCCGCCTACGAGCTCCGGCTCGCGGCCTATGAGAAGCTGCAGCAGCTCAGCTTTTCCTTCCACGACCGGGTGCATTCGGGCGATCTGATCACGCTCGGTATTCTCGACATCGACGGCGTGCGCATGTTCTTCGCGACCGCCACGGTGCGCTTCATTCTGCTCTCGGTGCTGATCGGCGTCGGCGCCTATTTGCTGATCTCGACCGACTGGCAGCTGGGCCTGCTCAGCCTCAGCTTCGTGCCCTACGTCGCCTGGAGCTCGTCGCGCGCCCACCTCAAGCTTCGCGCCACGTGGCTCGAGTTGCAGGAGCGGCTCACGGTGATGTCGCGCGTCATGGAGGAAAATCTCGGCGGCATCCGCGTCGTCCGCGCCTTCGCGGCGCAGGACCACGAGATGAAGAAGTTCGAGCACACCTCGCAGCACGCGCTGGAACTCGCGCATGAGCGCGTCGATCTGCGCGTCAAGAGCAGCGCGGCCATGAACTTCTCGTTCTTTCTCGCCATGGGCCTCGTGCTCTGGCTGGGCGGCACCAAGGTCGCCAGCGGCGAGATGACCGTCGGCACGCTGACGCAGTTCCTGACCTTCATGACGATCCTGCAGATGCCGGTGCGGCAGCTCGGGCTCCTGGTCAATTCCATCGCCCGCGGCGCGACGTGCGGCATGCGGCTTTTCAACCTGCTCGACCTCGAGCTCGCGGTTCGCGACAAACCCAACGCGCCCGCCCTCCAGGTCGCCGAGGGCACCCTGAAATTCGATCACGTGAGTTTCCGTTATCCGGGCACGACGCGCGACGTCGTCAAGGACGTGTCATTCGAGGCGCGGCGCGGCGAGACCATCGCGTTCGTCGGTCCCCCGGGCAGCGGCAAGTCGACGCTCGTCCACCTCATTCCGCGCTACTACGACGTATCGAGCGGCGCGATCACCATCGACGGGCAGAACGTCGCCGAGGTCACCAAGGACTCGCTCCGCAATCACGTCGCGGTGGTGCAGCAGGACTCGTTCCTGTTCACGACGACGATCGAGAACAACATCGCCTACGGCAATCCCTGGGCGAAGGAGGGGCGGATCGAGCGTGCCGCCGAGTCGGCGCAGCTCCACAACTACGTGGCGGGCCTGCCGGGTGGTTACGACACAATCGTCGGCGAGCGCGGCGCGTCGCTGTCCGGCGGCCAACGCCAGCGCCTCACCATTGCGCGAAGCCTCGTTCTGAAGCCGGCTGTGCTGGTGTTCGACGACTCGACCGCCGCGATCGATGCTGCAACCGAGCAGCGCATCCGCGTCGCCATGCGCAAGTTCGCCGCGGGGCGGGTCACCATCATCATCGCGCACCGCCTGAGTTCGCTGATGCACGCCGACCAGATTTTGTTCATAGAGGACGGTCGCATCGTCGAGCGCGGCTCGCATCTCGAGCTCTTGGCGCGCGGCGGCCGCTACAAGGAACTCTACGATCTGCAGGTCCGGCCCGAGACGGACATGCCGTTGATGGCGGGAGAGTAGAATGGCCATCGCCGATATCGACATGGACGACGAAGACCGCAGCCAGCGCCCCAAAAAGGCGGTGGTCGGCTCGCATCGCGAGGACGAAGAGGTCTTCGGCAAGGCCATCGATCCCAAGATCATCCGCCGCATCTGGGCGTTCGTCCGGCCCTATCGCCGGCGCCTCATCATCTCCGTCGCGGCGGTGCTGACCTTTACGCTGACCAACCTCGCCTTTCCGCTGATCATTCGTTACGCCATCGATACCGGCATGAAGCAAGCTGGGGCCGGCGTTTTCGGCTGGTGCGTGGCGGCGTTCTTTGTCGTGATCGTCATCAACTACGGCGCGAGCTATCTGCAGGAGGCGACGGTCGGCAAGGTGGCCGAGGAAGTCCTCTTCGATATGCGGCGGGCCATGATGCAGCAGCTGCAGCGCGTCTCACTGAGCTTTATGGACAAGACCGAGGTTGGCCGCCTGATGTCGCGGCTGCAGGGCGACGTGAACTCGATGCAGGAGTTCCTCGAGACGTCGGTGATGTCGGTCGGCGACGTCGTGCTGCTCTTCGGCATTGTCGCCGTGCTGCTGTCGCTCAATTTCTGGCTCGGGCTGCTGACGCTTGCCACCATGCCGACACTGTTCATCGTGCGCTTGTTCTGGCTGCCGCCGGCCAAGCGCAGCTTCATGGAGGCACACGAGACAAACTCGCGCGCCAACGGTGCGTTGGCCGAGGGCATCAACGGCGTGCGCACGGTGCAGAGCCTCAACCGGCAGCGCGTCAATTTCGATCTCTATGACGAGAAGTCCTACACCAACCTCAAGGCGCATCTGCGTGCCGCCAAGTTTGCGCAGGTGACGATCCCGATCGTCGACACCCTGACCGGCATCTCGATGGCGACGGTGGTGGTCGTCGGCGGCCAGCTTGTGTTGACCCACACGCTCGATGTCGGCGTGATGATTGCCTATCTCTTCTACATCCAGCGCTTCTTCGACCCGATCCGCTCGCTGACCATGCAGTATTCGGTGATGCAGCGCGCCATGGCATCCGGCGAACGCATTACCGACGTGCTCGACGTTGCGGTCGACATCCAGGATAAGCCCGGTGCGGTCGAGCTCGCGCGCGACATGGACGGGTCCGTCGAATTCCAGCAAGTGACCTTCGGCTACCGCAAGGGCCAGCCGGTGCTCAAGGATGTCTCCTTCAAGGTGAACCCCGGCGAAACGGTGGCGCTGATCGGCCCGACCGGGTCGGGCAAGACCTCGTCGATGGCGCTCGTCCATCGCTTCTACGATGTGTGGGAAGGGCGGGTGCTGGTCGGCGGCGTCGACGTGCGCGATGTGACGCAGCATTCGCTCGGCGACTCGATCGCCATGGTACTGCAGGAGCCGTTCCTGTTCACCGGCACGGTGATCGAAAACATCCGCTACGCCCGGACCGGTGCGACCATCGAGCAGGTCGTCGAGGCCTGCAAAGCCGTGGGCGCGCACGAATTCATCATGCAGCTGCCCAACGGCTACGACAGCAAGCTCGAGCAGCGCGGCGGTAATCTCTCCCTCGGCCAGCGGCAGCTCCTGAGCTTCGCCCGTGCGCTGGTGCAGGACGCCAAGATTCTCGTGCTCGACGAGGCGACGGCCTCGATCGACAGCTACACCGAGCTGCAGATCCAGGAAGCGCTCAAGGTGCTGCTCAAGGGCCGCACCGGCATGGTCATCGCGCACCGCCTCGCCACGATCCGCAACGCCGACCGCATCATGGTGCTGCAGAACGGCGTTCTGATCGAGGAAGGCAACCACGAGCGCCTGATGAAGCTGGGCGGCCTTTATGCCAAACTCTACAACATGAACTACGCCAGCTTCGACGACATCCCCGAAGACGCCATCCCGCAGGTGGCGGGGGTGGGGACGGCGACATAGACGCGTCTCCTGGGACCTCATGCACCCTCGGTGGCAATCCGGCGGAAGCTGGAATCCATCCCTGAAGGCCTCCCACCACCAAACCCTCAGTCGCGTCCCTCCTCCTTGCCGGGCTTCGAGCCGTCCCGGAGGGCAAGTCGATCCGGTGGATCGATTTGAGGTGAGAAGGCCCGCAAGGAGGAGGGAGACGACTGCAAGATCAAGGTCACCAAAACCGCAAAGATCGCAACCAACTCAATCCCCTGACAAAATCTACTGCCGCACTCCCAGCCTCCCTCATAATGGCCTCACCTCTCCGGC